>CAVPWJ010000115.1:0-4236 GCA_963708955.1 uncultured delta proteobacterium
TGTTGTCGTGCGATCTAACGACAGGGATCATATCGCCATGGGATGCTACAACAACGCGGAACTTATATATCGCGGCAATCATGACTTCGAGGCGATAGACAGCACTGCGATTTTTATCTCGTCCTTTAAGCTAGAAGACGGCAGGACATTTCGACACCAAAAACATGAACGAGGCTCTCCGCCGGTTGAGCTTCGATTTGGTTGCGCCTTCACGAGTTACATGGCGCAAGGCAGCGAATGGGACAATGTGCAGATACATTGGCCGAGCGTCGCGCATTTATTCCGCGACACGCGGAAAGACAAGGACCTCTGGCGGCGATGGTTTCAGGATGGCGGCGACCAGGGCCAAGCGCGGCGTCAGATTGTTCGAGTTGCCGTATGAGCGGGAAATCAGGCTGAAAATCGCGGCCAGCGAGCGGAAGACGGTTTTCAGCGGCGAAAAAATTTCCCCGCTATGTCAAGTTAACCTTGACGCGGCACGGGCTGAGGGTGAGGCTGTGATTCTGATTGGAGATCGCGATGCGGTTCATTGATGAAGTAGAGAGGCGCGAGGCTGCGCCATCGTCTTCATTTGGTGGCCGCACATCGCTGGCGACGAATGGGCCTTCGAGGCTTCGACCTTGGCGGGAACGACGTTGTTGCAGACTTCGGTTGTCTCGGTATCTCGCGCTCGTATCGACATGCTGCGAGACGACTTGATCAAGGAACTTGATGCGCGCGGCATCGAGGTCGTCGAAGTTGATGACGCGATGATGTTGTCGGCCATTGATGGCTGGGCGTCTGTCGCGCTGCATTAAGGAGATAATGAAGTGAGTGCGGCGAGTGACACTACTTAAAGGGTTTTAAGTGTAAAGCAGCAGCGATTTGTTAAAGCATTTGAACATACGTCACGGAAACGAACACGCGCAGCGCGAGTTGCCGAAGTCGCGCACGCCGACGATCCGGCCGGTGACACGCACCTCGTCCGTGCGCGCAGCGAGCTCGGAGGCGCTCGCTTCCGCAAAGCGCGCGCGCAACTGCGCCGTGGTGTGGCTCGGCACGAAGTCGTTCGGAAACGCCGAACCGCCGCGTGCACGCAAAGCCTCGAGCTTCCGCCGTCGCGCGACGAGAAGATCACTGGCGGAATCGGGCATTCGGTTGGTTGTTTAACCGAGGCCCGGAAGGCAGTCAACGCGAGTTCCCGCCGCTGTCGGCGCGCACCTTCGTGGTGGCTCACTTCCGAGCGAGCGAGGAGATGTAGACCGCAGGATCCCGCGGGACTCCGTGATCGCGGATCTCGAAGTAGAGGCTCGGCGAGGCGACCGGCCCGGTCGCGCCCACCGTGCCGATCTCTTCACCGGCCTCGACCACGCGACCGGGCTCGACCACGATCTCGGCCGCGTAACCGTATACGGAATAGAGGTGGTCGCCGTGGTCGAGGATCACCATCTTTCCGTAGCCCGTGAACCACCCCGCGAACGCCACCCGGCCGGTCTTCACGGCCCGGATCGGCGTGCCCGGGCGAGCGCGGATCTCCACTCCGTTGCGCGCCGTGGCGACGTCTCGCGGCGCGGACCGCAGCGGCGCGATCATGGGCGCCGCCTGCGCCCCCAGCGGAGGTTGGAACGGCGCTGCCTTCGACGCCTCTTCCTTCTCGATCCAGTCGCGCAGCCGCTCCGCCGACGCCTTGAGCTCGCCGACGAGCTTTGCGCGCTGCTCGCTCTCGGCGCGCAGCGACGCGAGCATCACCTGCTTCTGCACGCGCTCGGCGCGCAGCGACGCGAGCTCGCGCTCGCTGTCCTTGCGGCGGCCGGCCAATGCGGCCGCTTCGAGCCGCGCCTGCTCGCGCGCCGCCTCGGCGTCGCTGCGATTGCGGCGGAGATCCTCGACGAGCGCATGGTCGTGCGCGAGCACCGCCTCGATGCCGCGGCGATACCGGGCGCCCTCGCCCCAATCGCGCGGCGCCTGGAACACGACCGGCGCCAGACCGCGTCGGCTCAGCCGATAGAGCCCCCTCGCCCGCGCGGCGAATCGCACGCGGAGCCGCGGCAGCTCCGCGTCCAGCGCCTCCACCCGTCGGCGCGCCTCGTCCTGACGAGCTTCGGCCCCACGGATCTCGGCCGCGAGGTCGGCCAGCCTTCGCTCGCGGCTGCTGATCGAGCGATCGAGCTTGTCCATGTCGCCGAGCATACCCACGGCCTGCGCCGCGATGGACTTCGCCTCCTTCTCCGCTTCCCCGATCCTTTGCTGCATGGCCTTCAACCGCTCGGCTGGATCCGTCGCGCCGAGCGTGACGGGCAGGCCGAGCGCCGCCAACGACGCGATCCAGGCCACCGTCCCGCGGTTCACAGCTCCACCCCGCGCAGGAACCGACGGGCCGAGCCGGCGCTGCCGATCGCCCCGAGCAGCGGCCCGGCCAAGGCCAAGCCGAGCAGGCTGCGGGGATCGAGGAAGCGCACTCCTCCGAAGAGCGCGGCGAAGATCGGGTCAGCGGCGAGCGATCCCTGCGCCGCGAAGAACGCGGCGGCGAGCGCACCGAGCCCGACGATGGATCCCGCCAGGCCTTGGATCGCGCCTTCCAGGAAGAACGGCATCACGATGAAGGTCTCCGAAGCGCCGACCAGCCGCAACACCTCGATCTCTTCCTTGCGGGTGAGCGCGGCCAGCCGGGCGGAGTTGCCGATCACCAACAGGGAGCCGAATCCCAGGATCGCCGCCCAAGCGAGGCCCGCCCACGTGAGCACCCGGCCGAGCTTGACGAAGCGCTCGATCCACGCCGTCTCGGAGTCGACGGTGTCCACCCCTTCGAAATGCCGCAAGCGGGCGGCGAGCGGGCCGAGCGTTTCCCGATCGAGGCTCGAGTCGCGAAGCCCCACCGAGATCGTCGCCGGCAGCACCTCGCGCGCATCGATGCCTTCGAGCGCGTCGGCCTCTTCGCCGAGCGCGCGGCGCAAGTCTCTCAAGCCGTCCTCCGGCGAGGTGACGCGCACGCGCGAGACTTCGGGTAGCGAGCCGATCCGCCGGGCCAGGGCTTCGACCGCGGGCATGGGCAGGCCGCGCTTGGTGAACACCACCAGCGGATCGCCCTCACCGGCCCAGCCGACCAGCGCGCGGTAAGCGTTCTCGCCGGTCAACAGGAAGGCTCCGAACAGGAAGGCCGCGATCGCGATGGTGGCCGCCGTGACTGCGGCCGGGAGCGGCGCCCCGCGGAGATTCGCCCCCGCGCGGCGGAGGAAATAGAGCGGTCGCGGACGCCTCACGCGGGCACGTCCTCGCCGTCGACCACGCGCCCCACCCGCAGCGAGACGCGCCGGCCGGACACCGCGCTCATCAGATGGGGGTCGTGCGTTGCCACCAGAACGGTCGCTCCGCCCCCGTGGGCGCGCGCCATCAGCTCGACGATCCGCCGCGCCGACTCTTCGTCGAGGTTGCCGGTCGGCTCGTCGGCGAGCAGCAGCTTCGGGTCGTTTACCAGAGCACGGGCGAACGCCACGCGCTGCTGCTCCCCGCCCGAGAGCGATCGCGGGTAGCGGCGCACCAGATCCTTCAAACCGAGATCGCGGAGCAGCGCGAACGCCTTGCTCCGCCCTTCCTTGGAAGAGCTTCCCGCCGCTTCCGCCGGCAGCGCGACGTTCTCCAGGACCGGAAGACCGGCGAGGAGCTTGGAGTCCTGGAAGACCATGCCGGTCGAGCGGCGCAGCCGCGCGATCTCGTCGCGTCCGAGGCGGGCGATGTTGCGTCCGCCGATGACGATCTGTCCGCCGGTCGGCGTCTCGGCTCCGAGCAGCAGGCGAAGGAGCGTGGTCTTGCCGGCGCCGCTCGGGCCGGTCAGGAATACGAACTCGCCCGGCTCGACGTGCAACGAGACGTCGGTGAGCGCGGCAAAACGCGGCGGATAGACCTTGAAGACGTGGTAGAGCCGGATCACCCGCGTCGATCGTAGCAGAGCCCCCCGGCGCTGCGTAGTTCGCGCGCGGAGAATTCGACCCGGGCTTGGCAATCGCCGGCGGATCGAACAGGATGCTCCGGTGCACAAGCACGACGCCGCACCCACGAGCGACCGCGAGAACCACAAGCGCCGCCTGCGCAGCGTGCTCGCGCTGGCTCTGGTCTTCCTGATCGTCGAGATCGTCGGCGGCCTCGCGTCGGGAAGCCTCGCGCTGCTCGCCGACGCCACCCACCTCTCCGCCGACGTCGCGGCGCTGCTCCTCGCCTACGGCGCGATGACGCTCGCCGAGCTGGTGCCGACCAAAAAGT
>CAVPWJ010000116.1:0-5732 GCA_963708955.1 uncultured delta proteobacterium
TGCAATGTATTGCTTAAACCGATGCTTGTTGGTGCACCCTTTTTAGGAGCAGCCGCCGTGCCAACTCTACGAACGGGCGACGCCAAAAAGCGTCACTTGGCGCTTTCGGAACCTTTCAAGTGAAGTAACGACGGCTCGCAGCTTCTTGGAGCGCCGGGGTCTGTCGCGTTTTCCCGGGCTCGGGAAGAGAGCGCATGTACGCAGATCCTCGAAGGCTTGGAGGTTGGTCGGTTCTAAAGGTCGCGCTCTTTCTTTCTCGTCGCTTCTCGTACACGAGCTTTCACTTCTGTGCTGGGGTCATATGGCTCTTCTGCCTCCCGCGTATCGTGAACGTTGTCGGCGCATGCGGCGGATCGAACTCCGACAGCTGCCATCTTCTAACGCTCGATGGTGACAACCGCTGACACGCGAGGTGTTCTCGGAGGATAGTCGGTATAAGCGGCTGAGTTGACGAAAGCTTCAAACTCGGACGGCGCGGACTCCTCGTCACTGCCCGCTTTTACGGGCAGCACGTTCAACGCTTCCTCGGGTCATCCTCTTGGATTAACGTAAGTGAACTCCAAGGGTCCGATGCCGTGTATTTGAAGAGCGAGGCGGCTGGACGGTTCTCGATCTGGTCGTCGTCGTCGGAATCGTCGGTCTTCTCTTCACGTTCGGCACCCTCGCGCAGGCCCATCTCCTGCCTCACCACCGCCTCTCGGTCGCGACCCGGCAGGTGGTGAGCGATCTCCGCCTGTTGCGGACCAAGTCGATCTCGCAGAACGGTGCCTTCAAGATGGTCTTCGGCGCGGGCGCGAACGCCTATCACGCCGAGCGGCGGAACCCCGTCTCCGGTCTGTTCGAGCCCTACGCGCTCTATCGCCGCGGGGCGGCGACCGAGTCCGACGTGCAACCGATCAGCCTGCCTCCGAGCGTGACCACGACCTCCGCGATCGAAGTGACCTTCGAGCCGCGCGGCACGGTCGTCGTCACCGCCGGGGCGGCGCCGATCGTTCTCCTCGCCCCCGGGCCGCGCACCCGGAGCGTCTCGATCAACCTGGCGGGCCTGATCACCGTCTCGTAGGCCGTCATTCGCTCGACTCGGCCCCACGCCGCAGCAGATCGATCGCGCTCGAGTCGCCGGCCGCGACGACCGCCGTCAGGACGTCTCCGGCCTCTACGATAGTGTTCGCGGTCGGCACGTCGTCCGCGATGCCGCGGCGAATCGTGACCAGCACGCATCCCGGCGGCAGCCCCAGATCGCGCACGCGCTTGCCGTCGAACCTCGTTCCCGGAGCGACGACCACCTCGATGAGGAGCGTCTTCTCGAGCGGGGGAGCGTCCTCTCCGCGCAACAGGTCACGCTCGAGCAGTGCTTCGTAGATCGGCCGGTCGCCGAGCCATTCGGCGACGCCGTAGGCGGTGAGCGACGCCACCAGCAGCGGGAGCACGAGCTCGTAGTCACCCGTCATCTCGACCATCAAGACGATCCCCGTGAGCGGCGCGCGAACGATCGCGCTGAAGTACGCCGCCATGCCGACGACCGCGAACGTCCGCGGATGGGCGACGAGAGACGGCATGAGATGCGCGCCGATTCGGCCGATGGCGAGGCCGATCTCCGATCCGAGCAGGAGCAGGGGAGCGAAGATCCCGCCCGCGGCTCCGCACCCGTAGCTCACCATGGTCAAGACGAAGCGCGTGACGAAGTGAAGCGGCAATTCCACCGACGAGACCCGGGCGTCGAGCGTGGCTTCGACGAGGCCGCCACCGCCGCCGATCATCCGAGGCGCGAACCACCCGACCACGCCGACGACGGCGCCCGCGAGAACTCCGCGGAGCAGCGGCCGCAACCAGTCGCGGCGGGACGGCAGCCGCTGAAAGAGGTCGAGGCTCGCGACCAGCCCACGGTTGAAGAGGATGCCGAGCGCGCCGGCCGCGACGCCGATGACGAGCGACACCGGAAGCGCGGTGAGCGGCGGTATCGAGGGTACGTCGGTGTGGAAGACCGGAAGCTGCCCCAGCAGGACGCGCGTCACCACGTCCGCGACGACGGAAGCGAGGAGCGCGATCGCGAAGACCGACGGGACGAAGTTCCGCTGTAGCTCCTCGAGGACGAACACGAGGCCGGCGAGCGGCGCGTTGAACGCCGCCGAAAGTCCGGCTCCGGCGCCCGCCGCGATCAACGTCCGCCGCTCGCGAGCCGTGCATCGGAACCAACCGCTGACCATCTGGCCGATGGCAGCCCCCATTTGCACCGTCGGTCCTTCTCGGCCGAGCGCGAGCCCGGCGCCGATGCCGGTGACGCCCGCGGAGAACTTGATCGCCAGGACCCGCGCCCAACGGACGTCCCGCAGACCGTGGAGCACCGCCTTGACGTGCGGGATCCCGCTGCCGGAGGCTTCTGGAGCGAAACGCGCGACGAGCCAGACCGCGAGACCGGAGCCCGCGGCGGTCAGGAGCACGATGGGAACGAATCCCCAGCCGCCCGCCGCACCGAGGTTCGCGATCGCGCCGTCCCGCGCTCGCTCGAGCGCGGCCAACGTGGCACGGAACGCGACGGCCGCGAGTCCGGCGAGCACGCCGACCAAGATCGCTCGCGGCAACTGGCGGCGGCGCTGCTCGTGCGCTCGCGCGAGGTCTCGCACCTCACGGCGCAGCACGCGGGACGTGCTCGCCGGTCGGCCGACCGGCCAGAGGCGCCACAGTCGGTCGCGCAGCGCTCGCCGCCCCGGGAGCCGCGTCCTCACTTGCGAGCGGCGCCCGAGGAAATCCCGAGGACCCGCCCCAGTCCTCGATTCGGATTCCGGGCCTTTCCGACCAGCGACGCGCCCGCTTGGGGCCACCTGCGAGTCAGCTCTCGAGCCAGACCGTCGAGCACGGATTGGGCCCGGCGGAGATCGTCTTTCGACACGTCGCGGAGAGCGCTCCGGAGCGCTCCCTCGACGGTGCCCCAGGATTGGGCCGAGAGCTCGCGTCCTCTGCACGTGAGCCGAAGCAGCGCTCGCCGCCGGTCCCCGGGATCCGAGCTCCGTCGAAGGAGACCCGCATCGACGAGCCGCCGCAGGATGCCGGTCAGCGTGCTCGGGTGGGCGTGCATGATGCCCGCGAGTCGCCCCGGGGAGATGCCGGGGAATCGGCCGACGATGCGAATGACCAGGCGCTGCGGCCCGGTTGCTCCCAGCGCCAGTGCCATGCGTTTGGAGGCGCGTTGAAGCGCATGGTCGATCGCCCAGAGCAGGCGCATGAAGTCGAGCACCGGCCCGAGGCTCGCCTCGCTCCCGGTCTGATCCGGCATCGGCCCGACTCCGCTCATCACGTCTCCTGGATCGACCTGGGATCACCGACCGCGATGCGGATCAGGGAGCGCAGCAGCTCGTCGCCGCATGAGAGCACACTCCGGATCCGGCACGATCGGGGCGAGCGTCCCGTCGTAGTCGAAAGCGGCGCCCGCGTTCGAGCGCGCAAAGCGCTCGAGAAGGGCGAGGCCCGACGTTGAGAGAACGTGATGCATCACGTCTCGCGATTGAAGCACAAGGTACTTTGACCTCCAACTAAAAATCCCGTTCGCCCACCGACCCTCCATGCGAAGGAACGCGAATCGAGGTTGAAGTGAAGCGTCGACGGCGCTAAGAGCTCGTAGCAGTGGTTGTGGAGGCGAGGGAGTGGAGACGCCGAGCGTGCTTCGCCATTGCGACGGCGGCGTGGCTGGTCTCGGCAGGAGCCGACGCCGGAGTGGAGGTCACGCTCCGCGGATCGACGGCATCTCTCGCGCGCCAGGTGAGGGGGGTGCAGCGCAACGACTTCACGCTGCTCGAAAGCGCTTCGGACGTCCGGCGGTTCGTCGCGCTCGGGCTGCTCGTTCCGGTGCAGGAGAACGACGATCTCAGGCTGCGGGGAGTCTCGTTCTCGGTCGCGCGGCCGGCCGTTCGCACGTTCGCCCACCGACTCGCGCGGCAGTACCGGCGAGCGTGCGGCGAGAAGCTCACCGTGACGAGCCTCACTCGTCCCGCATCGCGACAGCCGGCCAACGCCTACCGGCGCTCCGTTCATCGCACCGGCATGGCTCTCGACATCCGGCGGAGCGGGCGTCCGGCGTGTCGGCGATGGATCAAGAAGACGCTCGCTTCGCTCGAGGTTCAAGGCGTCCTCGAGGCGACGCGTGAGCGCCGCCCGCCGCACTATCACGTGGCGATCTTCCCGAAGCGCTACACGCGCTACGTCGCCTCTCTCGGCTCGAGCGCGGGGACCATGGCTCGCCAAGGGGCTTCTCCGGGCGACCGTCGGTATCGGGTGCGCCGCGGCGACACCCTGTGGGACATCGCGCGCGCTCACGGGACGACCGTCGAGCGGCTCCGCGGCGCCAACGGGTTGAGGCGCGCCCGCATCGTGGCCGGGCAAACACTGAAGTTGCCGAGCGAGCTCTAGCAACGGCTCCTCCCGGCCCCCCCGGAGGGGTTCAGCCGTCTTTCAGAAGGGATCTACGTCCTCATCGCACCGAGTCCGCCGATCTGAATGAGGAGGAGCGGATCTCATCCCGGAGGACCGGCGTAGAGGCGAGCCGCGTGCGCCTTGACGACGGAGTCGAGCGTGGCAAGAAGAGACGATGCTTTTCGACGACGCGTGGCTGGCGGTCGCGCGGGCGGTAGGGGCGGGATTCGCGCTCGCGCTCGCCGGCATCTGGATCGTGAGGCGAGCGCTCGCCCGGATGGCGCTGTGGATGAAGCGCACGCCATGGATGGGCGACGACGTGCTCGTCGAGTCGCTCCGGCGGCCGGCGGTCCTGTGGGTGGTTCTCCTCAGCGCCTTCGTGGCGTTCCGCCTCCTCGAGCTGCCGCCGCGCCTGGCATCGCTCGCCGACGGCGCCCTGCTCACGGCGCTGATCCTATCGATCTCGATCTGGGCATCGGACCTCGCCGTGCGGCTCTTGGTACTCGGCGGATCGAGGGCGGCGCCGCCGATGACGGTCCCGGGGCTCGCGCGGGTCATCGTTCGAGGGGCGCTCCTCGCCCTCGGCGCGATGGTCGTGCTCAACACGCTCGGCATCTCGATCGCCCCACTGCTCACGACCCTCGGGATCGGCGGTCTCGCGGTCGCTCTCGGCCTGCAAGAGACGATGACGAACCTCTTCGCCGGCATCCACGTGACGCTCGCGCGCAACATTCGCGTCGGCGATTTCGTCAAGCTCGAGACCGGCGACGAGGGCTTCGTCGACGACATCAGCTGGCGCACGACCCGCATTCGCATGCTCCCGAACGCGATCGTCGTGGTGCCGAACAGCCGCCTCGCGCAGAGCGTCGTGACCAACTACGACCTGCCGAGCCGCGACATGGCGGTGCTCGTCCAGGTCGGCGTCCACTACGCGAGCGATCTCGAGCTCGTGGAACGGGTTACCTGCGAGGTCGGGGCCGACGTCATGCGCTCCGTACCGGGTGGCGTGCCGGAGTTCGAGCCGTTCATCCGCTTTCACACGTTCGGCGACTCCAGCATCGACTTCACCGTCATTCTGCGAGGCCAGAGCTTCGTCGACAACTTCCTGATCAAGCACGAGTTCATCAAGCGACTCTCCAAGCGCTACGCGCACGAAGGGATCGTGATCCCGTTCCCGATCCGAGCGATCAACCTCGCGCAAGAGGGTGTCGTGACGGGGGCGGCGGCTGGCTAGCCGCCGCGTCTCGGCGGGGTTGACGTCTCATCATGTCGATCGACCTGCATTTCGACGCCGCCGTCTTCGATCTCGACGGGGTGCTGACACG
>CAVPWJ010000117.1:0-32637 GCA_963708955.1 uncultured delta proteobacterium
GGATGACGACCGCCCTCGCCTTGGATGATTTCGCGAATGCGCTGTTTCACGCTCTCCGAGGAGACGTCTTCGCCTCCACCCGCGCGGAGACTCGACGTGAAGAAGAACTTGAGCTCGAACGTTCCCTGCGGCGTGTGAACGTACTTGCTCGAGGTGGCACGGCTGACCGTCGACTCGTGCATGCCGATGTCGTTGGCGACGTCCTTCAGCACCAGGGGCCTCAGGCCGGAGATCCCGCGTTCCAAGAAACCCCGCTGGAACTTCACGATCGATTGGGTCACCAGAGAGATCGTGCGCTGCCGCTGATGGATGCTCTTGATGAGCCAGCTCGCCGCCCGCATCTTCTCTTGAATGTACCCCTTGGCTTCTCCGGACGGATCGGAGCCTAGCATTCTCCTGTAATAGTTGCTGACTCTCAGGTAGGGAAGCCCGTCATCGTTCAGCGTGATCACGTACTCGTCGCCGATCTTGGTGACGAACACGTCGGGGGTCACGTAGCGAGCTTCGCCTTCGCCGAAGTTGCGACCCGGCTTGGGCTCGAGCGAGGCCACCACCTTGGACGCCTCGACCACGGCCTCGACGGGAATCCCGAGGTCCCGCGCGAGCTTCTCGAATCGGTGGCTCTCCAGCGCATCGAGATGGTCGCGCACGATGCGTGCGGCGAGCGAGTCGGCGGCACCGAGCTGGCGGAGCTGGATCAGCAGGCACTCGCGCAGATCGCGGGCGCACACCCCCGGCGGGTCGAACTCCTGGATCCGGGCCAGCACCGACTCGACCACGGCCGGATCCACGTCGGCGAGACTGGCGATCTCCACGACTGAGGCTCCGAGATAGCCGTCATTGTCCACGTTGCCGATGATCAGACCGGCGATCCGTTCTTCCTCCGGGCGGAACGTCGACAGGCGCGCTTGCCACTCGAGGTGGCCGGGCAGATCCTGGGTCTTCGTCAGCACGTTCTCGAGCGACGGCCGGCGGTCGTCGTCGCCGCGATCGGTGTCGTTCGGGCTCGTGCCGTGGAATTCGTTGCCGTAGGTCTCGAAGTAGTCGCCCCAGTCGATCTCTTTCAGATCCTTGGCGTTCTCGGCCTCGGTCTTCGGCGCTTCCGGAACGGGCTCCGCTTCGCCCATCACACCGTCGACACGCGGCTCCTCGGTGTCGAGCTCGAGCACGGGCTTGTCCGGTACGCCTTCCTCGAGCACGGGATTCTCCTCGATCTCGGTCTCGATCAGCGACTCGAGCTCGGTGCGCGAGACCTGGAGGATCTTGATGGCCTGACGCAGCTGGGGCGTCATCACCAGCTGTTGGGAAAGCTTCTGGAACAGCTTCTGTTCGAGGCCCATCGACTTCAGTGCCCGCCGCGCGGCAGCGCCCTAGAGGCGGAACTTCTCTCCGAGATAGATCTCGCGCGCCTTCTTGCTCGCGGCGATCTGTGCCGGATCTCCTTCTTCCAGGATTGCACCATCGTTCAGGATATACGCTCGATCGCAAATCCCCAAGGTCTCACGCACGTTGTGGTCGGTGATGAGAATGCCGATCCCCCGTTCGCGCAACTGCCCGACGATGTTCTGGATGTCCAGCACGGCCAGCGGATCGATTCCCGCGAACGGTTCGTCGAGCAGCATGAACACGGGCGAGATCACCAGCGCGCGAGTGATCTCCAGCCGCCGGCGCTCCCCTCCCGATAACGAGTGCGCTTTGCTCTTGCGCAAGTGCGAGATCGACAGCTCGTCGAGCAACGTGGTTAGGCGCTCCTCGCGCTCGGCCGCGGTGAGATCGAGCGTCTCGAGAATCGCCAGGATGTTCTCTTCGACCGTCAGCTTGCGGAACACCGACGCTTCCTGCGGCAAGTAGCTGATGCCCGATCGCGCCCGCTGATACATCGGCTGCTCGGTCACGTCCTCCTCGCCGAGGAAGACTCGGCCGCTGTTCGGACGCGTGAGACCGACGATCATGTAGAAGGTCGTCGTCTTGCCCGCCCCGTTGGGTCCGAGCAGACCGACTACTTCTCCGTTACGCACCTCGATCGATACGCCCTTGACGACGGTGCGGCCGGCGTAGCTCTTGACGAGGCCTTCCGCTCTAAGAGCTCTTGCCTGGTCCATTCGATTCGGTTCTCGGCTTGACCACGGGAGTCGGCGCCGAGCCCGGCCCCGGGGTCAGGCTGGGCTTCTGGCCAGACCCGTCCTGCGCCAGCGGCCCTTGTCCGGGGAAGAGGACGACCTTGACGCGACGGTTCTGGCCGAGGACTTCCATGCGCGAGTCGTCCGGGTGCACGACGATCTTGTCGCCGTTCACCTGGTTCGCTCCCTCTTCGAGCACGGCATCGCCGGTGAGAACCATCGTGCGGCTCGCCTGGTCGAAGACCGCATGATTGCCGGTCGCCTTCCTCGGCCCCTGGGTGATCGTCACGCGACCGTCCGCCGTCACTTCCTTCAATTGCTGGTTGTCGCCCACCTGCGCGTAATCGACCGTGAGGACGTTGCTCAGAAGATGGATCTCACCCTGCACGACCTCCACGTTGCCCTGGAAGACGACGCGGCGAGCCTTGTAGTCGAAATCGAGCTTCTCCGAGGTGATCTCGATCGGCTCCTTCTTCGACGTGAAGCTGAAGGCGCCCAACCCTGGGAGAGCCGTCACGTCGCTCGTCTTCTTGGCGCCGGGCTTGTCGCCGTTCAGCTTCTCCGCGTTGGCCGCCCAGCAGAGAGCGGCAGAGGCGAGAACCAGCCCAAAGGCGGCGGATCGAACCAGCTTCCGGCGCATCGAAGACGTTCAGGAGCGGCGCGAAGCTTCGGGCGGCTTCGGCAGGAGTGTCACGCGCACGGGCTTGGCAAGCGCGAACCGCGACTCCTTGACGAAGACCACCATATTGTTGCCTGCCACCCGAAGCTGCTCCCCTTCGATCGTCACCGGTCCTTCGGCCACGATCTGATCGGCGTCGCGGTCGTAGACGGCATCGTCGGCGCGGATCACGAAACCTCGGACATGAATCTCGACGCTATCGTGAAGCTTGGCCTTCTGCAAATCCTTGCCCTTGAACTCGACGATGCCTTGGTCCCCCGTCACCGTCACCTTCTCCCCTTCCTTCGTGTAGAACGTGGTATGGGGTCGGCGCACGACGACCTGGTTTTGATCCTGCAGATACTGCGCTTCGTCGGCTTCGAGCTCCCAAGCCTTCTTGCCGTCACGAATCTCGATGCGGTGGAAGTTCTGGATCCACTGAACCGCGTCGGGAAGCATTCCTTCCAGGCTCGAGCGGTCCACCTTGTTGACCTTCTGCGTCGCGAGGCTCGAGTGCACGAGGTAGACGACTCCCCCCAGTGCAGCCAGGATCAGCAGGCCGACCCCGGCGCGGACTCGACGGCGACGCACCGCACGAAAGTAGAGGGAACGCGCGAAGGAGTAAAGGTGGCTCTCGTAGCCGGCGCGGGTCGTCGACGCGGTCCACGCGGCGATCGAGAGTAGAGAGGCTAGCGCAGCATCTCGCGCTCACCCGGTCGAATCGATTCGGTGGGTCTTCTTCAGCCACCGAGCGCTCATCCACAGCATCGCCGCGAGCACCCACACGGCCGCTCCGACGACGAAGCGCGAACTGGCCGCTGCCAGCCCATGCCAACGAACCTGCTCGAGAACGAACAGCGCGACTGCCACCGAGATCCACGCGAACGTCGTTCCGTATTCCTTGCGGATCACGCGCCGCCAGTCGAAGTCGAACTGCGCAAGCGTCTCGCGGAAACCGCGGAAGTCGGGCACGAAGCGCGGCACCCTCTTGCAGTACTCGAGGTATTCCGCGCCGAAGCGGCCGATCAGGAAGCGCTCCTCGGCGCGAACGACCGAAAGGAACGCGACGATCAGCACGGAAAACACCACCACGTACGCCCACGGCGAGTTCCACATGATGAGCAGTCCGCTCACCATGAGGATGTTGCCCAGATAGAGCGGATTGCGGCTGTGCGCGAAGACGCCTTCGCAAACCAGACGATCCGCCGTGATGGTCTTCTGCCGCCCGCCGCGTTTGATGTACGCGAGCCCGATCACCAGAATGCGAAGCGCCTGGCCCGACAGCGAGATCAGCAGACCCACCCCGTCGAGCATCAGGTCGCCCTCCGCCCTCGCCGCGAACAGCACCGGCTCCGTCACGGCGACCGTCACGGCGAACGCCAACAGCGCGAGCCCGTCCCGGTAGCGGAAGAAAAAGCGCCCGAAGGCGAGCGCCGCGGCCTGCGGGCCGCGCAGCCGATCACTTGCGGGCGAGGAGTCCGGCAAAGTTGTACCACTTGAAGAACACGTCGACCGCGCGGAAGCCCACTTCGCGCAACATCTCTTCGTTCTCTTTCAGACGGTAGGGGGTGAGCACGTTCTCCAGCGCTTCGCGCTTCTTTGCGATCTCGGTCTCGCTGTAGCCGTTTCGCTGCTTGAACTCGTGGTAGTGCTGGATGAACAACCGATTGATCAACGACTCCTCGCCGAGCACCTTCTCGACGAGGATCAGGCAGCCGTCGTCGTGGAGGCCGTCGCGAACGTCCCGCAGCGTGCGCTCGCGATACAGCGGTCGCACGAACTGGAGCGTGAGGCTCATGACGACGACGGAGGCCTCTTCGACGTGCGCGCCTTCGTTGAGGTTGCGGCAGACCAGCGTGAAGGGGTGGCGCAGGGGGGAAGCCGCGAAGCTTTCGCGTGCCTTCTCCAGCATCGCCTCGGAGGAATCGACGCCGACGAGCTCGACCTGCTGCGGCAGAGCGTCGAGATTCCGTATCGTCGTGCCGGTCGAGCAGCCGAGGTCGTAGACGGCCGTGCCGTCGACCGCGAAATCCCCTGCCAGCTCGCAGATCATCCGCTGGATCTCGCGGTACCCGGGAATCGAGCGGTCGAGCATGTCGTCGAAGACCTGAGCGGTCTCCGCGTTGAACGTGAAGTCGCCCGGCTTGCGGTTGGGGTCGGCGAAGATGCGGTCGAACGCCATATTGGATTCGAGTCCGACGACGTCCGTGAGCAAACGTCATCGGCGACGCTTGCTCGTTGAGTCGGCTGGCGTTGCCCGTAGCACGCGCCGGACGAATGGAGCAAGCATGCCGCGCGCAGAGCGCCCCCGAGAAGGATTTGACGCTCGCTCTCGGAGCGCTCGAAGGATTCCGGGCTCAGCATGATCGCGGCCGCGCGGCCGCGCTGCGTGATGACTATGGGCTGAGCGGACCGACGAACGCGTTCCAGGACCGCCGCGGCATCCTGGCGAAGATCCGTTACAGGTACAATTTCGGGTAGTTTAGACATACTTCGAAAAGTACGTCAGATGACCCCTGAGAGCAGCTCGCTCGGGCGTCACCGACCGCGCATCAGCGGCCGCATCTTGCCGCAGATCCGTAACAGGGACGATATCGGGGATTTTCGGCATACGTTTAACCGTACTTCGGGCGGGACAGGAAGGAAACGTTGGAGACTCCTGCCGGCTTCCAAGAGGCGTGGCGCGGAGCTCGCAATCCCCACCCACCCTATACCACCCCCACCTTCAACAAGTCGTGCAGATGCACGATTCCCTTCGGCCGCCGCTGCTCGTCGACGATGAACAGCGCGGTGATCGAGTGGCGCTCCATGACCGCAAGCGCTTCGGCGCCGAGCGCCCGCTCGCCGATGGTGATCACCCCGGCGGCCGCGCGCAGCGAATGCTCGCGAATGGTCTTCGGATCGCGGCGCACCACTTCCCGCACCGGCAAATCGAGCATCGCCGCACCGCGCTCCAGCGCTCGGCGCAAGTCTCCGTCCGACAACACGCCGACCAGCTTTCCCGCCGAATTCACCACGCCGGCGTGCCCGAGGCGCTTGGCGGTCATCTCATGGATCGCTTCGCGCAAGCTCGTGCTCTCTGCGACGAGCGGCATGTCCTCGCCGCGGCGCATGAGATCCGCCACGCGTGCGAGCTTGCGCCCGAGGCTTCCCGCGGGATGGAGGAATGCGAAGTCCTCCTCGCGGAAACCGCGCTGCTCCATCAGCACGAGCGCGAGCGCGTCACCCATCGCCAACGTCGCGGTCGTGCTCGCCGTCGGAGCGAGCGCCAGCGGGCACGCCTCCTCGCGGACGCTCACGTCGAGCACCACGTCGGCGCTCTTGGCGAGCGTCGAGTCGAGCCTGCCGGTGAGCGCGACGAGCGGCAAGCCGAGGCGCTTGAAGAGCGGCAGCATGACGAGAATCTCGCGCGTCTCGCCGCTGTACGACACCGCCACCACCGAGTCGCCCTTCATCACCATGCCGAGATCGCCGTGCGCGCCTTCGCCGGCGTGGACGAAGAACGCGGGCGTGCCGGTGCTGGCCAGGGTGGCGGCGATCTTCCGCGCGATGATGCCGGACTTGCCGAGGCCGATGACGACCACTTTGCCCGCGGTTTCGGCCAGCACCTCGACGGCGCGCTCGATCTCCGGCCCGACCCGTTCGGCCAGGGCGCGCACCGCCTCCGCTTCGATTTCCAGCACGCGCCGCGCGCGCGAGAGCGTGGCCGATCCTTTGCTCTTGCGCGTCGGTCGCCGGCTCGTGGCCCTCTTCATCGCTTCGCCTTCACGACCTCGTCGATCGCGCGCAGCTCCCGAAGCAGCGGCTCGAGCTCGGCGAGCGGCCAGTTGTTGGGACCGTCGGAGAGCGCGCGATCGGGATCCTCGTGCACCTCCAGGAACAACGCATCGACGCCGACGGCGACCGCGGCGCGAGCCAGCGCCGGCACGAATTCCCGCTGCCCGCCGGAAGCCGTGCCCTGTCCGCCGGGGAGCTGCACGCTGTGCGTCGCGTCGAACACCACCGGCGCCCCCGTCTCGCGCAGGATCACCAGCGAGCGGAAGTCCGAGACCAGGTTCTGGTAACCGAACATGTAGCCGCGCTCGCAAACGAGCAGGCTCCGGTTACCCGTCGAGCGAGCCTTCTCCACGACCTGCACCATCTCCCACGGCGAGAGAAACTGGCCCTTCTTGAGGCTGACCGGCTTGCCCGCCCGGCAGACCTCGACGATGAAGTCGGTCTGACGACAGAGAAACGCCGGCGTCTGCAGCACATCGGCGACCTCGGCAACCGGTGCGGCCTGGGCCGCCTCGTGCACGTCGGTCAGCACCGGGACTCCGACTTCACGGCGCGCTTCGGCGAGGATCTCGAGCCCGCGATCCATGCCGGGGCCGCGAAACGACCGCAGCGAGGTGCGGTTGGCCTTGTCGAAAGAAGATTTGAAGATCAGCGGAATGCCGACGCGCCGGGCCACGTCGCGAATTCGCTCCGCGTGTCTCAGCACCGACTCGCGGCTCTCGATCACGCACGGGCCGGCGATCAGCGCGAACGGCCGGCCGCCGCCGATCCGCAGATCGCCGATAGAGACTTCCCCAGCGCTACTTGACGACACGGAGCTCCTTCAGCAGCGGAACCTCCTTCGACTCGCCCGTGTGGACCAACGCCGCGCGCACGAAGCCGCGGAAGATCGGATGGCAGTCGAGCGGCCGCGACTTGAACTCCGGGTGGAACTGGCTGGCGAGAAACCACGGATGGTCGGCGAGCTCGAGGATCTCGACCAGGCTGCCGTCGGGCGAGACGCCCGAGAAAATCATGCCGTTCTGCTCGAGCTTCTGGCGGAACTCGTTGTTGAACTCGTAGCGGTGGCGGTGGCGCTCGGAGATCTTCTTCTTGCCGAAGAGCTTCTGGGCGAGCGAGCCGTCGGCGAGAACGCACGGATAGGCCCCGAGCCGCATGCTGCCCCCCTTCTGCGTCAGGCCTTTCTGGCTGCTCATCAGGTCGATCACCGGATGAGGCGTGTCGGGGTTCACCTCGGTGGAGTTGGCGCCGGCGAGATCGCACCTGTGGCGCGCGAACTCGACGACCGCCATCTGCATGCCGAAGCAGATGCCGAGGAACGGCACCTTGTTCTCGCGAGCGTATTGCACGGTGGCGATCTTGCCCTCGGTGCCGCGCGGCCCGAAGCCCATCGGCACGAGGATCCCGTCGGCGTTGCGGATCTCGTCGCAGATCCCTTCCTGCTCGATCTTCTCGGAATCGACGTGCACGATGTCGACGCGGCAGTCGTTGGCGGCCGCGCCGTGGGCAAGCGCCTCGTTCAGGCTCTTGTAGGAATCCGTGAGCCCGACGTACTTGCCGACCATGGCGATCCGCACTCGCTCCTTCGGATGCTTGAAGGTCTCGACGTACTTCTCCCACTTCTCGAGGTGAGGCGCGCCCGTCCACATGTTGAGCTTCTGCACGATGCGATCGTCGAGCCCCTCCTCGTGGAAGAGGAGCGGCACTTCGTAGATGCACTCGACGTCCTTGGCGGTGATGACCGAGGCTTCTTCGACGTTGCAGAAGTGTGCGATCTTCTGCTTGATCTTCTTGTCGAGGAAGCGGTCGGTACGGCATAGGAGGACATCGGGCTGGATGCCGAGCCCGGTGAGCTCCTTGACGCTGTGCTGCGTGGGCTTGGTCTTCACCTCCCCGGCCGCGGAGATGAACGGCACCAGCGTGAGGTGGATGTAGAGCACGTCTTCCTTGCCGCGATCCCAGCGAAACTCCCGGATGGCTTCGAGGAACGGCAGGCTCTCGATGTCGCCAACCGTGCCGCCGACCTCGCCGAGCACGAGGTCGTAGCCTTCGGCGGCCTCGAGGATCCTGCGTTTGATCTCGTCGGTGATGTGCGGGATCACCTGCACGGTGCCGCCGAGGTAGTCCCCGCGGCGCTCCTTGGAGATCACCTCGAAATAGACGCGGCCGGTGGTGATGTTGTTCTTCTGGCTCATCCGCGTCGAGCAGTACCGCTCGTAGTGCCCGAGATCGAGGTCGGTCTCGGCGCCGTCGTCGGTGACGAACACCTCGCCGTGCTGGTAGGGATTCATCGTGCCGGGGTCGACGTTGATGTAGGGATCCATCTTGACCAGCGTCACACGCAGGCCGCGGCTTTCGAGCAGCGCGGCGATCGACGCCGAAGCGAGGCCCTTGCCGAGCGATGACACCACGCCGCCGGTCACGAAGATGAACTTGGTACGGCTTCGTTCTTTCATGGCTCCCCCACCCCCGAGATCGGTCCCTTGGCCTCATCCGCAAACCGGTTCGCCCGCTCGAGATCCTCCGCCGTGTCGACTTCGACGACGCGCTGGGAAATACGCCCGACGAAGATCTTGACGCCGTGCTCGAGCGCGCGCAGCTGCTCGAGCCGCTCCACCTCCTCGAGCGGGCTCGGCGGCCACGACGTGAAGCGCAGCAGGAACTCGCGGCGATAACCATAGATCCCGACGTGCCGCAGGCCGAAATCCCGCCCGTCCGCCGCGACGATCTGCGCGTCTCGTCGCGACGGAATCGGCGCGCGCGAGAAGTACATGGCGAAGCCGTTCTCGTCGGTCACTACCTTGACGACGTTCGGGTTCTCCCAGGCTTCGCGATCGCGGATCGGCACGGCGATCGTCGCCATGGGGATCGCGGCATCGGCGCCGAGCGCCCGCACGAGCGGCTCGACCAGCGCGCGACCGACGAACGGCAGGTCGCCCTGGATGTTGACCACGATCTCGGCTGCGGAGGCGCCCGCCACTTCGGCCACCCGGTCGGTTCCGCTCGCATGCTCAGCGCGGGTCATCTGCGCCCGACCACCGGCCGCTTCGATACAGTCGCGGATGCGCGCATCGTCGGTAGCGACGATCACCTCGTCGAACAGACCCGTCGCCGCCACGCTCTCGTACACACGGCGCACCATGGGGATTCCCCGGATCAGCGCCAGCGGTTTTCCCGAGAGTCTCGTCGAGCCGAACCGGGCGGGGATCACCGCCAGCACCGTCCCCGTCTGCCCGTGGACACGGGTCACGTCGGGCGCTCGATTGCCCGGCTCGTTTCGCGGTGCGCGGGCAGACTTCTCATCATAAAAAAACCGCAGCCGCGGCTCGCGTTCAGTTCGCGAGAAACGGGGCTACGGGATTCTTTATATAGGGGCGCGCTCCATGGGTGTCAAATCTTTAGCCTGAACCATGTCGACAGAAAGGGCGAGCTCCGCGGGAGCGCTTGCTCCAGGCCACCGTCTCGCGATACAAGTAGCACTACGCAGGTCCACACTCGGCGCGGACGCCGAGCGGTGGGCGGCTCGACGGTTGGGGCGAAGCTCGCGACGTCGGTTCGACGGTCCGAAGTGCGTGTCGCGTCCCCGTGACCGCTTCTGGGTGGCAAGGTTGGAGGATTCCAGTTCGGCGCGAGCATCCGTACCGGACGGTTCGTAAACGTGAGCGACGAAGAGCAAGAGCCTGGTTCCAGCGAGCCGGGGGCTGCGCCATGCAGCCCGGAGCCGGCCGCGGCAAACGGTACCGGTGGGCATGTCCCGCCGGAGACCCGCCCGGCGAGCGGCGGCGAGGCTGCGCCCGCCGGGCCCGAACACCGCCGCCGCCGTAGGCGCCGCCGAGGGCGCCACCACGGCGCCCCACCAGCCCCAGCCGCGGCGACGGAGCGCGCTCCGCCGCCGCGCGGCGAGGTTGACCTCGCCGCGCGGCGGCTGGGCATCCAGAAGCTTCACCCGGAACAGAATCGCGTGATTCGCTCGGCGCTCGCCGGCCGCGAGGCGCTAGTCGTGCTGCCGACGGGCTTCGGCAAGTCGGCTTGTTATCAAATCCCGTCGATGGTGCTGCCGAAGCCGGTGGTGCTGATCTCGCCGCTGCTCGCGTTGCTTCGCGACCAACACGAGAAGCTGCTGAAGCGCAACATCCCGTGCGTGCGCCTGGACGGCACGGTCCGCGGCAAGCTGCGTCGCGAGGCGCTCGAGCGCATCGCCGCGGGCGGATCGCTGCTGGTGATGACCACTCCCGAGACGCTCGGTTCCGCGGAAGCGGCGCAAGCGCTCCGCCAATCGGGAATCGCCTTGGCGGCCGTCGACGAAGCACACTGCATCTCGGCGTGGGGTCACGATTTCCGACCCGCGTACCTGCAGATCGGCGAGCGGCTGCGCGGCCTCGGCAGTCCGCCGATCATCGCGCTGACGGCCACCGCCACCGAGAACGTTCGCGAAGACATCATCCGCTTCCTCGGCCTGTCTGCGCCCGAGGTGGTCGCCGCATCGCCGCATCGCGCCAACCTCGCCTTCGAGGTTCTCGAAAGCCGCAGCGAGGCCCGGCTGCGTGCGCTGATGCGCTTCGCCAAGCGGCTGCGACGCCCCGGCATCATCTACTGCTCGACGACCCGCGAGGTCGAAAACGTCTACATGGCGCTGCAGTTGCTGCGGATTCCGGCGCATCGCTACCACGGCAAGATGACGTCCACCGAGCGCAACCACGAGCAAGAGATGTACATGAAGTCGGGCAGACGCACGGTGATGGTGGCCACCAGCGCGTTCGGCCTCGGCATCGACAAGCCGGACATCCGCTACATCGTGCACTACCAGACGCCGGCTTCGCTCGAGCAGTACGTGCAGGAGGCCGGGCGGGCCGGGCGCGACGGCCAGAAGGCGAACTGCATCCTGCTCTACGACCCCGACGACCGGACGATCCACGAGGCGCTGCTCGCCAAGAGCCGGGTGCGCCCCGAGCAGCTCTACCGGCTCGGCACCGCGCTGGCTGCCTGGAAGGGCGAAGGGCGCACTCCCGAGCTCGAGCCGCTGGCGCTCTCCGCGCAGCTCTCCAGCCGCGTCACCGAGGCGCTGCTCTCGGTGCTCGAGGAGGCCGGCCTGGTCTCGCTCGCCGACGGCGGTCCCATCGAGATCGTCGCGCCCGCCGAATCGATCGAAGAGCAGTCGCGCAGCCTCGCCGGCCAGTTCGAGACGTTGCGCACGCAGGACAGCCGCCGGCTCGACAACCTCGGCGAGTACGCGCACAGCCTGGAGTGTCGCGCCGTATTCCTGCGCCGCTACTTCGGCGAAGAAGATGGCGCGACCTGCGGCCTGTGCGACATTTGCCGCGGGCGACCCGAGCGACCCGAGAGCTTCTGGGATCCCATCGCCCAGCCGGAGCACCGCAAGAAGAAGCGACGGCGCCGACGCGGCCGGCGCGGCGCCGCGCCGGCCCAACCGCCCGGCGCGGCGCCGCCCTCCGGAGCGCGCGCCGAGGCCCCCGAACAGCCGGAGCTGCCGAGCGGCGGCGAAGACATGCTCGGCTGGGTCGAGGGCGACGGCGGGTAGCCGGGGTGTCGCCGCTCAGGCGCCGAGGCCCGTCAGCAGCAGGTGATGAAACGCCACGACGACCAGCGCGTGGCTGATGATCCCTTCGCGGATCAGGCCCGGAACGTCGTCGAGCGGGACCGACACCACCTCGGTCTCCTCGGTGGCGTCGAAAGCCACCGGTCCCAGGAGCTGGACGGCGCGCGCCAGAAACGAGTGGCAGCGATTGCTCTGGATCGCCGGATTGGGGTGGATCACGCCGAGCGGCACGACGTCCTCGCTGTCGTAGCCGGTCTCTTCTCGCATCTCGCGCCGGCCCGCCTCGAGCGGTGAGCCGTCGGCCTCGTCGACCATGCCGCCCGGCACCTCGAGCGTGAACTCGTCGATGCCGTGGCGGTATTGCAGGACCATCACCACCTGGCGATCCGCCGTCAGCGGAATGATATTCACCCAATCCGGCGAGTCGAGGACGTAGAAATCGTGCAGCTCTCCGGTCCGCGGCGAGCGCCGACGATGCTCGGTCACGGAGAACACGCGGCAGTCGTACACGGGCTGCGCCGCATGCGGGGTCCACGGCCGCAGCCGCTTGGGCTTTCGAGTCATCCCTCCACCTCTCTCGGCGACGATACCAGAGCGCGGGCAGGCGGTCAGCGGCGCCGGTTCCGGCGGGCATCGCGCGCTGGCCGCCGCCCGCACGCTTCGCGTAGAGCTGGCGCGAGGCTCGGCCTGTCCTCCGCCACGTGCCGCGTTCCGGAGGATCTCTCGACGCCGGGCGTCGGCGACTCGGGCACGCGCGAACGAACCTTCGTGCACCGTGGCATCAGGCGGCCTCTATCGTCAGCAGCACCGCTTCGGGTCGCGCGCCGATCCGCCACGGCAAGCCCGACGCCCCGAGACCTCGCGACACGACGAGCAGGCTCGAGCCGAACGACATCACGCCTTCGTCGAGGCGAAATCGGCTCTGACGCACCAGCGGCGGGCCTCCGGGAAAGCGAATTTGCCCGGCGTGCGTGTGCCCGGCGAGCACGAGTCCGATGCCTCGCCGCTCGGCCTCGTAGAACGCATCGGGGTTGTGGGCGAGCAGGACGTGCGGCGGGCCCGCCGCGGAGAGCAGCCGGTCCCAATCCGATTCGCCGAGCGCCATGTCGTCGAGGCCCCCGAGCACGAAGCGCGAGCCGCCGTGCTCGAGCTGCACCGAGTGGTTGCGCAGCGTGTGGATGCCGGCCGCGCGGAGCTGTTCGATGACGTAGAACGGGTCGGGCGAAAAATATTCGTGATTGCCCATGCAAAACCAGGCGCCGAGCGGCGCTCGCGTGAGCACGGCGAGGCCGTCGAGAAAGGTTTCGAGGTCGTGGGCCCGGCCGCTGATCACGTCTCCGCCGACGGCGACCAGATCGGGCTCCAATCGCATGAGCTCGGCGAGCACGGGACCGAGCACCGACGGGAGCAGGAACGGCCCCACGTGCAGGTCGGTCAACAGCAGCACGCGCAGCGGCGGCATATCCGCGGGCCAGCGCCGCGGCGCGAGCGTCGCCTCGGAAACCACCAGCCGGCGCGGCAACTGCCAGCTATACGGGCTCCAGATGCCGAAGAGGTGCGGATAGAGATGGCGAGAGGCGAACACGTCGAGGCCGCGCTCGAGCCGCTTGATGAGACCACGATTCGGATAGATCCACCGCCGCTCGCGACCGCTCACCACCCGCGCCGGGGGTAACGGCTGCCGCGGGAAGCGAATCCGCGGTGCCGGCGCTCGGCCGCGCGCCGCGCTCGGACCGGCGGAAGGCGATCGCCGCGACGGGCTCGCGCTCACGCGGTCGCCTCCTCGATCGCTCGGGACAGGATCTCCAGGCCGCGATCGGTTTCGTCTTCACCGATCGTCAGCGGCGGCGCGAGGCGGATGACGCGGTCGCGGTGCAACGTCCAGTTGAGGACGAGTCCGCGGGCGAAGCAGCCGCGGGCGAGACGCTGCGTGAAGTCCGCATCGTCGAGCTCGACACCGACGAGCAAGCCGAGCCCGCGCACCTCGACGAGGCGGCCCCGCCACGCGAGCGCGCGTAAACCGTGGCGCAAGCGCTCGCCGACGCGCTCGGCGCGCTCCGCGAGCCGCTCGCGCAGCATCACCTCGAGCGCCGCGAGGCCGGCGGCACACGACACGGGGTGCCCGCCGAACGTGGTGACGTGACCGAGTGGAGGGTCGACGGCCAGCGCGCCGAGGATCTCGGCGCTCGACACGAAGGCCCCGAGCGGCATGCCTCCGCCGAGCGCCTTGGCGAGCACGAGCACGTCGGGAACCACCGCAAAGCGCTCGAACGCGAACAGCCGGCCGGTGCGGCCGAAGCCCGTGAGCACCTCGTCGAAGACGAGCAAGGCGCCGACCTCCCGCGTGCGCCGGCGAAGGGCATCGAGGTAACCGGGCGGCGGCACGCGCACACCGCCTTCGCCCTGAACGGGTTCGATCACCACGGCCGCGGTCTGCGGGTCGATCCGCTCGAGCGCCGACGAGTCGCCGAACGGAAGCCGCACGACGTCGGGAAGCAACGGCTCGAAGGGATCGCGGTAGAGCGGGTTGCCGCCGATCGACAGCGCGCCGAGCGTGTCGCCGTGGAACGCGCCTTCGAAGGCGACGATTTTCGTTCGGCGCGTGTGCTTGCGCGCGGTCTTCAGCGCTCCCTCGATCGCTTCGGCACCGCTGTTCGTGAAGTACGTGGTGGAGAGCGACGCCGGCAGCAGCCCGGCGAGCCGGGCGGCCAACCGCACTTGCGGCTCTTGCAGGTACTCGCCGTAGACCATCGCGTGCAGATAGCGGCCCGCCTGCTCTCGAACGGCCGCGACGACCTCGGGATGGCAATGCCCGACGTTGGCCACCCCCATCCCGGCGAGGAAGTCGAGGTAGCAACGACCGGCCCGGTCGAACACCGTTGCCCCCTCCGCGCGGTCGATCTCCAGCGCGAGGGGGGCGTCCGAGGTCTGTGCAACGTGGCGAAAAAACTGGTCGCGGAGATCGCTCATTCGCTTTGGAACAGCCGTCGCGCCGCGGGCGTGCGGAGCTGGAGGATCGCCAGCAGCGGAAACACCAGGTTCCACACGCCGCCGCCGACCAGCAGATGCAGCTTGATGGCGAGCGACAGCGCCGGGCGCTCGCTTCCCGGGCCGAACGCGAAGTCGAGCAGCGTGTAGAGCACCGAAGCGGCAAGCGACAGCGCCGAGAGCCAGATCACGGCGCGACGGCCGCGGCGGTCGAAGCGGCGCAGCCGCCGTGCCGAGGCCAGGAAAAACGCGTAGAAGAGCACTTGGAGAATCCAATAGGATCTGTACCCGCCCTCGGCGGCGCCCCCGCCGACCGACGCCAGAGCGGAAGCGTAGGCGAGACAGCTCGCCGCGATCTTGATCGCCGAGAACACCACCAGCAGCGTGGCGAGAAAGCCGATCTCGGCGCGCAACGATTCCTCGGTCGGCGAGGATCCGGAGACGTTCAAGCGATTGCTTCCTGGAGGATTCCCGCCATCGGATCCCTGCCCCCTTGTCGCCATTCGAGGTCGGGGCTTTGCATGCTGCCGAGCGGCGCCGCGCGCGGGATACCGTGGGCGGCGATCTTAGCCGCGGCGTCGGGGTTGGGCCACGGATAAATACCCACCGACTCGACCCGTGGCAACCATTCGCCGAGCGCGGCGGGAAGCTCGTCGAGCGCCGCGAGCCCGCGAACGATCACCGTGCGGTGGAGCGCGCTCGGGCGAAAGCCCGCGGTGGAATCGTCGATCACGGTCCAGCGCGCTCCGCCGCGCAGCGAGACGGGCTCGCCGCCGAGCGCGCGCCACTCGTACTCGTCGCGCAAGCGACGGATCGCCATGGCCTCCGCTGGGTCGAGCGCACCCGGCGGCAGGCGCCGGTCGAGCTCGTCGAGCGCGACGGCCAGGCACTCGACGAATCGACTTCGGTCCGCGGGAGAGCCGCCCACCACGTACAGGCACTGCGGCGAGAGACACCCGAGCTGATCGTAGAGCGCGACGTCGAGCGCGGCCGCGGCCGCCGGCGGCGGCGGCCCGTCACCGCGCTCGTCGAGCAGCACCACCCCGACGCTCAACTTGTGCCCGTGCCCCAAGACCTTGGGTTCCGCCCGCGCGCTCAGCGCCTCGATCGCGCGATCCGCCCCGTAGGCGACGATCGAGTCGACGCCGCGCAGGAACTCTTCTTCGCACCCGCCCGTGCCGCCTTCCCACCAGAGGACGGCGAGCGACGCCGCTAGCGGAGGATCGACCTCCGACAGCGCTTCGGCGAACAGCGCCGCGAGCAGCGGCTCACCCGACGCCGTCTTCACCGCGCAAGCGGCGCCAGCGGTCAGCGCCAGCGCCGTCTTGGCGAGCGCCACGCCGGGAAGGTTACCCGCCGACACGATGCCGACGACGCCCACGGCGGGAAAAGCCGCCCGCACCGCGACGCCGAGCAGCGCTCGCTCCGAGAGCGGCCCGAACACTCGCGGCAGCGCCTCCTCGATCATCTCCGCCGAGAAGCCCGTCAGCGCCGGCAACGCGTCGAGCGCGCGGCGGCGCAGCGGATCGCCGCGATCGAGGAAGCGGCGCGCCGCCGCGGCCACCGCCCGCGCCCGCGCAGCGGGCGCGCCCGCCCCGGCGCAAGCCCGCAGCCCCGCGAGCAACGCCCGCATGTCGTCCGCCGAGATCTCCGCGACCGACAGCGGGGCGCCGGCGAACGTGACGATGCGCGTGCGCCGCGGCGCCCCTCCGGGCAAATGAAACGCGCGCTCCATGAGCCGCCTATTGCGCGAAGGGCTCGAGCAGCAGCGCGCAGCCGCGCGCCTCGGCGCCCGCCGCGCGCCCGAGCACTTCGAACCCTTCGCCCACCTCGACGCCGACGTCTTCGGTCTGCAACGCCAGCACCGAGCCGACGTTGGCGAGATCGAAGTGACGGAGCAGGCCACGCTCGCCGCGCGCGGCAGGCTCGAGACTCTGCGGCGAGACCACCCGGGTGCGCACCCACGGCGGGGCCAGCTTCGCGCGATCGCGCTTGCGGCCCCGGAAGTGGTTGTGGATCGCGTCGTCGTAGAACTGCGAGCACATCTCGGTCATGCCATACTCGTTGGCGACCGCGTAGCCGGGCACGCCGAACATTTCCCAAAACGCCCGCAGTAGGCCGTTTCGTGACATCGATCGGCTCCGCCCCTTGGTCCCGCCGGTGTCGACGATCCGCGAGCCGTAGGGCAACCGGAAGCGCAGTCCATCGGCCCGGCAGCCGTCGAGGAAGCGGATGAACGCGTAGGTGACGCCGATCAACAGCAGCGGTTCACGGGTCGGTTCGAGCTCGCGCAGCCGCTCGCGCAGCGAGGCCGCCTGCAATTCGCCGCCCCGCACGAAGCATTCGGCGGCTCCCCTACCGAAGTCAGCGCCCAGCCAGTCGATCATCTGGCAAAGCGAGGACTGCGGCTGCTCGGCGAGCGTGGGCGCAAGCACCAGGAAGCGCGGCCGCAGGCCGTCGGGAAGCACGCAGCGGCGGAAGTGATCGAGCGCCGCCGCGCGATAGATCGACGGATCCGGCACGTGGTGGCGCCCTCGCCGTTCTTCGCCCTGCGTCGTGCCGCTGGTGAGAAACGTGCTCCCCGCGGGCATCCCCGAGCACACCAGCTCGGCATACTTGAATGCCGCGACCGGCACCGCCGGGATCTCCGTCCAATCACCGACGTCGCTCGGACCCCGCCCTCGGCGCTCGCAGAAGCGGCGGTACGGCTCGTTGCGCTCGTACTGGAAACGGAACACGCGCAGCGCGAGCTCGGCGAATCGCTCCGGATCGCGCGCCGCGATGAATTCGCGCACCTCGGAAAGCATCCTTCGAGATATGCGGAGCGGCTCCGCACGAAGTCAAGCCGTGCCCGGATCAGTCCGCGCGGACGGTCGCCATCACCTGGCCGCTCTGGTCGTCGACCAGCTGGAGCTCGGCCGCGCCGGCCGCGGCGCTTTGCCGCTTGGCTTCGGCGAGCTGGCTCTTCACGCGATCGAGAAACTTCTGCCGCACCACTTCCGGCATGGCCTGCATCGGGAAGTCCCGCAAGCGCACGCGGCCCGCCAGAGCGGAAGACCATTCGAACGCGAAGATCTTCGGCCCGACGATCGGATGCGCGCGCAGGCTGTCCTCGACGAGGCCCTGGAAGCCCTTCGACACCGCCGGCGCGCCGGCGACGGGCGTGCCGGCGCCGCCCTGTGCGTGATCGATCATCGCTTGAATCTGCTTGCGCGTCGCATCGTCGGGGGCGAGATCGAGGGCGCGCCTCAGCGACCCCAGCGCCTGCGAGGAATCACCCTTCTTCGCGTAGGCGATGCCCCGGTTGTAATGTGCCTGATAGAATGTTGAGTCCTGTGCGATCGCCTTGTCGTACTCGACGATCGCCTTGTCGGCGTCTCCGCCGTAGAAGTGCATCGTGCCGAGATCCGTGCGCGCGTTGAGATCGTCGGGCTTGAGCGCGAGATACCGCGTGTAGAAGTCCACGGCCTGCGCGTACTGCTCGCGGTCGAAGTGCACGTTGCCTAGCCCGCGCAGCGCGTCGAGGTTCTTCGCGTCGAGCTCGAGGACGTGCCGGAACGACGACTCGGCCTTCTCGAGGTATCGGCGATCGATCTGGCCCGCGCGGTACTCGACTTGGGCGGCGTTCTTCCAGGTCTCGACGTCCTTCGGCTGGGCGGCCGCCTTCTGCTCGAGCCCGGCGATAAACTTCTCGACGTCGGCGGGAATCTCGACCGGTGGATGGTCCTTTGGCAACGAGCCCAGCGATCCCGCGTCGCCGGGATCGGTCGCATTCTTCGGCGGCAACGGGATGCGGCCGGGCGCCTGGCTCGGCACCGCCAACAACACCCACAGCGCGAGGCCGACCGCCAAGAAACCGATCAACACGACCAGCCCGGCCCACGGCAGAACCGGCGCAGCGCCGCCGGGCGCGACCGGCGCTGCCGCCCCACCGCTAAGCCGGGTGCCGCAGGCCACGCAGAAGCTCGCGCCACGCGCCGCCGGCTCGCCGCAGCCGGGACAGAACCGCACCGAGCTGCGTGCAGGAGTCTCCGTCATCGATTCGGTAGAATGTGGTTACTACGCTTGGATACGGGATCATCCCGCTCGAACGAGACACGGGAGAGAATGGTCCGTCGACCGGAGAAAGAGACGCTGCGCGGCGCAAGGCTGCCGTGAGCGTTCGAATCTGCTTTAGGCGGCTGCCTTCTTCCGGCTTCCCTCGACTTCGTCGCCGGTCGCGAAGCAGCGCACGGTGCACTGCGCATGATCTTCGTGGCCGCAGAGTTTTTTTCGTCGAGTACCGGGCACGACTTGCATCACCTCCTGGCAACGCGGGCAGTTCGGATCGGCCAGAGCGCCGAGCTGCCAGCCACACGCGGCGCAGATGAAGGTTTGCAAAACGAGTGCTTCCATCCGCAGGACTCCTTCCACGATCATCGAATCTCAACTCGCTTCACGAGTCAATAGAAAGAGATTCCTTCCTGCGACTGCTGCGCCCTTGCGAGGCGAGACGAGCGTGGCGAGTATGGTGCCGATGAGTTGGCTCGAAGATCTCGCCGGTGCGCTCCCGGCGGAGCGGTTGTCGAACCGGGCCGCCGACCTCGACGCCGTGTCGCACGACGAATCGTCGCTCGCGCCGGTTCTGCCCGCGGCGGTCGCGTGGCCGCTCTCCACCGAAGAGGTGTCGCGCATCGTCGAGGTGGGCGCGCGCCATCGCCTGCCGCTCACCGCGCGCGGCGCCGGCACGAGCCTGGAGGGCAATCCGATCCCCGTCGGCGGCGGCTTGGTCGTCGACTTCAGCCGCATGACGCGCGTGATCGAGGTGCGCGCCGCCGATCTCACCGTGCGCGTCGAGCCGGGCGTGGCATACGAGGCGCTGAACGGGTCGCTGAGGCCTCATGGCCTGTTCTTTCCGCCCTCGCCCGGGGGCAGCGCCGACGTCGCGACCGTGGGCGGCATGCTCGCCAACGACGCGAGCGGCATCTACTCGGTGAAGTACGGCGGGACGCGCGACTCGGTGCTGGCGGCGACCGTGGTGATCGGCGACGGCCGCGTGCTGCGGCTCGGCAGCGACTGCCGCAAGACCTCGTCGGGCTACCACTTGATCGGCTTGATCGTCGGGTCGGAAGGCACGCTCGGCCTGGTGACCGAGGTGACCCTGCGGCTGCGCGGTCTGCCGGCGGCGCGCCGGCAGACCGCGCTGGTCTTCGCGGCGGAGCGCAAGGCCGCCGACGCGATCGCGGCGATGATGGCGTGCGGAATCGATCTCGCGGCCGTGGAGTTTCTCGACCGGCGCACGATCGCAGCGCTCAATCACTTCGGCGCCTACGGCCTCGAGGAACGGCCGACGCTGTTTCTCGAAACGCACGGCTCGGAAACGAGCGCGGAAGAGGCCGCGCGCGCGGCGCTGGAGATCTGCATCGACCACGGCGCGCGCGAGGTGCGGCTCGCCTCTGGTCAGAGCCCTTGGAGCGTCCGTCACTACGCGACACGCTCGATCCAGGCCCGCCATCCCGGCGCGGCGGTCGTGCGCACCGATCTCGCCGTGCCGATCTCGCGGCTTGCGGAAGTCGTCGAGGAGAGCTACCGCCGCGGCGACGAGGCGGGCCTCTCGCTCTACGTGTTCGGCCACGCCGGGCTCGGCATCCTCCACGTGCTGATCACCGAGAGCCCGGCCGACGCCGAGCGCTGGCGGGCCGCGCTCGCCGCCAAGGACGCAATCCTTCGCTTCGTGCTGCGGGTTGGCGGCAGCGTCTCCGGCGAGCACGGACTCGGTCTCGGCAACCGGCAGTATGCCGCGATCGAGCACGGCGGATCGCTGTCGGTCATGAAACAGATCAAGAGCGTCTTCGACCCGCACGGCATCTTGAATCCCGGAAAGATCTGGGAGTAGATCGCGGCCGATGAGCGAGCCCGGCCCAAACGCGCCGGCCACCAGGTAGGCCCCCACGATCGAAGACGCCGTACCGACGGAGGTGCCGCCCCCGGCCACGCCCAGGCGTTCGCTGCTGAAGCGGATCCGCCGCCGCCTGCGGCCGCTGTTCGTGCGGCCGCTGCTGGCGGCGGCCACGGCGACCCTTCCGTACCTCTACGTGGCGTACATGTGGGTGGTGTGGAAGACCAGCCGGATCGAAGGCCGCGGCTACGCGGGCCTGCCGGCGCTGCGCGATCGGTACGACGGGTTGGTCGCGCTGCTCTGGCACGAGGAAGTGTTCTCGGTCGCCTGGTCCTACCGCGCCCAGAAGGCGCACACGCTGGCCAACCTCGGGGACTCCGGCGAGATGATCACCCGGCTCCTCGAGCTCTGCGGCTACACGGTGTTCCGTGGCGGCTCGTCGCGGCGAAAGTCGCGGCAGCGCGAGACGATGCTCGTCGAGATGATCCGCCACATGAAAACCACTCCTCGTGTGGTCTACGGCCTGACCGTGGACGGCTCGCACGGGCCGTATCACGTGATGAAGCCGGGTGGGCTGCTGATCGCTCACAAGTGCCGTAAGCCCATCGTGCTGGTGCGTACGTGGGCGAAGCGCAACGTCCGCCTTCCCACCTGGGATCACATGGCTGTCCCGCTGCCCTTCAATCACATCCGGCAATACCTGATCGGGCCGTACCACGTTCCCGAGGACGCCGCCGACCCCGCGGTCTTCGAGGCGTTCCGCGAGCACCTCGAGCAGGAGCTCGAGCGGCTGGCGCAGGAATCGCTCGACTGGAACCGCTGACCCGCGGCGACGGCGCCGCGAGCGCGCTACAGCGCCAGCTCCGACATCACGGGGCGCTTGATCTCGTCGAGGATGAAAGCGAATCCGACAGCGGCGGCGAAAACCGATGCGATCCACCGCCACGGCAGCGGCTCCATCAAGGTCCCGGACGAGGCCAGGGTCGAGACGATTGCAACGTCGGCCACGGAAGCTGCCAGCAGCCAAGCGCCGGGCATCGAGCGCCACAGCTGCCGCCGCTCCCGCAAGGCGTACAGCGTGGCCTGATTGCCGAATGCCACCGTGACGAACGCGAGCGTCTGGAGCGCTCCCGTGTCGAGGCCGAGCCGGAATCTCGCCAGGGCCAGCACCGCCGTCGAGAAGCCGAGCTTCGAGACGCCGATGACGATCGCCGCGACGGTGATGCGGCGCATCCGCCATACGCTCGGCCGTGGCGCCTCGATCGCTCGGTCGGTGACGAGCGACATGGTGAGGAAGTCGTTCGTCACCAGCAGCAGCACCATCAGCATCGGCGTCATGACCGCATGGCCGGTGAGGCCGAGACCGACCGCCAGCAGAAGGACGACCTCGATCTTCTTCACCAGCATGTTCAGCGCGTAGGTCAGCAATCGCTGGAAGGCGACCCGCCCCTCGCGGACGGCGAGCACGATGCCGGACAGGCCGGGCTCGGTCAGCACCATGGCAGCCGCGGCCTTCGCCACGTCGGTCGCCGACGATACGGCGATCCCGACTTGCGCTTGGCGCAGAGCCGGGGCGTCGTTCGCGCCGTCGCCGCACATCCCGACCACATGGCCCTTGTGCTGCAACGCTTTGACCAGACGATACTTGCTCTCGGGAACGAGCCGGGCGAACACTCCAAACTCCTGGTTGCCGAATCCGCGGTCGAGCTCGCCCGGTGGACAGACGGTGTCGCGCAAGCCGACCTTCCGGGCGATGGCCGCGGCGGTCACCGGCGAATCCCCCGTCACCATCACCGTGTCGACACCCAGGTCACGTAGCGCCCGAACGAGCCTCGCGGAATCCTCGCGGGGCGGATCGCTGAGCGCGATGAGCCCCGCCAGGCGCGGTGACTCCCGCGGCCCTGCGGCAACCGCCAGCACGCGATATCCGCGCGCGGCCAGATCGTCGACCTGACGTCGAGCGTCCGCCGGCACCTCGGCCACCTCGGCGATCGTCGCGAACGCACCCTTGACGATTCGGATCTCGTTTCCGTCGCGGTCGATCGCCAGGGCTTCCGACATCTTGGTCGCCGGATCGAAGGGTACGAAACTTCTGATCGTTTCCATCCCAGAACCGCCGCTCGCGGCGGACGCTCGATCGATGGCTACGTCGATCGGGTCCTGATCGGCCTCGGAGCTGGCCAGAGTCGCTAGCTGGAGGACGCGGACGCGATCGAATCCCGGCATGGCAACGACCTCGTCGACGTCGAGCTCGTTGCGTGTCAGCGTGCCGGTCTTGTCGGAGCAGAGGACGTCCATCGCCGCCGCGTCCTGCGCCGCCGAAAGGCGGGTGAGCAGAACCCCGCGCCGGGCCAGCGCCTGGGCGGTGAGGGCACCCGAGAGGGTGAAGGTGGCCGGCAATGCCACCGGGATACTCGCCAGGAGCGCCGTCAGGCCGAGCCGCACCAAGTCGGCCGGCGGCAGGCCGACGGCATGGGCATAGGCGACGATGAAGACGGCGAGAGTCCCGTTCACCACGGCGAGGTTTCGCACCGCGCCGAGGATCGCGGTCTGCTCGGTGCTGGCGGCGTGGGCGATTCGCACGAGCTCCGCGGCGCGGCCGGAGTAGGTGCGCGACCCCGTCGCCGTCACCTCGGCGATCGCCTGGCCGCGGCGGACCAGAGCGCCGGCATAGACCTCCCCGCCCGCGCTCGCATCGACCGGAAGAGACTCCCCGGTGACCATCGACTGGTCGACCATCACCGATCCCGACACGATGCGCGCGTCGGCGGGAACCAAGGCGCCGAGCGGCAAGCGGATCGCGTCGCCCGGCACGAGCTCGGCCGCGGAGAGCCTCACCCACTCGCCGTCACGGCGGACCAGAGCGGTGGCGGCAAGGCATTTCTTTAACGCCGCGAGCGCGGCGGTCGCACGGCTTTCATGGAACAGAGCGAGCATGGCGTTGAAGACGAGAAGAGCGCCGACGACCGCCGCTTCGGTGGTCTCGCCGAGGCCGAGCTGGAGAAGGATCGCCGCCTCCAGCAGCCAGGACACGGGCGTCCAAAACTTCGTGAGGAGTCCCCACCACAGCGCCGCGGTCTCCTCGGCGACCGCGTTCGGGCCGAATTCCTCGAGACGACGACGAGCTTCGCCGCCCGTCAAGCCGAGCGGGTCGGTTGTCGCGGCGGGGATCTCCACGGGGTTCATACGCGTGGCGCGCTGCCCTCGTCGAGTCCAATGCCGAAGATCACGCCCCCGAGATCCGTCAGTGATGTAGCAGTTGTGCCGGCGATCGCCGCCGTATCGCTGACGTAGGCGGGGACCATCTCCAGCCGCAGGCTGCGCGGAACAGAGCCAGGGAGCCGGCGCTGGCATTCTTTCCGAAAGCCGCGGTCGAGCGCTTCGCCGCCGATCTGGGCGCGCTGCGTGTCGATCTCGCCCGTCTCGACAGCATGGCGGGCGAGCGCGAGCGCGCGGATCGGGCGCGATTTTCCCGCGCTGGTCGCGCCGAAGACCAGCGTGATCGAGCGCAGGGGGATGCGCTGCGCGGCACCGAAGGCATTGAAGTTGGCGAGGCGGAGGGCGGCAAGGGTCATCGGGCTAGCTCCAGGACCTTCGCGATGACAGGACGCAGGACGGTGGGAACGTCGGTCTCCGCAGCGGCAGCGAACCGCTCTAGTGCGTGATCGATCTTCTCGGTTTCGACGTGGGGCAGTCCGCACTCCGTCTCAAATTCCGGCTTCATCCAGAAGAGCGCGTCACCTGGGCACACCTTGAGAATGTCCTCATTCTCCTCCAAGGCGAACACCGCGCCCTCCTTCTTCAGCTCCTCATACGTGCGAAAGATCGCGACCACGATGGCGCTCTGGATCCCCGCTCCCACTTCTCCCGCAGGGCTCGTGATCCCCATCTGCTCGACGTAGAGCTCGAGGGAGCGGAAGGCGTTGGTCGGATCGTGACTCTCGAAATGGAGCTCGACCTTGTCGCTCCCCGGTTGGAGCCCCATCTGTTCTATCGCGTTCGCCGCGAGCCGCTTCTCGATCTCAACGAATTGCTCCGTGCGCAGGTACTCGCAAGCGCCCTTCACGGCGGACTCGAAGGCCTGCCTACGGGTCATCTTCTCGAAGGAGCCGTCGGGCTTCTGAACCTTGATTTCCTTCTTGTCGTTCAGGAACTCGGTGTTCACTTCGTTTAAGGGCCTGTAGAACAATAAAGTTTACAATTGAACTATCGACAGTCAGCGACTTCACGCTTCGTACCAGTGTCAGGTCGGCAACAGTGTGTAATTCCAGTCGGGATGGAATGCGTGGCCTCGCAGCCGCAGCTCCTTCATCTCACTCTGCGTAACCTTCTGCCCCGTGGGGTAGTCCCGCGTGTCGAGGAGCGCCTTCACCTTGAGGCCGCTGCGCGTCCGGGTGCTCCCGATCAGGTCTACGATCGTCTCGAAGCTCACCAGCGGCGTTCCCTTCCAGGTCATGCTGATGAAGGAGAACAGCCGATGCTCGATCTTGTTCCACTTGCTCGTTCCGGGCGGGTAGTGACACACCGAGATCGGTATCCCGATCTGCTTCGCCAGGTCTTGGAGATGGAGCTTCCAGGCGCGCAGGCGATTCCCGTTGCTTCCCCCGGCGTCGGCGCAGATCAACAGCTGCTTGGCTCGAGGGTAGCTCCTGCGGCCAAGCATTCTCCACCAGCGCCGGATGCTCTCGACGGCAAACTGTGCCGTGTCGTGAGTGACGCCGACGTTGACCAACGCCCGGTCCAGCGCAACGTCGTACGCCCCGTACGGGATCGCCTTCCCCTGGCCGAGATGGGGGAAGTCGTGGCTGAACACCTCTTCGGGCTCGCCTTGCTTGCGCCAGCGCTGACCCGCGTTTTTAAAGGCTCCCACGAGTTCCTTCTTCTTCGTGTCCACCGACAACACCGGGTCCCCACCACGCACGAAACGCTTCACCTGCGAGTTGATGTATCGAAACTGCTCGTCCCGATCGGGATGTTGCGGCCCCTCGATCATCTTCACGTTGGCCTGCAGCGAATACCCCATGGTGTGAAGACAGCGAGCCACGGTCGCCCAGCTCACCGCGCATCCTCGACGCGCCAACTCCTCGGCGATCGTACGCGTCGACTTGCTCGTCCATTTGAGCAGGCTCATCGGGTCCCCAGCGGTGGTCTCTTCCAGGATCCGCTTGAGCTCTCGCCTCAATTGAGGATTCACTTCCTCCACCGATCTGCGACCTGCCCCCGGCCTGCGAATCCGCCCGGCTTCGCTTGCCACGATGGCCGCCTTCCCACGCAGCTCGGCTGCACCCTTGTGTATCGTCGGTCGAGACATGCCGGTGAGCTCCGACAGCCGGCTGATTCCGCCCCGACCCAGATCGACTGCCTTCTGCGCGACGAACAGGCGAGCTTGGGCTTCGTTCAGGGTACCCAGCACCCTCAACCACTGCCACTCCGCCTCCGACACCGACCCACGCGAGGCCATACGCCCGTAGTCTCGCACGCCGCGCATCGTACCAGAAACTCATGGATTTGTAAACTTTATTGTTCTACAGGCCCTAAGAGACGACGGAGAACGGACCAGCGGCTTGTAGGCGCAGCGCCTCGGTCTCGTAGAAACCGCGGGCGTGCTCGTTCTTGACCGCGAGTAGCCGCACGTACGCCGACCAGGGCAGCGGGAAGCGAGCGGCGACCTGCGCCAGGGTGGATTCTTCAGACGGCGTCCGAAGAATCGCTGCGTCGGATTTGCCAGACGGCGTCGGGCGATTTTGGCTGGCGAGAGATTTCCGCGACGGTGTCGCGGAAATCCGGTCGTCCGGCCAAGCGAGATAGAAGGATCTGAATCGCTCGAGATTGTCGACGCCGAAGCCGCGCCCGAAGCGAGCGGTCAAGTCCGCTGCCAACCGCTTCAGCAGCGCCTCGCCGTACTCCGATCGCGCCTTCCCACCCTGCTCGTACTCCACGATCCGCCGGCCGATCTCCCAGTAGGTCGCGGTGAGAATCGCGTTGACCGCGCGGGCCAAGGTCCGGCGCGCCTGTTCGAGCAGCGCCTCGATACCGCCGACCAGCCCGCGGTAGGGCTCGCTGCCGGACGGAACCGGCCCTGAGACCGAGGCCCTCCGCGTGAGCGCGGCGGAAGCCTTTCTGCGGACGGGCTTCGGCGTCACGCCTCGATCTCCTTGAGCAGCTTCTCGAGCCCGGTCGCGATCTCGCGCTCGACTCGGCAGGTCGGCGCGGACCGACTCCTTGGGGATCTGCCCGGCAAAGGGTGGGTTCGAGAGGATGACCTTGTAGCGCCGCGCGAGGTCGTCCTCGCTGAGGCCGCTCATCTCGGAGAGGACGTTCGCGCGCTTGAGACGCGCGCCGCGGATCCCGTGCAAGACCAGGTTCATCATCGAGATCCGCATCATCTGGCGCGAGACGTCGGTCCCGTAGATGGACGCCTCGAGCCGCCCCCAGTCGGGAAGCCGCTCACCGGCCCCCTTGCGGTAGGTCTGGAGGTTCGGGATCGCCTGCTTCACCTCTTCGAGTGTCTGCCCGCGCTTCTCGATCCAGTCCTCGCCGTAGATCGGCACTTCCAGCGGCTTCTCGCTGTAGCGCGCGAGGATGTGGGTCCACGGCGTCGATCAGGAAGCCCGCCGTGCCGCTCGCCGGATCGTAGATCGTGTCGCCTAGATCAGGATCGGTCATCTGCACCATGAAGACACGGATCTGGCGCGGGGTGCGGAACTGACCGTTCAGCGCCGACTGGCCAAGGTGGGTCAGCAGGTACTCGAAGACGTCGCCCTTCACGTCGGGGCCAAGCTTCTTGAAGTCGATGCCGTCGAGCTCGTCGATCACCTGCTTGAGCATGTTCGGGTCCACGATCTCGAGCACGGCGTCGCGGAAATACTCGGCCACCTGCGGCTCGTCCTTCACGAGCGACGCCATGTTGGGGAAGACCTCGTCGCGCACGAAGTCGCGGAAGTCATTGCCGCTCTTGAAGCGCCACTTCGACCAGCGGAAGCGCTCGGGTTGGTTCAGGCGCCGGGCCAGCGCCTCCTCCTCGGCGGCGTCGAGCGGCTCCTCGTCGCGCACCTTGCGGAGCAGCGGGTCGTCCGCGGCGCGCCTGCGGATCGTCCGCTCCCAGTCGGTGACGTAGGTCTTCTTGTCGACGCGCTCGCCTTCGGGCCCGACCTCGATGTAGGTCACGGCCTCGAGCCACTCGTCCTCGAGGCCGAGCTCGACGAGATCGCGCGGCGGCTTGGGCGGCGTGGTCGGTCCACCGGGGGCGCGGCCGCCGCCGGTTCCGGTGAAGACGTCGGTGTCGCTGTCGTTGAAGTAATGGTGATTCCGGAAGAAGTCGTAGATGACGAACTTCTGCTTGCCGACGTGCGGGGCCGTCCGCGTGCCCCGCCCGCGCATCTGCTGGTAGAGGATCGGACTGCGGACGCGCCGGCAGAGCACCAGGTGCAACACCTCCCGGCAGTCGAAGCCGGTGTCGAGCATACCCACGCTCACTGCGACCATCGGGTAGGTCTCGGTCTTGAACTTGCGGATGAGCACGTCGGGGTCCGCCACATCGGAGGTGATGACCTCGGCGTAACGCCCCTTGTGCTCAGGGTGCAGCTCGTTCAGGTATTGCGCGAGGCGTGCCGCGTGGTGCTTGGAGATGGCGAAGACGATCGCCTTGCCGGGGCCCGGGTTCTGTTTAGGTGCGAGATCCCGGTAGGTCTCCCATGCGAGGCGGTCGAACTCCTCCATCATCAGGCGGTTCGTCGCCTCGTTCGTCCACTCTCTCTCTCGAAGGCGGCCGGGTCGTAGTGCTCGTCGTCCACGTCGGCGCCCTCGGCCAGAACCTCGGTGATCCCGGTCGCGAAGCGGTAAGGGACGAGGTACTGCGCGCGGAAGGCGTCCTGGATCGGATAGGTGAAGTCGGGCTTGCCCGGCTCGCACTGGTAGAAGTCGTAGGTGTTGCGTTCGATGTAGTTCGCCGGCGTGGCGGTGAGGCCGACGTGGATCGCGTCGAAGCGGGTCAGCGCGCCTTGCCACGCGCCGTAGATCGAGCGGTGGCACTCGTCGGCGATCACCACGTCGAAGTAGCCGGCGGTGTGCTCGTCCACGCGGCCGACCATGGTCTGGAGCAGCGCCACCGTGATCTGCTGTTCCTGCCGCGCCATGCCCGGACGCAGCCAGTAGCTCGAGTGCGCCGAGAGCACGTCCTGGATCGCCTCCAGCGCCTGTTTGGCGAGCTGGTCGCGGTCCACGAGAACCAGCACTCGCTCGGCCCAGCCGGCCTGGAAGAGGCGCTTGAGGTAAAGGCAGATGAGGTCCGTCTTGCCCGTGCCGGTGGGCAGCTCGATCAGGAAGCGGCGCTTGCCGAGCTCGAGGGCATGGTCGAGCGCCCGCATGGTCTCGGCTTGGTAGGGGCGCACCGTACGCGTCTCGCCCTGGCGGATGTAGTGCTCGGGAATCTCGACGGTGGCGAGCGCCTTGCGGGCGCCGCGCATCTCGACCATGCGCTCGAGGTCGCGGCGGGAGAAGAAGCCGGCGATGGGGCGCGCGGCGTCGTTCTGGTAGTCCCAGAAGTAGGTGAGCTCGCCGTTGGTGAGGGTGAGGAAGATGAAGGGCGCGCCGAGAGCCTTGGCGTACGGCAGGGCCTGCTGCTTCGCCACGTATGGGTTGATCGCGTTCTTCTTGGCTTCGATCACAGCGAGAGGCCGGCCGCGCTGGTCGTAGAGCACATAGTCGGCGCGACCACTGCGCGGGGAAACAGCCGGCGCGTCGAGCACCGCGACGAACTCGCCGACGACGCGCACGTCGCCCTCGGCCTCGGGTGTGAACACGAGCGGCTGGTAGGCAGGATCCGGATTGAGCGGCACGAGGCGGATCTCGCGGAGGCTCACGGATTCTTCCTTGTGCATAGAAACAGAGGAGGAGCCTCCCGCAATGCCGGTGACATCAGGAAAACCTTCCCCCCTATTTGCTGCTGCGCCGTTACCGCGGCTAGCACGACTCCTACGGTTCTGCCATCCACCTCGTGCGCCCATCCGACGCCCAGCCCCTTCTTGCGCGGAAGTATGCCGTCTACCCGGCGCTGGCGGGTCCACCGGGTGGACTCGCCGAGGTGGCGGCGTTAGGAGTCTCCGCCATGAAGAACCGCGGCGTCGTTTCGGTAATCGGGCGGGACCAGAAGGGCATCGTTGCCCGGATCTCCACCTATCTCGCCTCGCAGAGCATCAACATCGAAGACATCGAGCAACGCGTGGTCGAAGGCCTGTTCATCATGAGCATGAGGGTCGATCTGACCGACGTCTCGACGACGCTCGACGAGGTGGTGCTCGGTCTCAAGCAGATCGGCGAGGACATCGGCGTCGAGGTGAAGGTGCGGCTTTCCGGCGGGCGCGAGCGGAAGCGCGTCGCGATCCTCGTCACCAAGGAGCCGCATTGCCTCGAGACGCTGGTACGCGATCATCGCGCCGGCCAGCTCGCCGGCGACTTGGTCGTCGTGCTGTCGAACCACGAGGTGTTGCGCGACGTCGCCGAAGCCGCGGGCATTCCCTTTTTCTGGCATTCCGCCGACGACAAGGCGGCGCACGAAGCGTTTCTCGCCGAGAAGATCCGCGAGGGCCGCGCCGACCTCGTCGTGCTCGCCCGCTACATGCGCATCCTCTCGCCCGAGTTCGTCGCGCGCTTCCCGAACCGCGTAATCAACATTCATCCTTCGCTGCTCCCCTACCACCCGGGCGCGAACGCCTATCAACAAGCCTGGAAGGAAGGCGTGCGCGTCTCCGGCTGCACCGCGCACTTCGCCACCACGCAGCTCGATCAGGGCCCGGTGATCCTGCAGGACGTTTTCCACATCCGCGTCGGCGAGGATACGCTCGAAGACGTCAAGGCCAAGGGCCGTGCGCTCGAGGGCGAGGTGCTGTCGCAGGCCGCGCAGCTCTTTCTCAACGACCAGTTGATCGTCAAAGACAACAAGGTGATCTTCAAGCCGGGAAGGCTCGAGGCATGAAGCGATCGATCATCGCGGTGACGGTCGCCGCGGCGCTCGCGGGCGGCTGTCGATTGTATTTCTGGGCGGGCAGTCACGAGCTCGCGATCCCGCCCGAGCCCGAAACCACGCCCGCGCCGACCGCGACTCCCGAGCCGACTCCGCAGAGCGTCTACTGAGTTGACCTGCGCGTCGCGCATGGCAACTCAGAGCCTGAGCAAAAATTCCCGGTAGCCGGGAGCCCGGTCCGGGACGGCAATATCGAGACTTCGTTGCCCGCCGGGTCGTCGAAGTCGATGACCCGCGCCTGTGCGCCGCGGATGCTGCCCTCGGCATCGCGGTACTCGACCGTGACGCCGTCCACCAGCAGGCGGTGGAGGGCGCGGTTGCGCACGATCAGCTCCGCGCCTTCGGGCCGCGTCAGCTTGCGGAAGGCATCGTCCAGCGCCTCGGCGGGCAGCGCCGGATTGAGCCGCGCCAGCGCATCGCGCAGCCGCTGCGCCAGGACGACCTGCCCGTAATCGTCACGCTCGGCCGCGGGTTCGCCGGGGGCGATCTCGGCGCCGTCCTGACCTGCCAGCCGATGCTCTCGAGCCGGGCGAGGGCGGCCTGCCCAACGACCGACTCGGTGAACGGGGCGGTCATGTATCCTCCCAAAGCTTCCGCAGGGGGACCGCGAACAAATTGCGCTCGAAGCGGATGGTTGCCGCGCCATCGTAGAGTATGACGCCGGCGGCGAAGCGTGTTCCGGCAGTGTCACGGAGTTTGCGGAGGCCACGGAGGTCGCTTTCCGTGACGCTCGCACCCGCCTTCACCTCAACGCCCGCGACAGCGCCGTGGCCTCGTTCGATCACGATGTCCACCTCGAAGTCGTCCCGATCGCGGAAGTGGAAGAAGTTCAGCCGTTCGGGTCGCCAGCTTGCCTGCCTGCGTAGCTCCTGGAGCACGAAGGTCTCGACCATCGGACCGAGCGTATTGCGATCGGCGAGTAGCGCGTTCGCGTTCATGCCGAGCAGCGCGCATGCCACGCCCGTGTCACCCATGTGCAGCTTGGACCGCTTCACGAGCCGACTCATCCGGTTGGTGTGCCAGGCGGGCAGTCGCTCGAGGAGGAAGACACACTCAAGCGCCGTGACATAGTCTTTGATCGTCTGTCGCGTGAGATCGAATGGCGAGGCGAGGTCCACGATGTTCACGAGCCGCGCTGTCCCCGCCGCCGCCGCGGCCAGCAGCTTCGGCAATGCGTCGAGCGCGTGGATCCGTGTCACATCGCGCACGTCGCGCTGGATCTGTGTTTCGACGTAATCCCGGTACCAGGCTTCACGGTGTGCTGCCGTCCGCCGCGCGAGGGCCGCAGGGTAGCCGCCGGCGACGATGCGCTCGGCAAGGTGCCGGCCGAGGTGCTCCGTCACGCTTGTTCGGAATCCTGCGCGAAACAGCGTGTCGAGGAAGTGCGGGCGCACCTGCTCCCGCTCGCACTGCGCGAACGGGTGCAGGCGGAGGATACCCATGCGTCCGGCGAGCGAATCCGCCAGCTTGGGCACGAGAAGCACGTTCGCCGATCCCGTGAGGATGAAGCGTCCCGCCGTGCGCTTGCTATCGATGGCCACCTTGAGCGAAGTGAAGAGCAATGGGACGCGCTGCACTTCGTCGAGAATGACTTTGGCGGGCAGATCCGCGACGAATCCGATGGGGTCATGTTCGGCG
>CAVPWJ010000118.1:0-17791 GCA_963708955.1 uncultured delta proteobacterium
GCCGAGGAACTGTTTGTCGCGCTCCGCGGAGACGCGCCAGATCTCTTCCCAGATCTCGTGCGACTCGAAGTAGGCGCGGCGGTTGAAGAGCACCACCGCGTGATGGAACTCTTCGTTCACCGCTGGAGCGAATCCTCCACCCACGGTGGCGTGGCGTCGATGCGCTCGGCGAGGAACGGGTGGCGGGCGGCGAGCGCCTGCTTCATCTCCCAGGCCACCTGGCGGTACGAGAAGTGCCCCTTCACGCCGGAACGCAGCCGCGACACGTATTCGACCTCGGCGTAGTCCATCTTGAAGAGGCAGCGGACGCGATGCCCGAAGGGCAGCAGGTAGGCCGCGGCTTCGGGCGCGAGCCCGCGGGCGGCCGCCGCGGCGGCGTCCATCGCCGCGCGATAGGCGGCCTCGGCACCGGCTTCGGCGAGCAGCGGCGGCGTGTCGTAGCCGTGCGCGAACGTGAAGGGCTGGCGCACCTGCTGGCAGCGGCGGTGGCGATGCAGGTCGCGCCAGCCGCCGACGTCCATCAGCACGTCGAAGGTCAGCCGATAGCCCGACTGGAACTCGGGCAGCAGCTCCTCCCGCCCCCGCTCGGCGAGCGCCGCTTCGAGAATGCCGCGCCGCTTCGCCTCGCTCCACTCCGCCACCGCGCCGGCGATCTGCCGGTAGGGATGGTGGCTCGCGCGATAGAGCAGCGTGGCGACGATCTCGATCTCGAGCGGGTGCTCGGGGACGAGATCGACGAGCGGCGACCGCTCGGGCGTGCCGAGGCGGATCTCCTCGGCGGCGATCTGCTCGAGCACGCGGTAGGAGCGCCGCCAGTATTCGTTCGTGCGCGTGTGACGGGCGAGCGTCGCGGCCAGCGGCTCGGCCGGAGCGGAGCCCGCCGATCCGCCGAGCTGCCCCCACAGGTCGAGCGGAGAAGCCGCGGCCGCTGCCTTCAGCCGCTCGCCGAGGTCCTGTACCTCGCGGTACGGCGCGGCGAGCAAATGGCCGATCTGCTTCTCGAGCGTGCGGATGCTCACCACCTGACCGACGTTGGTCGGCACGGCGAGCGGCAGCACGTAGCGCACGACGTCGAAGGCGCGCGCCGCGACGTTGCGCGCGTAGACGCCTTCCTTCATGTCGGGCGGCCGCGGGTTCTGCTCGCGCAGCCGCGCCTCGAGCGGCGGGAGGAGATCGCGGTAGGCCGCGAACAGGGCGTCGGCCCCCGCGCGGTAGCGCGCCGCTTCCTTGGCCGAGAGCTCTGCCGGCACATGATAGCCGAGCTTGGCGAAGTCCTGATAGCGGCTCGACTTCGCCTGCCCGTCCCACACCCGCTCGTCCTCGACGTGGATGGCGGCGAGCTCCGAGATGTCCTCGAAGCACATCACGACGTGGCCCAGATCGGCGATCGAGGCGTGACCGTAGTCGAAGTAGAACTGCTCCCAGAACTTCTCCGCCGAGTGATCGAATACCCAGCGGAGGCTCGACTCGATCGAGTCGGGCGAGCGGCTGTAGCGAGCGAGCGCGTAGGCCGCCTTCTCGGGCGGCATGGGAGCGAGAGCAATGACCCGCGGCGACATCAGAAACTCGACCCCTGGCGCCGAGCTCTTCGTTCTGACGGCATCGATCGAGGACGACCGCCGAGCAAAGCGGATGAGCCGCGGGCGCAAACTGCCGCGGAGGAGGCAGCGCCGATCAAGCCCGTCAGCTCCATCCGCATCCGCGCCCCATTACGCTCCATCACCCTCGAGACTATGAAATACCAACCCAGTGGCAATCTTGGGATAGAAGTACGTTGATTTCTCGGGCATCGTTTCCCCCGCTTCCGACACCGCGCGCACCTCGTCGACGCGTGTGGCGTTCAGCAGGAAGGCGGCCGCAAACTCGCCCGACTCGACGCCCTCCACCGCCTCGTCGTCGTCCTTGGTGTAGACGAGCCGCCCCGCCTCGGCTTCGCGGTGCGCGTCGAGACCGAGGAGGCTGGTCACGCCCTCGAGCACGAGGCCGTGCAGCAGCGTCACGTCGAGGCGGCGGAGCGCCGTCGAGCCTTCGAGTCGGGCGTCGTTGTCGCCGTCGCGCGTCACCAGCACGAACCACGAGTCCTCGCCGCGCAGCGCGGCGCCGATGCGCCGCTCGCCCGCCGCCCGCGGCCGCAGCCGCTCGAAGAACGCCCGGCGGCCGGCCGAGCGCGCCACCGGCTCGACGCGGAAGCAAGCCCGCAGCCGCTCGAGCAGCGCCGTCGCGGCGATCGGCAGCCGCCGCAGCAACCGGTGGGTGGGCAGCACGACCAGGCCCGGCTCGTCCATGTTGACCAGATACGCGAGCAAATAGTCGAACGGCTCCTCGCCGCCGCGCCGCCCGGTCTCCTCCTGCATCTCGCGTCGATAGCGGAGAGCCGTCTCGTAACGGTGATGCCCGTCGGCGATGTAGACGGTGCGGCGCTCGAGACGCTCCTCGAGAGCGCGCTGCACGGCCGGATCGGTGAGCCGCCACAGCCGGTGGCGGACGCCGGCGCGGTCGGTGAAGTCCGCCCATGGCGGCCGTTCGATCACGCCCCGCGCGGTCTCGGCGAGCGAGAAGCCCGGCGCGGAGTAGAGGCCGAAGATCGAGCTCAGGTTGGCCCGACACGCGCGCTGCAGCGCCAGGCGGTCGGCCTTCGCCGAGGCGAGCGTCCGCTCGTGCGGCAGGACCTTGCCGGAGGAGAACTCCTCGAGACGAAGCCGCGTGAAGAATCCGTAGCGCTCGTGCTCCTCCGCGCTCTTCCAGCGGTGGCGCTGCGCGTAGAGGTAGAATGCGGGCTCGCGGTCGCGCGCGAGCACGCCACGCTCGCGCCACTCGGCGAACGTGCGGCTCGCCACGCCGTAGCGGTCGCTCTCGCGCGCCAGGTCGAGGCGGATCACGTTGTAGGGGCTGGCTTCGTACAAACGGTCCTGCTCCTCGCGTCCGATCACGTCGTAGGGCGGCGCGACGACCGATTCGAGCGGGCCGACCACGGCGGGGTCGTAGAGCAGCCCGCGAAACGGGCGAACGAGGGGCATGAATTCCCGTCTATCTCATCTCGGCCGCAGGCGCACTCTCGCGACCGCTTCGATGCGCGCGACGGGGATGCCGCCTGCGCGGACCAGCACCGGCTCGACACCGGAGCAGTCGACGACGGTCGAGCCGGGTCCGCCGGACGTGCGACCGCCATCGACGTACACGGCGACCGCCTCGCCGAAGTACGCCCGCGCCCGCTCCGCGTCGACGGCCGGCGGCACGCCGCCCGGGTTCGCGCTCGTCGAAGTGAGCGGCCGGCCGAGGCGCTCGACGAGCTCGCGCGCGATCGGATGGCCCGATATCCGCGCGGCGATCGTCGCGCCGCCCCCGGTCAGCACCGTCGACAAGCCGGCGCGCGCCGAAAACGCGATCGTCAGCGCGCCGGGCCAGAGCTCGCTCATCAGCCGCTCCGCGACCGCGGGAATCGCCGCGACGATCTCCTCGAGCATCGCTCGCGAGGCGACCAGCACCGACACTGGTTTTCCCCGATCGCGATCCTTCAACGCCACCAGCCGCGCGAGCGCGGCCTCGTTGGCCGCATCGACGCCGAGCCCGTAGAGCGTTTCGGTGGGATAGACGACCACTGCTCCCCGTTGCAGCGCTCCCACCGCTCGGTCCAAAAGAGAGGTCGGGAGTCTTTCTCTCACGCGCGGCCCCCGCTCAACGGGAAGAGGCTCGCGGCCCCTTGTTCCGCAGCCTCTGGTCGGCGGCGACAGCCTGGCGCTCGAGATCCTTCTTGAACTCGGCGAGCTTGACGGCGAGCGCGGCGTCGGAGAGCGCGAGGATCTGCGCGGCGAGGATCGCCGCGTTCTCGGCGCCGGCGGCGCCCACCGCGACGGTCGCCACCGGCACGCCCTTCGGCATCTGCACGGTGGCGAGCAGCGCGTCGAGACCCCGCAAGCTCGAAGCATCGAGCGGCACGCCGATCACCGGCAGCGTGGTGTGGGCGGCCACGGCCCCGGCGAGATGAGCCGCGCCTCCCGCGCCGCAGATGAACACGCGAATGCCGCGCGCCGCCGCCGAGGCGGCGTACTTCGCCGTGCGCCGCGGCGTGCGGTGCGCGGAGAGCACGTGCACGTCGCAACCGATGCCGAAGCCTTCGAGGCGCTTGGCCGCCGGCGACATCGACTCCCAATCGCTGTCGCTGCCCATCAGGATCGCGACCTGGACCTTCGTCTTCATGACGCCCTCCCCAATGCACGCGCACCAATGTCCTTGCGGTACTGCAGGCCTCGCCAGCGGATGGCGCCAGCCGCTCGGTAGGCGTGGTCGACCGCCTCGCGCAGCGTCGTGCCGAGAGCCGTGACGCCGAGCACGCGCCCGCCGGCGGTGACGAGCTTTGCGTCCTTTCGAGCGGTGGCCGCGTGAAAGACGACGCCGTGGCGCCAGTCGCGCAGTTGCTCGAGCCCGCTGATCTCGTCGCCCTTGGCGACGTCGCCGGGATAGCCCTCGGCGGCGAGCACCACGCACACCGACGGGCGCGGATCCCAACGGAGGCGCTGCCCCGCCAGCCGCCGCTCGGCGGTCGCCAGCATGAGCTCGACGAGATCGCTCTCCAGGCGCACGAGCAGCGCCTGGCACTCGGGATCGCCGAACCGGGCGTTGAACTCGAGGACCTTCGGCTCGCCGTCGCGGATCATCAAGCCGGCGTAGAGCACTCCCTGATAGCGGACACCGCGGCTGCGGAGACCCGCTATGACGGGCGCTATCACCTTGCGCATCACTCGGTCGTGCACGGCCGTGGTCACCACCGGCGCCGGAGAATAGGCGCCCATGCCGCCGGTATTCGGGCCCTGGTCGCCGTCGAAGATTCGCTTGTGGTCCTGCGACGAGGCAAGCGGCAGCACCGTCTCGCCGTCGGTCAGCGCGAGAAACGAAGCTTCCTCGCCTGCGAGGAACTCTTCGATCACCACGGACGAGCCCGCCGCGCCGAAGCTGCGGGCGCGCAGGATCTCATCGATCGCCGCCAGCGCCTCGGCCTCGCTCGCGCAGACGAACACGCCCTTGCCGGCCGCCAAGCCGTCGGCCTTGACGACGACCGGCGCTCCGCTCTCGCGCACGAACCGCGCGGCCGCGTCGGCGTCGGTGAACGTCCCGAACTGCGCCGTCGGCACCCGGCATTCCGCAAGAAGCTGCTTGGTGAACGTCTTGCTGCCTTCGAGCCGCGCGCCGTCGCGGCGCGGCCCGAACGCCCGCAGCCCGCGCTTCTCGATCTCGTCGACCAGGCCGAGCGTGAGCGGCAACTCGGGACCAACGACGGTCAGGTCGATCGCCTTCTCGACGGCGAAGCGGCAGATGCCGGCGACGTCGTCCGCCGCGATCGGCACGCAGCGGGCGATCTCCTCGATGCCGCCATTCCCGGGGGCGCAGTAGAGCTCGCGAACGTGCGGGCTGCGGTGAATCTTCCAACAGAGGGCGTGCTCGCGCCCGCCTCCTCCGACGACGAGGATCTTCATCGGGGGATCAATGCCGGAAATGCCGCAAGCCGGTCAGCACCATCGCCATGCCGCGCCGGTCGGCGGCATCGACGACTTCCTGATCGCGGATGCTGCCTCCGGGATGGGCGACGGCGGTAGCCCCGGCGTCGGCGCAGACCTCGAGCGCGTCGGGAAACGGGAAGAAGGCGTCGGAAGCGACCACCGTGCCCTCCGTCGGGAGCTTGTTGGTCTGCGCGCGCAGCAAGGCTAGCCGCGCGGAATCGACGCGGCTCATCTGCCCGGCGCCGACGCCGATCACCTGATCCTCGCGCGCCAGCACGATGGTGTTCGACTTGGCGTGCTTGCAGACCTTCCAGGCGAAATCGAGCGCGCGCAGCTCCGCCTCGCTCGGCGGCCGCTTGGAGGGAACCTTGCCCGCGCGCACGTCGGCGGCGCCTAGGTCCCGGTCCTGCACCAGCATACCGCCCACCACCTTCTTCATGTCGAGCCCGCGCGGCCGGTAGTCCGCGAACCGCACCTCGAGCAGTCGCACGTTCTTCTTGGCCGAGAAGATCCGCTTGGCCTCGGCGCTGAACGACGGCGCGATGACGAGCTCGAGGAAGATGTCCCTCATCTCCTCGGCCGTCTCCCCGTCGACCTCGCGATTGGTGCCGACGATGCCGCCGAAGATCGACACCGGATCGCACGCCCGGCACTTGCGAAACGCCTCGGCGAGCGACTTCCGGGAGGTCGCCACCCCGCAGGGGTTGGTGTGCTTGATCGCCACCGCCACGGTCTCGCGGAACTCCTTGACGAGCTCGAGAGCGGCGTTGGCGTCGACGATGTTGTTGAACGACAGCTCCTTGCCCTGCAGTTGCCGGGCCTTGGCGACCGACGGCTCGGGCCCGAGGTCGCCCGCTTCGCGGTAGAACGCCGCCTTCTGGTGCGGGTTCTCGCCGTAGCGGAGATCCTGCGCCTTGACCACGACGCCGCGTAGCGTCTCGCCGAAGCGCACCGGCCGCCCTCGGCGTGGCGAGCCAGGCGTCGGCAATTGCGCGTCGTACGCGGCCGTCCGCGCGAACGCTTCCCGCGCCAGCCGGAATCGCAACTCCTTCGGCACTTCCCCGCCCGCCGTTCAGCGCATCTCGTCGAGCCGCGGGGTACTCGGCGGGGCTCGTGATCGACGGTGACGAGTCGCAGTTCTTCGACGCCGAGCGGATCATCGCCGGCCCGCCGATGTCGATGTTCTCGATCGCCTCGGCGAACGTCGCCTCGGAGCGAGCGATCGTCTCCTCGAACGGATAGAGGTTCACCACCACGAGATCGATCGTGCCGAAGCCTTGCGCCGCGAGCTGCCTCTGGTGCTCGGCGTTGTCGCGGACCGCCAGCAGGCCGCCGTGCACCTTGGGGTGCAGGGTCTTCACGCGCCCGTCGAGAATCTCCGGCTGGCCCGTGTAGTCCGACACCTGCACCACCGAGAGCCCCGCATCGCGCAGCAGCTTGGCGGTGCCGCCGGTGGAGAGCAGCTCGACGCCGAATCCGGAGAGCGCTTTGGCGAAGTCCAAGAGACCCGTCTTGTCGCTGACCGAGAGCAGCGCGCGATCGATCTTTGCCATTGCCGACTCCTACGATAACGTGCCCGCGCCGTCGCGAGCAAAGGTCGCTCGGCGAGCGCGGCCTCGCGTCTCCTATCACCGTGCGGATGCGAGAAACACCCACGGTTGTAAAGAAAGACGATTCGCGTTACGGAATCGAGATCGTGATGGCCATCGTCAACGGAAAGGAGCGGCCGCTGGCGGACGGCGTGACCATCGCCGACTTGCTTGCCGAGCTCGCGCTCAGAGGACGGCGCGTCGCCGTCGAGCTGAATCGCGACATCGTGCCGAAATCCGAGTACGCGTCCCGGCCGATCCAGGGCGGCGATCGCATCGAGATCGTGCAGTTCGTCGGCGGAGGCTGAAGCGATGCCGATGTGGAAAGACCCCTTCGTGCTGGCCGGTCGCGAGTACCGCTCTCGGCTGATCGTCGGCACGGGCAAGTACAAGGATTTCAACGAGACGCGCCGCGCGATCGAAGCGTCGGGAGCGGAGATCGTCACGGTGGCGCTGCGCCGCGTGAACATCACCGACCCGGGCCAGGAAAACCTGCTCGACTACGTCGATCCCAAGCAGTACACGATCCTGCCCAACACCGCCGGCTGCTATACCGCCGAGGAGGCAGTCCGCACGGCGCGCCTGGCCCGCGAAGCCGGGATCGGCACGCTCGTCAAGCTCGAGGTGATCGGCGATCCGAAGACGCTTTTCCCGGACGTGCCCGCGACTTTGGAGGCGGCGCGCGTGCTGGTGAAGGAAGGCTTCTCGGTGCTTCCCTACGTCACCGACGACCCGGTCGCCTGCAAGCGCTTGGAGGAGATCGGTTGCCCGGCGGTGATGCCGCTGGCAGCGCCGATCGGCTCGGGGCTCGGCATCCGCAACCCCTACAACCTGCGGATCATCCTCGAGCAGAGCCAGGTCCCGGTGATCGTCGACGCGGGCGTGGGCACGGCTTCGGACGCTGCCGTGGCGCTCGAGCTCGGCTGCGACGCGGTGCTGATGAATACCGCGATTGCCGGCGCCAAGAATCCCATCCTGATGGCGGAGGCGATGCGCCAGGCGGTCGAAGCCGGTCGCCGAGCGTTCCTCGCCGGGCGCATTCCTAAGAAGCTCTACGCGACTGCCTCGAGCCCGACGGAACAGATGATTGAGTAGCGCGCTCCCTCCCCTGCTGGTCGTCACCGACCGGCACGCAACGGGGGGCCGCCCGCTGGTCGACGTCGTGCGTGCCGCGCTGGAAGGCGGCGCCCGGCTGGTGCAGCTTCGCGAGAAGGATCTCGACGGCGGCCCGCTACTCGGGCTCGCCGAAGAGCTGGTCCGCGAGGCTCGCCGCTTCGACGCCCGCGTGCTGGTGAACGATCGCATCGACGTCGCGCTCGCCGCGGGCGCCGCCGGCGTGGTCCTGCCCGCCGACTCCTTTCCCACCGAGGCGGCGAGACGGCTGCTCGGCCCGCAAGCGCTGCTCTCGCGTTCGACCCACTCCCCCGACGAGGCCGAGCACGCCGCGCGCGAGGGCTGTGATTTCGCGCTGTTCGGCCCGGTGTTCCCGACTCCGTCGAAGGCCACGTACGGCGCCCCCCAGGGAATCGAGCGCCTGAGCGAGGCCTGCCGCGCGCCGCTGCCGGTCTACGCGGTCGGCGGCGTCACCGCCGCGAACGCGGCCGCGGCGCGGCGCGCCGGCGCGGCGGGCGTGGCGCTCATCCGCGAGGTGATGAGCGCGAACGATCCGCGCCGCGCGACCGCGGCACTGCTGGCCGTGCTCGGCTAGCAGTCTACGGGGACACGGCCCCCGCCATGAACGCCTGGCTGCTCCACTCTCCCGGCTCGGTCGACCAGAGCCCGCTTCGCTGGTCGGTCGTCGAGCCGCCCGAGCCAGCCGAGGACGAGGTGCGGGTCGCCGTCAGCGCCTGCGGCATCTGCCGCACCGACCTCCACGTCGTGGAGGGCGAGCTGCCGCCCCGGCGCTCGCCGCTGATCCCCGGCCACCAAGTGGTCGGCCGCGTCGAGCGGCTCGGTGCCGGCGCGCGGCGCTTCGCTTTCGGCCAGCGCGTCGGCATCCCTTGGCTGCACCGCGCCTGCGGCCGTTGCGACTACTGCCGCGCGGGCCGCGAGAACCTCTGCGACGATCCGGCGTTCACCGGCTGGAGCGTCGACGGCGGCTACGCCGAGTACGTGGTCGCTCCCGAAGCATTCGTGTATCCGATTCCCGAGGGATTCGCCGATCTCGACGCCGCGCCGCTGCTCTGCGCCGGCATCATCGGCTTTCGCTGCCTGCGCCTGTCGGAGATCGGCGCCGGAGCGCGCCTCGGGTTGTTCGGCTTCGGCGCCGCCGCCCACGTGGCCATCCAGGTAGCGCGCCACTGGGGCGTGGAGGTCTACGCAGTGACGCGCGAGCCGCGCCACTGCGAGCTGGCGCTCCGGCTCGGCGCGGCGTGGGCCGGACAGCGCGCCGACGAGGCGCCGAAGCCGCTCGACGCCGCGATCCTGTTCGCGCCGGCGGGCGAGCTGGTGCCGGCGGCGCTACGCATTCTCAAGAAGGGCGGCGTCGTCGTGCTCGGCGGCATCCACATGAGCCCGATCCCGCAGATGGACTACTCGCTCCTCTATCAGGAGCGCGTGATCCGCAGCGTGGCCAACAACACGCGGGCCGACGGCGAGGATTTCCTGCGCGTCGCCGCCGAGATCCCGATCCACACCGAGATCCAGGTCTTCCCGCTCGAGGCGGCGAACCAGGCTCTCCAGGCGCTCAAGCACGACCGCGTGCAGGGTGCGGCGGTGCTGCGCGTCCGATGAGCGCCGCGGAGAACGTCGGCGGCGAGCCGACCGAGGACGCTCCTCGGGATCCCGCGGCCCGGCGGCGCCGCGACCTGCCGAAGCCGCATCCGGCGACCTTCCGCATCGGCCTCGCCTTGATGATCGTGAGCTTCGCGCTCTACCCGGTGTACGGCGTCATCCTCGCGCTGCCGGTCGCGCAGGCGACCAAGGTCGAGCTCGGCTTCGCGGCGTGGGCGGCGAGCTGGGGAGCGTTCACCCTCGGCAGCGCGCTCGCCGGCGCGGAGGGTCTGGAATCGCTGCGGCGGCTGGCGCGGCGTCGCCACTGACCGCGGGCGGCGTCAGACTCCGAGGATCTTCACCGACGCGCGGGTCTTGTGCTTGCGGTTGATGTTGAGCAAGAGCGCGGTCATCGCCTCGAACACCCGGGTGTTGCGCAGCTCCCCGGCATCGACCGGCCGCAGGTCGCGCATGCGGCGCACCAGGCCGGCGACCATCGCCTTGGCGGCGTCGTCGTTGCCGCACAGGAGCACGTCGCCCTCCAGGACGTGGTCGAGGTCGATCAGGTGGTGCGCGCTCTGGTGCTTGAACGCGCTCACTACCTTGGCGCTCGGCGCCTTGGCCTGAATCTTCTCGCCGGCCGATCCTTCGGCCGGCGGCGAGACGCCGAAGAACTTGCCGTCGACCTTGATCGGCACGATGGTGTCGATCACCACCTTGGCACCGAACGCCGGAGCGCACTCGGCGAGGATCGGGTCGATGCCTTCGTAGGGGAAGGCGAGCACGACGACGTCGGCTTCAGCCGCCGCCGCCGCGTTCGGCGCTCCCGAGAACGCCGCTTGCGGCAGCTTCGCGCGCAGCCCGACGGCCGCCTCCTGCGCTCGCTCCACCGAGCGCGAGCCGATGACCACAGCCTCGCCGATCTGGCCGAGGCGCGCCGCCAGCCCGAGCCCTTCGGGACCCGTCCCTCCGAGAACCGCGATCTTCATGGGCTCCCCTTATCCCTTTCTCGGGGCATTGTCGCGGGATCGAAAGTACGAAATGCATCCAACCAAAGACAGCTTGCTGGGGAAGATCGTGCGGTGGAACGCCCCCCGAATTCGCGCTAGAAGAAGCTTTTCGGCGAGGATCACTAGTGATGAAGAAGTCCGTGCGCATCGCCAACTCGAGCGGTTACTGGGGTGACGATCCCGAGGCGCTCTACCGCCAAGTCATCGGCGGACCGGTCGACTACGTGACTGCCGACTACCTGGCCGAGATCACCATGGTGATCCTCGAGCGGCAGCGCCGGGCGAACCCGAGCCGCGGCTACGCCTACGACTTCATCGGCCACCTGCGCCGCGCGCTGCCGGAGATCGCCCGGCGCGGCATCCGCATCGTCGCCAACGCGGGCGGCGTCAATCCCGAGGCGTGCCGCGAGGCGATCGCCGAGATCTGCCGCGGCGCCGGGGTGTCGCTGCCGATCGCCGTGGTGGACGGGGGCGATCTGCTTCCGCGCATCCAGCAGCTTCGCGAGCAGGGGGTGTCGCTCCGTCACCTAGACACCGGCGCCGAGTTCTCGACGATCGCCGATCACCTGGTGAGCGCGCACGCCTACCTCGGAGCGCGGCCGATCGCCGCCGCGCTCGACCGTGGGGCGCAGATCGTCGTCACCGCGCGCGTCACCGACGCCGCCGTCGCGCTCGGCCCGATGATCCACGAGTTCGGCTGGAGCGAGACCGACTGGGATCGGCTGGCGGCCGGCACCGTCGCCGGGCACATCCTCGAGTGCGGCGCACAGGCGACCGGCGGCAACTACACCGACTTCCTCGAAGTACCGCTGTGGAGCGAGAAGGGCTGGTTCGGCTACCCGATCGTCGAGATCGACGAGAGCGGCGAGTTCGTCGTCACCAAGCACGAGGGCACGGCCGGGCTGGTCAACCGCAAGTCGATCACCGAGCAACTGCTCTACGAGATCGGCGATCCCAAGGCGTATCTCACGCCCGACGTCACTTGCGATTTCACCAGCGTGAAGCTCGACGACGTCGGCCCCGACCGCGTGCGCGTGAGCGGCACGCGCGGCTCCCCCGCCCCGCCCTACCTGAAGGTCTCGGCGGTCTACACCCAGGGCTACCGGGCGAACGGCATGGTGCTGCTGTCGGGACCGCGCACCCGGCAGAAGGCCGAGCACCTCGCGCAGCTGCTGTGGAGTCGACTGAAGCACGAGTTCGAGGACTCGCGCGCCGACCTGATCGGCTTCGACGCGTGTTGGCTCGGCGCGGCCCCCGAGCACACGCCGAACGAGGGAATCCTGCGCTTCGCGGTGCGCGACGGCGACCGCGCCAAGGTGGAGGAGTTCTCGCGCCTGCTGCTCGGCTTGGCCCTGCAGGGACCGCCCGGCCTCGGCATGCTCGGCGGCCGGCCCGAGGTGCAGGAGGCGTTCGCGTTCTGGCCGACGCTCGTGCCGCGCGACCTCGTCCAGGCGCGCGTGCAGGTCGAGGGCACGAAGAACGCCGAGCCGTTCGCGGTGCCCATGCGGCTCGACGCCGCCGAGGAGCCCAAGGCGACGGCGCGCTCGCAGGGCGGGCCGACCGCGCCCATTCACGAGCGCACGCACAACACCCGCCACGCGCGCCTCATCTCGATCGCCTACGCGCGCTCCGGCGACAAGGGCGACTCGGCAAACATCGGCGTCGCCGCGCGCTCGCAAGCCGCCTACGAGTTCTTGCGCAAAGCGCTGACGGCGGAGGTGGTCGCGGACTACTACAAGGGCCTTTGCAAGGGCGGGGTCGTGCGCTACGAGATGCCGAATCTCCGCGCCTTCAACTTCGTCTTGAAGGAGGCGCTCGGCGGCGGCGGCACGCTGTCGCTGCGAGTCGACCACCAGGGGAAGACCCTCGCCCAGGGTCTGCTGCGCATGGAGCTCGACGTACCGGTGGAGGTCTTCGAATCGGTGAAGCTCGAGCCGTCGCGGGAAGCGTGACGGCAGCATTCAACCGAGCGACCGAATGCGCTCGGCGAGCTCGCGGCTGAAGTCGCCGAGCAGCGCGGAGAGCGCCGCGGCGGTCGATCCCGGATCGGCGCTCGCGGAAGCACCGTCGAACCGCGATTCGCCGGAGGAGACGATCTCGCCGCCGGCACCCCGGCGCACGCGCCAGCGCGCGGAGAAGTGCGCACGGCCGTCGCCGACGCGCTCGAAGTCACGCACGTCGACCTCGACGATGAGATCCGGGGCCGCGCTGGCATACCAGGGAAAGACCTTGACTGGCCCCGCGCCGAGCAGCGTCTGCAGGTTCTGCGCGAGCGTGGCCTCGAACTGCCGCGGTAGCGAGCCGGCCCAGTAGTCGAACGCCGCGGGGCTCACCTCGTTCGACGAAACCCTCGCCACCATCTCCGACCGATCGAGGTAGCTCGGGAACGTCACCGGGCCGACGCCGAGCGATCGCGCAAACACTGCCGGTGACGGACCCGGCGGCAGCGGCGTCAGCACGAAGAAGCGCGACGGATCGGCGCGCGGAGCGAAGATCGTGCAACCGAGGGGTAAGCAAAGGGCTGCGGCCAGCAGCGCCGATCGGGGGGTGCGTCGTCGCCATCGGCTCATCGGGTTCTACCTCTCAAGAGCACGCTCGGATCGCGGTCGAGGTCTTCCGCGAGCTGCCGCACCGCGCGGGAAGCTTTACCGAAATCGGCGAGCGATGTCGTAAGTCCCTGAACGAGCGGAGCTTTTGGATCGGTCAGCACGTCGAGCCGGTCGAGCGAGGTCTGCAAGCGCTTCAGCGAAGCGCGCAGCTCGGTGGTCGTGCCGTTCACACCGGCCGCCAGCGGGCGAGCGCTCGAGCGAAGCTCGGCGGCGGCGGCGCGAATCTCGCCGAGCGCCTCGCGCAGCGCCACCAGGGTCGACTGCACGTCGGGGGAGCTCACCAGGTGGTTGATGCCGTTCACTGTGTCGGCGAGCGAACGGCCGAGGCCCTCGAAGTCGATCTTGACGAGGCGCTCGATCACCGCCTCGATCTTCGCCTGCGCCTGCTCGAGCTTGGTCGGCAGCGTGGCGATCTCCGGGTACGGCCCGCCCTCGGGAAACGCCAGATCGAGCGGGCTGCCGGGAACCAGGTCGAGACCGATGTAGAGGAGCCCGGTGATGAAGCTCTGCTGCTGGAGCTGCGCGCGCAGGCCGGCGTCGCGCAGCAGTCGGCTCATCATCTCCGGGCCTTCGCTCATCTCGCGCGTGGCGCCGAGCTCCGCCAGGCGGTCGTGATCGATCTCGATCAGCACGGGGATGCGCGGGTCGCCGCGCTTCTGCGGCAGCGCCAGGAGGATGTCCGAGACCGCGCCGACCGGCACGCCGCGATATTTGACCGCCGCTCCCTTCTCGAGGCCGTTCACCGAGCCGCCGAAGTAGAGCACGAACTCGTCGGCGTGGCGGAAGAACCGCCCCGACCCGAGCATCACCAGCGCCGCCACGACGAGCGCGAGCGCGCCGAGGACGAAGCCGCCGATCAACGCCCGGTTCGGCCGCTTACCCATGGGCGGCAGCCTCCTTTCCCGCTCCCTCGCCGCGGGTCAAGAACTGGCGCACCTTGGGATCAGTCGAATGCTCGAGCAGCTCCTTCGGCGGCCCGCCGGCGATCGCCGTGCAGGTCTCGGCGTCCAGGAACACGCTGTCGTCGGCGATCGCGAAGATGCTCGCCAGCTCGTGGGACACCACCACCACGGTCGCACCCAAGCTGTCGCGGAGCTCGAGGATCAGGTCGTCGAGCAGCCGCGAGCTCACCGGATCGAGGCCAGCGGATGGCTCGTCGAGGAACACTACGTCGGGATCGAGAGCGATCGCCCGTGCCAGCCCGGCGCGCTTCTGCATGCCGCCGCTGATCTCGGCGGGGTAATAGTCCTCGAACCCGCGCAACCCCACCAGCGCGAGCTTCAGCGCCGCGACCTCACGGATCTCCGCGGCGCCGAGGCCGGTGTACTCGCCGAGCGGCAGGCCGACGTTCTCGGCGAGCGTCATCGAACTCCACAGCGCCCCGCTCTGGTAAAGGACGCCGACGCGTCGCAGCATGGTCTCACGCTCGTGCTGCCCCGCGGCCGTGAACGACCGGCCATCGTAGAAGATCTCGCCCGAGGCGGGCTCGGCGAGGCCGATCAGGTGACGCAGCACCGTACTCTTGCCGCAGCCGCTGCCGCCCATCAGCACGAAGACCTTGCCCCGCTCGATCGCGAAGTCGAGGTCGCGCAGCACCACGCGGTCGCCGTAGGCGAGCGTGAGGCGACGGGCGACGATACGCGGTGACGATTCGCTCATGGATCAGATCCCGAGGACGTTGAAGACGACCGCGAACAAGCCGTCGGCGACGATGATCAGCACGATGCCGGTGACGACCGCCGAGGTGGCGGCATCACCCACCGCCGACGAGCTGTTGCCGCACTGTACGCCGCGCAGGCAGCCCGCGAGCGCCACCAGCACGCCGAACACCAGACTTTTGCCCACCCCGGTCAGGCAATTGGCGAGCGTCAACGTGACCTGGCTCTCGCGTAGGTACTGAACGGCGGTCATATCGAGCATGCCGACGCTGACGATCGCGCCGCCGAGGATCCCGAGCACGTCGGCGTAGACCGTGAGCAGCGGCATCATCGCGCAGAGCGCGATGACCCGCGGCAGCACCAGGAAGTCGATCGGCGGGATGCCGAGCGTGGCGAACGCGTCGATCTCCTGGGTGACTTTCATGGTGCCGAGCTGCGCCGCGAAGCCCGAGCCGGTCCGTCCGGCCATGATGATCCCGGTCATGATGCAGCCCATCTCGCGCACCATGGCGATCGACACCAGGTCGGCGACGTAGATCTGCGCGCCGAATCGCGCGAGCTGGACCGCACCGACGAACGCCAGGATCATGCCGACCAGCACGCTGATCAGCGTGACGATCGGCAGCGCGGACGCGCCGCACTCCTGGATCAGCACGGCGAGGTCGAAGGCGCGAAACCGCGCCTTGCCGCGCGGCCACCGCCCCACGGAAAGCGTGACATCGCCGAGGAAGGCGAGCGCTTCACGGCCGGCATCGGAGAGCGCGAGCGCGCCGGCTCCGAGGCGCTCGAGCCACGGTGCACGCTCGGCCGTGCGGCGTACGCCAGGCTTCTCGGGCACCGCCTCGGCGAGGCGCAGCAGCCGCCGCACCCCTGCCGGCAGCCCGGCGCGGTCGACGGCGACGTCGCGCTCGCGGCAAATCTGGTCGACGCCGAGAAGGAACGTGACCAGGGCGCTGTCCCACTCGCCGAGATCCTTCGCGTCGAAGGCCACCCGCCGGCGAGCCGCTCGGGCGAGCTCGGCGCGGATCGCCGCGGCGTCTGGCAACCCCGACTCCAGGCTCCACGTCCCCGCGAGCCGGACGAGCAGCGTGGCATCGTCGGCGCCGACCACGGAGAATTGGCCGCGATCGCTCATGGGCGCAAGAGAAGCCCGTTCCGGGCCGCCACGTCAATCGACCCGGCTCCGCTGGCGCTTCTGCTCGGAGCGGATCCGCTTGGATTCGAGGCGCCGCTCGACCGAGCCGCGCGAGGCCCGCGTCTTTCGGCGCGGCTTGGGTGGCGCGGCGACCTCGGCGAGCATCCCCCGCAGTTTCTCGAGGCAGTCGTCGCGATTGCGCTCGCGGTCGCGATGACGATCACACGCGAGCACGACCTCGCCCTTGGCGGTGACGCGCGAGGCGAACCGCTCGAGAAAGCGACTGCGGACGTCGTCCGGAAGGCTCGGGCTCGCGGCCGCCGGCCAACGCAGCACGGCCTTGCTCGACACCTTGTTGACGTTCTGACCGCCCGGCCCGGAGCTGCGTACGAAACGAAAAACGATCTCCCAAAGCGGGATTCGAATCCTATCGCTCACCACCAGCAAAGCTCGCCTCCGCGGAGCAACGTCTACCGCGCGCGGAGTCGGCGGTGAAGCGGCGAGCGGTCATCCACAGGCGCGCTTCCCGCCGGCTGCGAGGTGCCCCGCCGTCGAGTCGCGCTTCGCGCGGCAATGCTGTAGGGTGCCGCTCTGCAAGGAGGATCAGACTTGGGAGCTGTGACACGCAACAAGGAGATTCGACAGCACCGTGCCCGACAGCGCAAGCGGCGCAGGGAACGCCTGCGGGAGCTGCGCCGCGCGCTGCAAAAGGGCCGTACTCGTCCAGACCGGGTGCGTATCGCTCGGGATCTGCGAGAGAAGTCGGAGGGCGCCGTGGCGTGATCGCCCGCGGGCGACCGACGCCGGAGGCAAGCTCTTGACCGCGCGTACCGGCTTCTCGCGCGTGCTTCCGCGCTTCGTTCTGTTTTCGGCCGCCATGGCGCTGGTGGGTGGGCTCGCGGGCGGCTGCGGCGAAGACGACTTGACGTTTCCGGGCGCGGAGACCGCCACGCCCGCCGCGACGGTGACGGTGACGGTGACGGTGACACCGACTCCGATCCCCGCCGCTTGAGCATCGAGCGGGTCGCCGGCCGCCGCGATTTCGAATATATTTCGGCGTGGATCTGCCCCATGCCCGCCATCTCCGTATTGCCCTCCGCAGACAGCAAGTACCGGATCCTCCTGCGGGTGTCGGAAGCCGCCAATGGCGAGCTCGAGCTCGACGCCGTTCTCGGAGCCGTCGCCCGCGTGCTTCAGCCGATCGTGCCGGTCGACGCGATCGGCGTGGTCACCGTGCAGGGAAACCAACTTCGGCCGCATGCCATCCACATCGGCGGCGTCGAGCGTAGCAGCGGCGAATCCTTCGCCGACGTCATCTCGCGCGGCCTCAAGTTTTCGCCGGAGAAATTCTCCACGGACCTGCCGTTCGTGGGCTCGGGCGTCGCGTTCGTCGGCAACACCGGCAAGGCCCACGTCAGCCAGAACCTCGACGTGGAGAAGCAGTTCCCGGAAGACGAGCGGCTGCTGTCCTACGGCATTCGCGCCTACGTCCGCGCGCCGCTGTTCGTGCGCGATCGGTTGATCGGCTCGATCACGTTCTCGCGCCTCGAGCCGAGAGCGTTCACCGCCGAAGACGTGTCAAT
>CAVPWJ010000119.1:0-9512 GCA_963708955.1 uncultured delta proteobacterium
GCCCACTACTATTTCCACCGGCCGATTGCGATGATTCTCGACCTGGCGAAGCGCTCCGGCTTGGAGATCGACGCCGAAGAGGAGCCCGGCGCGGAGCACCTCGACTACGTACCGAATCTCGCCCACATGGCGTTCTTCGTCGGCCGAATGCGCCTGAGCGGCAACGCCGCTCGTCGACGATAGTCGGCGAGGTGTTCCCGAACCTCCGCATCGGTTTCGGCTCGCCCATGATCGGCAAACCGTGTGACCGTCGGGATGAAGGCGGGCGCCAAGCTCTCCAGTCCGTGCAGCGTCGTCTTCACGAAATGGCCGAGGAGAAGATCGTCGAACGCCTCGCAGCGCACGGCCGCCGTCAGCGAATTCCGCGGCGCTTCGAAGGTCAGGCCGGTCGCCAAGTCGCCGTTCAGCACGATCCGGTGATCCTTGCCGCCGACCCGCAGGACTATGAAGCCGACGCGGCTCCGCAGCGTTTCTTTACGCACGAAGTAGCCGGCGATCGCGGCGACGTCGTCGCGTTCCAGCTCGTCTGACCAGTCATCACCGAACTCTTCGGGCGAAAGCAGCGGGCCTTCCACCTTGGCCGGCGCGATCTCGCGAACCGCGTCGCGCTCGCAGTCGATCTCGACGAAGGCGGGCAGCAACGTGGCGCCGCGCCGGCTGGCAAAGGTTCGGGCGTAGGCCTCGACGGGAACCGTGAATTCGTTTGCCCACGCGCTGTCCGTGCGTTGGTAAGAGTGTAGAGAGCTGAAGGGAACGACGTAGGTAACTCCGTAGGAGTCGGCGTGAGCCGCCAGCTCGGAGCCGGCGCGATCGGGAAGCACGGGATCGATCGGAAGACGAGCTCCGCGCTCATCGAACACGTTCAGAACCCCGAGATTTCCCGTCGGCGCGAGCTTCAGCAGATACGACTGCCGAAAGCGCTTCACGACCGCACGAACCTCTTCTCCCCAGCCGCGGTCCGAAGCGTCGTTCAAGTTCAAGAAGAGGCGCCCGTTCACGTCCACTAGCAGGATCGCGTTCTGCATGAAGTCCGAGATCGAGCAGATGCGGACGCGAGGCGACAGCGAGACCCATTGGCGGTCCGGCAGAACGCGAACTTCATATCTCCGCGACCGCAGCTCTTCGAGGATCCGGCCGCCTCGGTGATCCGGCAGCAGAATGCAGGCCTGCCGCAAGAGATCGAGAGACTCGATGGACAGATGATCCGGGTGCGCGTGACTGATCCACAGATACGGGCACCCGCGTAGTTCGCTCAACTCCGCAGGGGGAATCGCATGAGACAGTTGCCAACTGCCGAAAAAGGCTCCGTTGCCGCCGAGCCAAGGGTCGGTCGCGAGCAGAGGACCGCCGTCGAAGGCAATCAGAGTGGCGTGGCCGATGGTCTTTACGCCAAGCATGGAAGCGGCCCTCTCATCCCACACGCAAGAAAGTGGGACAAGGGATCAGGAAGAGAGCGCGCGGCCCGTTTCCAGGACTTGGGCGAGGAAGCGCCCGGTGTGCGACTGCTCGTTGCGGGCGACTTCCTCCGGCGTCCCCGCTGCCACCACGCGCCCCCCTTCGACTCCTCCCTCGGGACCCAGGTCGATGACGTAATCGGCGCTCTTGATCACGTCGAGGTTGTGCTCGATGACCAATACGGTGTTGCCGGCGTCGACTAGGCGCGAGAGTACGCCGAGCAGGCATTCGATGTCGGCGAAGTGGAGACCGGTGGTGGGCTCGTCGAGGATGTAGAACGTGCGGCCGGTGGCCCGCCGCGCGAGATCGCGGGCGAGCTTGATGCGTTGGGCCTCGCCGCCCGAGAGCGTGGTGGCCGGCTGCCCCAGGCGAAGATAGCCGAGGCCCACGTCCTGCAGCACGCCGAGCCGAGTCGCGGCGGCGGGGATCGCCGAGAACAGCGCCAGCGCCTCGCTGATGGTCAGATCGAGCACCTCGGCGATGTTCTTGCCCTTGTAGTGGACCTCGAGCGCGTCTCGGTTGTAGCGCTTGCCGCCGCACTGATCGCAGACCACGAAGACGTCCGGCAGGAAGTGCATCTCGATGCGCAGCAACCCGTCGCCGCGGCACGCCTCGCAGCGGCCGCCCTTGACGTTGAAGGAGAAGCGCCCGGGTCCGTAGCCGCGCACCCGCGCGTCGGGGGTTGCGGCGAAGAGATCGCGGACGACGGCAAAGAGACCGGTGTACGTGGCCGGGTTGGAGCGCGGCGTGCGGCCGATCGGCGACTGATCGACGTCGACCACCTTGTCGAGGAACTGCCAGCCCTCGAGCGCGTCGAACTCTCCCGACCTCGACTTTCCCTGACGGAGCTTACGCGCGATCGCCGGGTACAGCGTGTCGACGATCAACGAGCTCTTGCCGGAGCCGGAGACGCCGGTCACGCAGGTCAGCGTCCCGAGCGACACCTCGATCGTGACGTCGCGCAGGTTGTTCGCGCGCGCGCCCTGCAGACGCAGCGTCCAGCCGTTGCCCCGCCGCCGCTCGCGCGGCACCGCGATCTCACGCCGGCCGCAGAGGTATTGACCGGTGAGCGACTGCGGCGCGGCGAGCACCTCCGCGGGCGTCCCGGCGGCGACGACCCGTCCGCCTTGCTCGCCCGCCCCGGGGCCCATATCGACCACGTGGTCGGCGGCGAGAATCGTGTCGCGGTCGTGCTCCACGACGATCACCGTGTTGCCGAGATCGCGCAGCCGCTCGAGGATGCGGATCAGGCGCGCGTTGTCCCGCGGATGGAGGCCGATCGACGGCTCGTCGAGGATGTAGAGCACGCCGACCAGGCTCGATCCGATCTGCGTGGCCAGGCGCAGACGCTGGCCCTCGCCTCCCGAGAGCGTCGCCGCTGGCCGGTCGAGCGTCAGGTATTCGAGGCCGACCTCGACGAGGAAACCGAGCCGGGCGACGATCTCCTCGAGCACGCGCCGCGCGATCTCGCGCTTCTGCGGGGCGAGATCTAGGGCGTGGAAGAACCGCAGCGCCTCGGCGATCGACAGCCGGGTGGTCTCGACGATCGATCGGCCGCCGACGGTCACGTGCTCAGCCTCGGGCCGCAGCCGCGATCCCTTGCAGTCCGGGCACGGGCGCGCGGCCAGGTAGTCGGAAAGGTCTTCCTCTTCCTCGCCGTCGCTCGTCGTTTCGCGGCGGCGCTTCTCGAGCAACGCGAGCACGCCCTCGAACGGCCGCGAGAACGCGAAGCTCTTGCCCTCCCGCTCGTGCACGAACTCGATCTCGCGGCCGGCGGTGCCCTCGAGAATCGCCTTGCGGGCCGCCGCGGGCAGCTCGCCGAACGGCGTGTCGAGGTCGAAGCCGAGGGCGCGGCCGAGCGCGGCGAGCAGCGCAACGTGAAACGGCGACGGGCGTCGGCCCCAGGGGGCGATCGCGCCCTGGCGCAGCGACAGCCGCTCGTCGGGAACCACCAGATCCGGGTCGAAGTAGCTGTGCGCCCCGAGCCCGCCGCAAGTCGGGCACGCGCCGTACGGACTGTTGAACGAGAACAAGCGCGGCGACAGCTCGGGATAGGAGACCCCACAGTCGGGACAGGCCAAGCGCTGACTGAAGACGATCTCCTCGGCACGACCATCGCCGACCAGCACGCGGCACACTTCCTCGCCGTAACGAAACGCCACTTCGAGCGAGTCGGCGAGCCGGCGCTCGACGCCCGGCTTCAGCACCAGCCGGTCGACGATGACCTCGACGCTGTGCGTCTGGTTCTTGGCGAGCGAGATTTCCTCTTCGAGGTCGAGCACCTCGCCGTCGATCCGCACGCGCACGAATCCCGCGCGGCGCAGGTCTCGCAGCTCGCGTCGGAATTCTCCCTTGCGCCCACGCACCACGGGGGCGAGCACCTGCAGGCGGCTGCCGTCGGGCAGCGCGCTCAGGCGGTCCACGACCTCAGGGATGGTCTGCGCGCCGATCGGCCGGCCGCACCGAAAGCAGCGCGGTTCGCCGGCGCGCGCGAAGAGCAAGCGCAAGAAGTCGTAAGCCTCGGTGACCGTGCCGACCGTCGAACGCGGATTTCGGCCGAGGCTCTTCTGCTCGATCGCCACCGCGGGCGAGAGGCCGTCGATGGAGTCGACGTCGGGCTTCTCCATCTGCTCGAGGAACTGCCGAGCGTACGCGGAAAGCGACTCGACGTAACGCCGCTGCCCCTCGGCGTAGAGCGTATCGAAGGCGAGCGACGACTTGCCCGAGCCGGAGAGACCCGTGACGACGATCAAGCGATCGCGCGGCAGGTCGAGCGAGAGGTTCTTCAGGTTGTGGCTGCGCGCGCCGCGGATCCGGATGCTTCCCGGCATCGTTCAGCGTCCGGCCGCGCGGCCCCGAGCCATGTCGGCGGCCAGGCGAATCGCGCCCGCCATGCTCGAGACGTCCGCGCGGCCGCGGCCGGCGATGTCGAACGCCGTGCCGTGATCCGGCGAAGTGCGCGAAAACGGCAGGCCGAGCGTGACGTTCACGCCGTCGTGAAAGTGGAGCAGCTTGAAGGGAATCAGGCCTTGGTCGTGGTAGAGCGAGATCACCGCGTCGAACTCTCCCGCGCGTGCGCGGAAAAACACGGTGTCCGGCGGGTGCGGGCCGTCGAGCACGACGCCGCGCTCGCGCGCGACGCGCACCGCGGGGACCAGCACACGCTCCTCCTCGTCGCCGAACGCGCCGGCCTCGCCCGCGTGCGGATTCAACCCGGCGAGCGCCAGGCGCGGGCGGCGAATGCGAAACGGGCCGCGCAGCGCCGCCGAGGCGATCTCCGCGGTGCGCGCGACCCGCTCGACGGTCACCGCCGCCGGAACGTCGCGCAAGCGGATGTGCGTCGTCACCAACACGACGCGCAGCGACGCGCCCGCCATCATCATGCGCACCTCGGCGCCGCCCGCGAGGCGGGCGATCAGCTCGGTGTGGCCGGGAAAATCGTACCCCAGCGACTGAATCGCGTGCTTGGCGACCGGCGCGGTGACGATGCCGTCGGCCGCCCCGCGCCGCACGAGCTCGACCGAGCGCACGATCGCGCGATACGCCGCCTCGGCTCCGGCGCCGCACGGCGCTCCCGGCCGGCGCTCGCCCGCGGACAGAGCGGAGACTTCGTCCACGGCGATCGACCGGCGCGCCGCTCTCCATGCGCGACTGAGCCGCAGCCGGCGAGCGGTGTCGTCGAAGACGCCGCCGTCGCCCACCAGCACGAAGTCGGCGAGCGGCGGGAGCTCGCGCGACAAGCAGGCACGCAACGCAACCTCGGGACCGATACCCGCGGGATCGCCCATCGTGACGGCGAGCGTGGGCTTCGCCTTCATGGCCTCGGAGGAAACTCTCTTCGTTCCGCGGATGAGCTGCGGGCGCAAGGGGCCGCGAGCATGGGCACGCGCCGTGTGCCTATCAGCTCCATCCGCACCAGCGGTCGCTCAAAGCTTGACCTCCACGTAATGACGTTTCTGGATGTCTTCGAGCAGCCAGCGCTTGTACCGCTCGTCGAGGGCGTTGTTGTAGAGCTTTTCTTTGATCTCCACCGCCACCTCTTCTTGCGGCCGGTAGGCGACGTCGATGCGCTCATCGAGCTTCAGCAGATGCACGCCCATCGCGGTGCGGATCGGTTCGGTCACGTCGCCGTCCTTCATCTTGCCGACGGCGTTTTCGAACTCGGGAAGCAGCTTCACGGGCTCGACCTCGCCGAGGTCTCCGCCGTCGGCGGCCACCGGGTCCTCCGAGGCCTGCCGGGCGAGCGTGGCGAAGTCCTCGCCCTTCGAGAGGCGCGCCCGCAGCTCCTGCGCGCGGTCCATCACCGCCTTGACGACGTCGTCAGGGGCATTCGCGTCGAGCCGCAGCGTGATCTGGCGGACGTGCACCTTGCCGGGCAGCTCGTAGTCCTTCTGGTGTGCTTGGTAGTAGCGGTCGACGTCCTCGGGACTGACGGTGACCTTGCCGCGGATCTCGCGATTCAGTAGCTGCACCTTCTCGATCTCGGTACGCACCTGCGCGCGATACTTCTCGTAGTCCATCCCCTGCTGCTTGAGCGCTTCCTTGAGCTGCGCGTCATCGACGCGGTTCGTCTCCTTGATGTGATCGATGTAGCGGTCGACCTCGTCATCCCGCACGTGGACGCCGCGCGCCGCGATCTCGCGAGCGAGCAGCTTCTCGGTGATCAGCGCCTGCAGCATGTCGTTCTTGGTCGTTTGCGCCGCGTTCGGCAGCAGCACCCGCTGCTTGGCCTCGTACTGTTGGAGCTCGTAGAGCGTGATCGGCTCGCCGTCGACGCTGGCGACGATGCGGTTGATGACCTCCGCGCGCCCCGCTCCGGCCGATACGACGAGCCAGGCGACCACCCACCACCCGTTGGATTTCATGAGCGGACCTCCAGAGAAGCCATTTGGCTGGTTTTGCCCGCCGTGTCCACCTCGTCCCCCTGCATCGCGCCGAGCTCGCGCAAGAGCCCGAGCACCGCCCGGGCGATGCCCGGAAGGTCGATGTGATCGACGGCGATCGCCACCTCGTTTTCGGGGAGCAGGCGCACGTCCCGGCGCGCGCGGGCGAGCCCCACCACCCGCTCCGGATCGACGCGGCTCGCCTCGTGAAAGCGCAGCACCAGCCGCGTCCCTTGGCGGCGCAGGCGGACGACCAACGCGCGCTTCAGATGGCGCCGCAGATCCATGACGTCGAGCAGCGTGCCGACTCGGGCCGGAACCGGGCCGAAGCGATCCTCGAGCTCGCCCGCCAGCTCGTCGAGCTCCTCGCGGCTCTCGACACGGGCCATCCGCTTGTAGAGACCGAGCCGCTGGCTGACGTCGGCGACGTAGTCCTCGGGAATGAACGCGGCGATGCCGAGCTGGATCTCCGGCTCCACCTCGACCTGACGGTGCTCGCCGCGCAGCTCGCGAATCGCTTCCTCGAGCATCTGCGTGTAGAGCTCGAAGCCGACCGCGGCGACTTGCCCCGACTGCTGCTTGCCGAGCAGGTTGCCGGCGCCGCGGATCTCGAGGTCGTGAACCGCGAGACGGAAGCCCCCGCCAAGGTCGTCGAGCGACGCCAACACCTCGAGGCGCTTCTGTGCGTCGCGACTGACCAGCGATTCGCCGGGCAGCAGCAGGTAGGCGTAGGCGCGCTGGTGCGAGCGGCCGACGCGGCCACGGAGCTGGTAGAGCTGGGCGAGCCCGAAGTGGTCGGCGCGGTCGATGAAGATGGTGTTGGCGTTGGGGATGTCGAGGCCCGACTCGATGATCGCCGTCGTCACCAGCACGTCGATCCGCTTTTCGAGGAAATCGAGCATCACCTTCTCGAGCGCCGCCCCGTGCATTTGACCGTGCGCCACGCCGAAGCGTGCCTCTGGCACGATCTCGCGCAGCCGCCCCGCGGCGCGGTCGATCGTCTCCACGCGGTTGTGCACGAAGAACACCTGCCCGCCGCGTCCGAGCTCGCGCAGCGTCGCCTCGCGGATCAGCGCCTCGTCGTGGCGGGTCACGTACGTGCGGATCGCCTGCCGGTCGACCGGCGGACTTTCGATGATCGACAGGTCGCGAATCCCCGAAAGCGCCATCGACAGCGTGCGCGGGATCGGCGTGGCGGTAAGGGTCAGCACGTCGACGAGCTTCCGCAGGCTCTTTATTTTCTCCTTGTGGGCAACGCCGAAGCGATGCTCCTCGTCGATCACCAGGAGACCCAGGTCCTTCAGCTCGACGTCGCTCTGCAGCAGCCGGTGCGTACCGATGACGATGTCGACCTCGCCCCGCGCCATCGCCTTCAGCACGGCCTTCGCCTGATCGCCGCGCCGGAACCGCGACAGGAGCTCGATGCGCACCGCCAAGCCCGCGAAGCGCTTCTGGAAGGTCTCGAAATGCTGCTGGGCGAGCACGGTGGTCGGCACGAGCACGAGTACCTGCTTGCCTTCCATCACCACGGCGAACGCCGCGCGCAGCGCGACCTCGGTCTTGCCGAAGCCGACGTCGCCGCACACCAGCCGGTCCATGGGACGAGTCCTCTGCAGGTCGGCGAGGACTTCGGCGATCGCGCGCTCCTGGTCGGGCGTCTCCTCGAAGGGGAAGCGCGCCTCGAACTCGCGAAAGTACTCGTCGGGCGGGCGGAAGGAATGCCCTTCCATCACCTCGCGCGCGGCGTAGACGCCGAGCAGATCGTGAGCCATTTCCAGAACGGCCTCGCGCGTCTTCGCCTTGACCTTCTCCCACGAAGTGCCGCCGAGCTTGTCGAGCTCGGGCGACGAGCCGTCGGCGCCGACGTACTTCTCGACGACGTTGATGCGGTCGACCGGGACGTACAGCCGATCGCCGCCCCGGTATTCGAGGTGGAGATAGTCTCCCTCGGTGTCGGAGACCGTGAGGTGGCGCAGCCCTTTGTAGCGGCCGATGCCGTGATCGAGGTGGACGACGAAGTCGTCGGGCTTGAGCTCGGCCAAGCTGGCGAGGAACTTACCGACGTCGATCGCGCGGCCGCGCCGGCGCCGGCGCTCGCCGAAGATCTCCTCCTCGGTCACCACCGCGAGCCGCTCGGCGGGCAAGTGGAAGCCCGCCGCCAGGTCGCCGAGCACGATCGCCCGGCGCACGTCGGGCGGGACGTCGCCGAAGCGGCGTTCGAGGATCGGCACCTCGAGCTCGTGGACCGCGAGCAGCCCCTTCAGGCGGGTGGCTTGCGCGCGGTCGTGGGCGACCAGGACGATGCGCTCGGCGTCCCGCTGCCAGGCGGTGATCCGCTCGACGAGCGGGCGAATCGACGTCTCGCGTCCACCCCCTGGCGCCTGCACGCCGAGGTCGGAGGTGACGAAGCTCTTCACGCGCATCACCCCGTGCCGGGCATCCTCGCCGGCGAGCATCTCGATCGCATCGAGCTCGATGGTGGCGAAGCGCCGCCGCGCGGCGCGCAGCGCGGCGGGTTCGAGGTAGAGATCGTCGCCTCGCGGCACCAGACGCCGCGCGGCGGCGGCGACCGCCGCGTGGGTGGCGAGACTCCGCGCGAACGCCTCCTCGGCCGCCTCCACGGCCGCCGGATGATCGACCCAGGCGAGCAGTCCAGCGGGGCAGTAGTCGGCGAAGGTCTCGAGCGCGGGATGGAGGAACGGCACGAAAAACGCGCTTCCCGGAAATCCGAGGCCTGCCTCCATGCGGTCGAGCGCGGCCAATCGTTCCGCGCGCGCGACGTCGAGGTCGTCCGCGCGCGCCTCGACCACGCGGCGCGCGGCCGGGTCGGTCCAGCGCTCGAGTGCGTATTCGCGCCACGGCGTCAGCAGCACCTCGGAGAAGCGGCCGAGCGAGCACTGGGTGGCCGGATCGAAGGCTCGGATTGCCTCGAGCACATCGCCGTCGAACTGCAGGCGAAGCGGCAGCGAGGCGACCGCCGGGTACACGTCGACGATGCCGCCGCGCACGGCGAACTCGCCGCGGTCTTCGACCTGCGCCACGCGGTGGTAGCCGGCGCGCACGAGCCGGCCAGCGACGCGCTCGAGGCCAATCTCCTCGCCCTCGACCCAGTACTGTGAGAGGTCGAGCAACGCCCGGCGCGGGGGCACCTTCTGCGCCAGCGCATCCGCCGTG
>CAVPWJ010000120.1:0-5954 GCA_963708955.1 uncultured delta proteobacterium
CATCGAAGACTCTCAAGCTTCGGAACCTGCTCTACTCCTCGCCCGGCGCTTTCGGCTTCGCCACGCGATAGACATTCCAAAATCCCGCCGCGACGCCCAGTCCGAGCATCACGATCAGAAGCCATGGCGTCGTGCCAAGCCGCTGATCCACCTGCCGACCCATGGCGCTGACGCCGGCCGGATTCGGAGAACGCGTTGTAGAGCCGACGCGGATCGGCGTGAAGCCCTTGCGCTCCGTCCGCGGCGCCGCTTCGGCGGCGGCCTGCTCTTCGTCGACCTTGCGCAAGGCCGCGTTGAGCTTTTGAAGCCGCGCGTTGAGCGCCGCGCGCTCCGCGTCTTCCGCGTCGTCGTCGTTTTCGTCGCTCATCGGCGTTGTTCGCCTCGCAGATTGCGCCATGCGCAAAAATTGAACGATGGCGCGACGCCGCGCGACGGAAAAGTCGAACCGTTCGGGAGACGGCGCGAAATTCTCGGCTTTGCGGCCAATCCTTTCGAGCCGCGCGCAACATATTTCCGGTCTTTCATTTAGTCAAGGCGAGGCTCGTTTTGATAACCTATTGAAATGAAAGCATATTTCTCGGAGCTGACCCATCTGCTCTCCGACGAGGCGCCGCGGCGCGGCAATTTGCCGGAGCTCGGGCGCACGGAACTGTGACAGAGGAAAGTCTGTTACGCTTTTATGACGCTTCCCCTGCGATCCCTGGCGCCGCTGGTCGCCTTCCTGCTCCTGCTGCTCGCGCCGAGCCTCGCGATCGCCGGCGGCGCGTTGTCGTTTTCCGGCTATCTGACCCGGCGGCTCGTCGATGTCGCACAGGACTCCATCATTACCGAGGAAGACTGCGGGACGCTCGACGGTATCGAGATGACGCCGCTGGTCGAAGGCGGCGAGGTCATCGAGGGCCTCGGGGACCGCGTGCTCGGCCGCGTTGGCCTGGACGACATCCGCGATCCCTTCACCAACGAGGTGCTGGTCGAGGCCAACGACGAGATCACCGAGGAGAAAGTCAAAGCCATCGAAGAGTCGGGCCTCGAGCGCGTCAAGATTCGCTCGGTGCTCACCTGCCAGTCGCGCCAGGGCGTGTGTGTGCGTTGCTACGGCCGCGATCTGGCGCGCGGCCACATGGTCAACCTCGGTGAGGCAATCGGCGTCATCGCGGCGCAGTCGATCGGCGAGCCCGGCACGCAGCTCACCATGCGGACCTTCCACATCGGCGGCACCGCCAGCCGGCGCGCCGAGCAGACGACGCTGGAGTGCCGCAACGACGGTATCCTCAAGTTCATCAATCTGAACACGGTGACCAACAAAGACGGCGACCTGGTGGTGATGAACCGCAACGGTGAGGTGGCCATCATCGAGATTCCCGAGCCCGGCCGCGAGCGCGAGCGCGAACGCTACTCGATCGTCTACGGCGCCAAGCTCAAGCGCAAGGACCGCGAGCCGGTGAAGGCCGGTGACCTGATCGCCGAGTGGGATCCCTACACGATCCCGATGCTCACCGAAGTGAGCGGCACGGTGAAGTTCGGCGACATCATGGACAGCGTCACCATGGAGGAGAAGTTCGACGATCGCACCGGGTTGTCGACGCGTGTCATCATCGATTGCAAGGACCTCGACAAGCGGCCGCGCATTTCGATCAAGGATCCCGACGGCAAGACGGCGCGCCTGCCCCACTCCGAGCAACACGCGCGCTATCTGCTGCCCGTCGGCGCGCACATCAACATCAGCGAGGGACAGGCCGTCGCAGCCGGCGACGTGATCGCCAAGATCCCGCGCGAAACCACCAAGACCAAGGACATCACCGGCGGTCTGCCGCGCGTCGCCGAGCTCTTCGAAGCGCGCAAGCCGAAGGAGTTTGCCATCATCAGCGAGATCGACGGCACGGTCTCCTTCGGCAAGGACACCAAGGGCAAGCGCAAGGTGGTGGTCACGCCGGAGGTCGGCGAACCGCGCGAGTACCTGATCCCCAAGGGCAAGCACATCAGCGTGCACGAGGGGGATTCGGTGCGCGCCGGCGAGGCGCTTATGGACGGCTCGCCGAATCCGCACGACATTCTCACCATTCTCGGTGAGAAGGCGCTGGCCAAGTACCTCGTCGACGAGGTGCAGGAGATCTACCGCCTGCAGGGCGTGCGCATCAACGACAAGCACATCGAGGTCATCGTCCGCCAGATGCTGCGCCGCGTGCGCATCAAGGAGGTCGGCGACACCGAATTTCTGGTCGGCGACCAGGTCGAGAAGTGGCGCTTCGAAGGCGAGAATCACCGCGTGCTGGCCGAGAAGGGCGAGCCCGCGATCGCCGAGCCGCTACTGCTCGGCATTACGAAGGCGAGTCTATCGACCGAGAGCTTCATCTCGGCCGCGTCGTTCCAGGAGACCACCAAGGTACTCACCGAGGCCGCGATCCACGGCAAGGTCGACCACCTCATCGGTCTCAAGGAGAACGTCATCATGGGCCGCTTGATCCCGGCCGGCACGGGCGTTTCGCGCTACCGCGAGATGGAGCTGCGTGTAAAGGGCGCGGCGCCTGGATCAGGGGAAGAGGCGGCACCGGTCGTTGTCGGCGCCATCGAGAGTTAGCGCCCCGGTTGACATCACGGGTGTGCTCCAGTAAACACTACTGTTTCATTTTCAACTGCAGGGACCCATACAAAATGCCGACGACCAACCAGCTAGTAAAGCGTGGCCGCGCCAGGCAGCGGCTCAAGACCGCCGCGCCTGCGCTGCAATCCGCACCGCAGCGACGCGGGGTATGCACACGCGTGTACACGTCGACGCCGAAGAAGCCGAACTCCGCTCTCCGCAAGGTGGCGCGCGTGCGACTGACCAACGGCATCGAGGTGACCACGTACATTCCGGGCATCGGCCACAACCTACAGGAACACTCGGTCGTGCTCATTCGCGGCGGTCGTGTGAAGGACCTGCCGGGTGTGCGCTACCACATCGTGCGCGGAACGCTCGACTCGATCGGCGTGCAGGACCGCCGCCAGGGCCGTTCGAAGTACGGCGCGAAGCGGCCGAAGTGACGAGGCTCGACGATCATGCCGCGCAAAGGTGAGGTCAGGCGCCGCGAGGTGCTTCCGGATCCCAAGTTTCACGACCGGATGGTAACCAAGTTCGTCAACTCCATGATGGAGGGTGGCAAGAAGAGCACCGCTGAGGGCATCTTCTATCGCGCGCTGGACCTCGTCGCCTCACGCACGAAGGACGATCCGGTGGCGATTTTCCGCCGCGCGCTGGAGAATGTCCGCCCGAGCGTCGAGGTGCGGTCGCGCCGCGTCGGCGGCGCCACCTACCAGGTTCCGGTCGAAGTGCGGCCAGTGCGTCGTATGTCGCTGGCGATGCGCTGGCTGGTGCAGTACGCGCGCTCGCGCGGCGAGAAGTCGATGGCCGAGCGGCTCGCCGGCGAGTTCATGGACGCGGCGAACGGCCGCGGCGCGGCGATGAAGAAAAAGGACGATACCCACCGCATGGCGGAAGCGAACAAAGCGTTCGCCCACTATCGCTGGTAAGCTTCTCTTAAGGAGGAAGGAAGACGCGAGCGGCCTTCGTGGTTCGCTCGCGTTTTCATCATTTATGGCACGGCAAACTCCGCTCGAGCGGACCCGAAACATCGGCATCATGGCCCACATTGATGCCGGTAAAACGACCACGACCGAGCGCATCCTGTATTACACCGGGATCAACTACAAGATCGGCGAGGTGCACGAAGGCACCGCGACGATGGACTGGATGGTTCAGGAACAGGAGCGCGGCATTACCATTACGTCCGCCGCCACCACCTGCTTCTGGCGCGACCATCGCGTCAACATCATCGACACGCCCGGACACGTCGACTTCACCATCGAAGTCGAGCGCTCGCTGCGCGTGCTCGACGGCGCGGTGGCGGTGTTCTGCTCGGTCGGCGGGGTCGAACCGCAGTCGGAAACCGTGTGGCGTCAAGCGGACAAGTACCGCGTCCCGCGCATTGCCTTCATCAACAAGATGGACCGCATCGGCGCCGACTTCGACCGCGGTGTCAGCATGATTCGCGACCGGCTAGGGGCCAATCCGGTGCCGTTGCAGCTGCCGATCGGTACCGAAGAGCACTTCCGCGGCGTCATCGATCTGGTGTCGATGAAGGCGGTCATCTGGGACGACGACAGCCTCGGCGCGCGCTATCGCCTCGATGAGATCGCCGAGGCCGATCGCCCCGCCGCCGAGAAGCAGCGCGAGATCCTCCTCGAAGCCGTCGCCGATGTCGACGAGAAGCTGCTGGAGAAATACCTCGAAGGTCAGCCGATCGACGAGAGCGAGATCCGCGCCGCCGTGCGCATGGCCACGCTGCAGCTCAAGCTGGTGCCGGTGCTGTGCGGCTCGGCATTCAAGAACCGCGGTGTCCAGTTGCTGCTCGACGGCGTGGTCGACTACCTGCCGTCGCCGGTCGATGTCGAACCCGTGACGGGCATCAACCCCGATACGGATGCCGAAGAGCTGCGGCCGCCTGATGACAACGCGCCGTTCGCGGCCCTGGCGTTCAAGATCATGACCGACCCGTATGTCGGCACGCTGACGTTCTTCCGCGTCTACTCGGGCAAGATCGAGTCCGGATCGCACGTGTTGAATGCCACCAAGGGCAAGCGTGAACGCATTGGCCGCCTGCTCAAGATGCACGCCAACAAGCGCGAGGAGATCAAGGAAGTCTACGCCGGCGACATCGCCGCCGCGGTCGGTCTGCGCGATGCGACCACGGGCGACACGTTGAGCGATGACACCCACCCGATCATCCTCGAATCGATCGAGTTTCCCGATCCCGTCATCTCGATCGCGATCGAGCCCAAGACCAAGGTCGATCAGGAGCGCCTCGGCGTTTCCCTGCAGAAGCTCACCACCGAGGATCCGTCGTTCCGTGTCGAGACCGACCACGAGACCGGGCAGACGATCATCAAGGGCATGGGTGAGCTGCACCTCGAGATCATCGTCGATCGCCTGCTGCGCGAGTTCAAGGTCGACGCCAACGTCGGCCGCCCGCAGGTTGCGTACAAGGAAACCGTGCGCAAGAGCGTCAAGCAGGAAGCCAAGTTCGTGCGCCAGACCGGTGGCCGCGGCCAGTACGGCCACGTCGTCATCCGTCTGGATCCGCTGCCGCCGGGCTCGGGCTTCGAGTTTGCCGACGAGACCAAGGGCGGCACGGTGCCGCGCGAGTACATCCCGGCGGTCGAGCGCGGGGTGCGCGAAGCAACCGAGTCGGGCGTGATGGCCGGATACCCGATGGTCGACATGAAGGTCGCGTTGCTGGACGGCTCGTACCACGAGGTCGACTCGTCGGAAATGTCATTCAAGATCGCCGGATCGATGGCGTTCAAGGAGGCGGCCCGCAAGGCAACGCCGGTCCTGCTCGAGCCGATCATGGCGGTGGAAGTCGTCGTACCGGAAGACTTCATGGGCGAGGTCATGGGCGATCTCTCCAAGCGGCGCGGCCACATTCAGGGCATGGAGTCGCGTGCCGGCGCACAGGTGGTGACGGCGCGTGTGCCGTTGAAGGAAATGTTCGGGTACTCGACGGATCTGCGCTCGGCCACCCAGGGACGGGCGACGTACACGATGCAGTTTTCGCACTACGAGCCGGTGCCGCAGATGATCTCCGAAGAAATCATGGCCAAAGCGGTAGGCGCGTAACGGCGCGAGCGCGCGGGAGGTAAGGATCCATGGCGAAGGCGAAATTCGAGCGGAACAAGCCGCATTGCAACATTGGGACGATCGGGCACATCGATCACGGGAAGACGACGCTGACGGCGGCGATCACGAAGGTGCTGGCCGAGGGGGGCGGGAAGGCGCAGTTCGTGGCGTTCGACCAGATCGACAAGGCGCCGGAGGAGAAGGCGCGCGGGATCACGATTCAGACGGCGCACGTGGAGTACGAGACCAAGAATCGGCACTATGCGCACGTGGATTGCCCGGGGCACGCGGACTACAT
>CAVPWJ010000121.1:0-8226 GCA_963708955.1 uncultured delta proteobacterium
CAGGCTGCTAGAGGCCATCCACCAGTATGAGCTCCGCGTCGGATCCCGTCTGCCGCAGTTTGATGAACGGGGCATACTCCGGATCGCGGTAGAACTCCCGAGCCTGCGCCATCGACGGAAACTCGAGAACGACGAGCGTGGCCGGCAGCGGAGCGCTGCCTTCGAGCTTCTCCATCGCGCCGCCGCGCACGAGATACCGTCCGCCGTGCTTGGCGACGAGCGAGGGTACCGTGGCGCGGTAGCGCTCGCGCCAGGACGTATCGCGGATCTGTTGCAGCCCTCCGATCACGTATGCCGGCATGTTCGTATCCTCCCTGGAGCCGCGCCGCGTCCCGGCGATCGGCGTGGCGGCACCATGCTCCAATCACCCGGGCGTGGACAAGACGAGCGATTTCGACCGGGACCGCCGGCGCGGGATCGACCCGCCGCTCGGCTACCCGCTGATGGAAGCCTCTCGCTCCTATTGCGTCGCCGGGACTCCGCTTCGCACGATCACCTTGCGTAGCTCGAGCACGAGCAACGGCACCGACCCGAGGATCAGCCATCCGAGGCACTGGCCGAGCGTGATCGGCCGCGTTCCGAAAACCTGCTCGGCCAGCGGGACGTGGTGGATGGCAATCTGCAGCGCCACGCTCACCGCGACGATCACGAACAGCCGCAGGTTCGACAGCAGGCCGACCTCCCACACCGTGCGGGTGTCGCTGCGCGCTCCGAACGAGCGCAGCAGCTCGGCCATCACCATGGCCGTGAACGCCGCGTTGCGAGCGTCCACCACGCTGCCGTCGACGTACAGCTCGTAGGCGAAGGCGGCGAGCGCGACGCTGGCCGTCAGCACGCCGACCAGCGCCAGGCGTCCGACGAACCCGCCGTCGATCAGCTCGGCCTCCGCTCGCCGGGGCGGACGCCGCAGCGCCTCCGGATCGATCGGATCGGTGGCCAGCGCCAGCGCGGGAAGACCATCGGTCACCAGGTTGATCCACAGCAGGTGAATCGGCAGCAGGGGCAGCGGCCAGCCGGCGAGGATGGAGAACAGCATGATCGCCAGCTCGCCGGCGTTCCCGCCGAGCAGGTAGCCGAGGGTCTTGCCGATGTTGTCGTAGGTGCCCCGGCCTTCCTCCACCGCGGCGACGATCGACGCGAAGTTGTCGTCGGCGATCACCAGGTCGGCGGCCTCCTTCGTCACCTCCGTCCCAGTGATGCCCATCGCCACGCCGATCGAGGCCTCCTGGAGCGCCGGCGCGTCGTTGACGCCGTCACCCGTCATCGCCACCACCACGCCCTTCGCCTTCCACGCGCGCACGACGCGCAGCTTGTGCTCGGCGGTGACGCGGGCGTAGACGCCGATCCGCTCCACGCGGCGCCGAAGCTCCTCGTCGGACATTCGCTCCAGGTCCGCGCCGACGACGACCTCGTCGGCGGCGCCCTCCAGGATGCCGAGCTCGCGGGCGATCGCGCGCGCGGTCCCGGGGTGATCTCCGGTGATCATCACCACGCGAATTCCCGCCTGGCGACACCTCGCGACCGCGTCCCTCGCCTCGGCCCGCGGCGGGTCCTGCAGGCCGACCAGACCGAGCAGCGTAAGATCCCGCTCGACGTCGTCGGCGTCCGGGGCGCCGTCGAGGCGGGCGAGCGTTCGCTCGGCGAGGGCCAGGACCCGCAGCGCGTCGTTGCCGAGGAGCGCCGCCGCCTCGATCATCCTCGCCCGGTCGGCCTCCGACAGCGGCTTCGCCCTCCCGGCCACACGGATCGCCGAACAGCGCTCGAGGATCACCTCGGGAGCTCCTTTGACAAACGCGCGGATCTCGTCGCCGCGGCGCCGGATGACCGTCATGCGCTTGCGCTCGGAGTCGAACGGGAGCACGGCGAGGCGCGGCCATTCGCTCTCGATCGCCTCGCGCGTCACGCCGGCCTTGGCGGCAGCGACCAGCAACGCTCCTTCCGTGGGATCGCCGACGATGGCGGCGCGGCCGTCGCGCAGCGTGAGCTCGGCGTCGTTGCAGCCCGCGGCCGCGACCAGGAGATCGCGGACCAGCGCGGCGGGCGTGGTGGCTTCCGCTTCGCCGTCGGCGAACGCGCCGGCGAGCGAGTAGCCCTCGCCCATGACCGCGACCACGCTTTCCGCGGTGACGATCTTTCGCGCGGTCATCTCGCCGACCGTCAGCGTTCCCGTCTTGTCCGTGCAGATCACCTGCGCGGAGCCGAGCGTCTCGATCGCCGGCAGGTGCCGCACCAAAGCGTTGCGCCGCGCCATCCGCGAAACCCCGAGCGCGAGCGCGATCGTCACCACCGCCGGAAGCCCCTCGGGAATGGCCGCGACCGCCAGGCTCACGGCCGTCAGAAACAGCTCGAACGGCTCGATGCCGCGAACGAGCCCGAGGACGAAGACAACGGCGACGATCGCCAGGCAGGCCCAGAGCAGCCGCTTGCCGACGCGGTCGAGCTTTCGCTGCAGAGGCGTCTCGCCACTCGAGGCGGTCTCGAGCAGCGCGGCGATGTGGCCGACCTCCGTCGCCATTCCGGTCGCCGTAACGATCGCGCGCCCGCTGCCGCTGGCCACGCTGGTGCCGAGAAAGACCATGTTCTTGCGGTCGGCGAGCGGCGTCGCGAGATCGCATGCGCCAACGACCTTGGCGACCGGCACCGACTCGCCGGTGAGCGGCGCCTCGTTCACACGGAGCGACGACGCCTCGGCGAGACGGGCGTCCGCCGCGACCACGTCCCCCCCCTCGAGCAGAAGCAAGTCCCCCCGGACGACCTCCGCGGCGGGAATCACCGCCGCGTGTCCGGCGCGCACGACGCGAGCGCGCGGCGCGGTCATGCGGGCGAGAGCGGCCACCGCCTGCTCGGCCCGATACTCCTGGAAGAAGCCGATCAGCGCGTTCAGCACGACGATCGTCAGGATCGCCGCGCCGTCGATCATCTCGCCGAGAAGCGCCGAGACGACCGCCGCGCCGATCAGCACCCAGATAACGATGCTCGCAAACTGCCCGATGAAGATCGTCCACGCGGAGATCCCCTCGGCCTTGCGAAGCTCGTTCGGCCCGTCGGCGGCGAGCCGCCGTGCCGCCTCCTCCGCCGCCAGGCCGCGCGCGGCGTCGGTTCGCAGCCGAGCCGAGACCTGGTCCGCCGAAGACGCGTGCCAGGCGTCGGCCGCGTTCCCCTCGGGCAGCTCGCTTCCGGGTTGACTCATCACCGAGCTACCTGGAGCCGCGGAGCCGCCCCCCCGCCCGCCTCGCGGCGCTGCTCGAGAAGCGCGTAGATCACCGGGATGACGATCAGGGTGAGCAGCGTGAGCGAGACGAGACCGCCGAACATCGGCGAGGAGATCCGCTTCATCACGTCGGCGCCGATCCCGGTCGCCGTCATCACCGGGATCAAGCCGAAGATGTTCATCGCCACCGCCATCAGCACGGGACGGAGCGACTTCTCGGCCCCCTCGGCCGTCGCCGCCACGAAGTCCTCCCGCCCGGCGAGTCGGCCCTCCTTCCGCCACCTCCCCCAGGCTTCGTCGAGGAAAACGACCATGATCGCGGCCGTCTCCACCGCCACGCCGATCAGCGCGATCGCCCCCGCCCACACGGCGACGCTGGTATTGTAGCCGAGCGCCCACATCAGCACGATGCTGCCGACGAGGGACAGCGGCACCGACGCCATGATCATCAGCGTCTGCGCCGCCGAGCGCATCGCCAGGTAGAGGAGCGCGAAGATGACCAGCAGCGTGAGCGGCACGACGATTTTCATGCGCTGCTGCATGCGCGCCAGGTACTCGTACTGCCCCGTCCACACCAGGAAGTAGCCGGGCGGCGTCTCGAGCTCGGCGGCGACGGCGCGCTTCGCGTCCTCGACGTACCCGCCGGTGTCCCGGCCTTCGAGGTCCACGTAGACGTACCCGGCGAGCGAGCCGTTCTCGTCGAGGATCATCGGCGGGCCGGAGCGGGCCACGATGCGGCCAAGCTGCCCGAGCGGCACCTGGGCGCCGGTCGGGGTGGGGACGATGACGCGCGCGAGCTTGTCCACGTCGTCGCGGAGCTCGCGCGGGTAGCGGACGCTCACGGAGTAGCGCTCTCGGCCCTCGACCGTCTGCGAGATCTCCATGCCGCCGATCGCGGTCTCGACGACCATCTGCACGTCGCCGACGTTCAGGCCGTAGCGCTGCAGCACCTCGCGGTCCGGCTCGAAGTCCACGTAATAGCCGCCGCTCACGCGCTCGGCGTAGACGCTGCGCGTGCCGGGCACGCGCGAGAGGATCGATTCGAGCCGCCGCCCGACGTCTTCGATCACCGAGAGGCTCTTGCCGAAGATCTTGACCCCGACCTGCGTGCGAATGCCGGTCGAGAGCATGTCGACGCGGCCGCGCACCGGGCGCGTCCATGCGCGGTTCAAGCCCGGAACGTCGACCTTCTCGTCGAGCTCGCGGACGAGCTCCTCCTCGGTGAGCCCGGGCCGCCACTCGCCGCGCGGCTTCAACTGGATCGTTACCTCGAGCATCGACAGCGGCGAGGGATCGGTCGCCGTCTCGTACCGCCCCGCCTTGCCGAACACCGAGCGGACCTCCGGCACCTCGCGCAGCGCGGCGTCCTGTCGCGTGAGCAGGTCCGACACCGAGGTGATCGAGATCCCCGGCATGGTGATCGGCATGTACAAGAGGTCGCCTTCCCAGAGCGGCGGCATGAACTCGGAGCCGAGGCGCGTGAAGAGCCAGCCGCTCACGCCGACCAGTGCCACCATAGCGCCGAGCACCGCCCAGGAATGGCGCAGCGAAGATCGCAGAACGGGCCGATAGAGTCGGTGGAGGGCGCGGTTCACGGGGTTTTCCTGCTCGCCGCGCACGCGGCCGCGGACCAGCAGCCAGATGAGCGGCGGCGCCACGGTGATCGACACCAGCGCCGAGGCGATCATCGCGAACGTCTTGGTCCACGCCAGGGGATGGAAGAGCTTCCCTTCCTGCGCCTGCAGCGCGAAGATCGGCAGGAACGACACGGCGATGATGAGCAGCGAGCTGGTGAGCGACGGGGCGAGCTCGCGGCACGCCTCGATCACGACCTCCTGCCGCGGCCGCCCGCTCTCTTCGGCGAGCTTCTTGTGCGTGTTCTCGACGAAGACGACGATCGCGTCGACGATGTCGCCGACGGCGAGAATGATGCCGCCGAGCGACATGATGTTGAGGCCGATGCCCAGGTAGTAGAGCGGGATGAAGGAGATCAGCACCGACAGCGGCAGCGTGACCGCCGCGACCAGCGCGGAGCGGAAATGGAAGAGGAAGATCAGGATGACGACACAGACGATCACCATCTCCTCGGCGAGCGCCCCGGAGAGCGTGGCGACGGCCTGCTCGATCAGGCCGCTGCGGTCGTAGACGACCTCGATCTCGATGCCCGGAGGGAAGGCGCCTTTCACCTCCTCGATCTTCCGCTTCAGCGCCGTGATCACTTGGCCGACGTCCTCGTCTTGCCGCATGACGACGACGCCGCCGACGACGTCGCCGCGGCCGTCGAGATCGGCCACGCCGCGGCGGATGTTGGGACCGAGCGTGGCGCGCCCGACATCGGCGACCCGGATCGGAATTCCCCCGGCGCCGACCCCGATCGTGACGTTCTCGAGGTCGCGCGGCGATTTCACGTAGCCGAGCCCGCGGACGTAGTACTCGCGCTCGGCGATCTCCACCGTGCGGCCGCCGACGTCCTGGTTGCTGTTGCGAATGGCGGCGACGACCCGGTCGAGCGGAACGTTGAGCGCCCGCAGCCGGTTCGGGTCGAGCTCGACCTGGTACTGCTTCTCGAAGCCGCCGACGCTGGCGACCTCGGCCACGCCCGGCACGGATTGCAGCCAGTAGCGCAGATACCAGTCCTGGAACGACTTGATCTCGGCGAGGTCGTGCTGGCCGGCGCGATCGACTAGCACGTACTGGAAGATCCAGCCGACGCCGGTCGCGTCCGGACCGATCGACGGCGTCACCCCGGACGGGAGCTTTCCGGAGAGCTTCGACAGGTACTCGAGGACGCGCGACCGCGCCCAGTAGATATCGGTGCCGTCCTCGAAGATCACGTAGGTGAAGGACATCCCGAACATCGTGAAGCCGCGGACGACCTTGACGCGCGGCGCGGCGATCATCGCCGTCACCAGCGGATAGGTGACCTGGTCCTCGACGAGGTCCGGGCTGCGGCCCATCCACTCGCTGAAGATGATCACCTGGGTCTCCGAAAGGTCGGGAATCGCGTCGATGCGGATGCCGCGCAGGCACCACAGGCCCCACAGCCCGAGCAGCAGCGCGGTCGCCAGCGTGACCTTCCAGTATTGGCTCGAGACGGTGATGATGCGCTCGATCACTTCGCCTCGCCGTGTCCCGCGTGCCCGCCGGCGGCCGGAACGCCCTTCTCGAGCGCGGCCCGTAGGCGGCTCTCGGCGTCGATCAGGAAGTTCGCGCTGGTCACGATCTCCTCGCCTTCCTGAAGACCAGCGAGCACTGCGTAGGCCTCCCCCGTCCGCGGTCCGAGCTTCACCTCGCGGGGCTCGAAGTGGTCGCTGGAGGACTTCACGAAGACGATCTTGCGGAGCCCCGTGTCGATCACCGCCTGCTCGGGCACAACCACCACCGCGCCGAGCTGCTTGTCGATCTCCACGTTGACGTACATGCCGGGCTTCAGACGGAGGTCGTCGTTGGCGACCTCGAGGCGCGCGCGCGCCGTACGCGTCTCCGGAGCGACGTCGGGATAGACGTAGGCGAGGCGCGCGCGCAGCGCGACGCTCGGATCATGGGTGAGCGTGATCCGCGCCTCGTCGCCCTCGTTCACGATGGGCAGGTCCGATTCGTAAAGGGTTGCCACGATCCACACGCGAGAGAGGTCCGCGAGGTGGTAGAGCGTCATGTCGGGCGTCACGTACATGCCCTGGATCGCCGTCTTCTCGACCACGTAGCCGTCGATCGGCGACGCGATGGGAATCCGCAGCGCCGGCTTCTCGCCCTTCTCGAGACGCGCAATGGCGTCGGCGGGAACCTCGAGCAGGCGGAGCCGATCGAGAGCACTCGCCGCCACCTCGGCGGCGACGCCTGCCTTGCCTCGCGCGGCGAGGTACTCCTGCTGGATGGCAACGAGCTCCTGGCTGTAGAAGAGACAGAGCGTCTCGCCCTTCTTGACCGGCCGCCCGACGTAGTTGGCGCGGATCTCTTCGATCCACCCGCTGTAGCGAGTGTGCACGTGCGCCTCGCGCGTCTCGTCGAGCGCGACGGTTCCGACCGTGTGCACGACGTGGCGGATCGGCCGGCGCTCGGCCCGTCCGAGCTTGAGGCCCAGGCGCCCTTGCTTCTCGGGCGGCACGCTGACCGCGACGCGTGGCTCTTCCCCTGCGCCCGGCCGGCTCGCCGCGGGTGGAGGCGGCGGCGGCGCGCCGTGCTCGTGGCCGCTCTGCGCGGCGGCGGCCGCGGGCAGCGCGAGCAGCGCGGCGAGCAAGGCGCCGGCGAGCCTCACATGCCCCCCATGCTGGTCGTCGCCGCGGCCTTCGACGACGGCGCGCCCCGGCCCGCCCCGAGCCCCATTCCCCGGCCGAGCCGCACGGCGCTCGGGGCAGTGCCCGCCGACATCGCCGGCGGCATCGCTCCGCCCATGGCGGCGCCGAACAGCGTCGGCGTGGCGGGCGCGAGACGGAGGACGGGCGGCGAAGAGAGCAGGTTCTCGATCCGCGTCCGCGCGAGCACGACGTCGATCCGCGCCGCCAGGAGCTCGAGCTGCTGCGTTCGCCGGATGCGCGCCGCGGCGATCAGGTCGGAGAGCGACACGCGCCCGAGCGCGTAGCCCGTACGGGCGGAGTCGAGCGCGAGATCGGTGAGCGGAAGCACGCTCTTCTCGTAGAGATCAACGACCTGCTTCGTGGTCTCCAGCTCGCGCCGCGCGGTCACTTCTTCCGCGCGCAGCCGGTTTTCGAGGCTCTGCCGCTCGGCGAGCGCCGCCTCCCGCTCGCGCTCCGCCGCGGCGAGCAGCTCGTCCTGCTTCCATCGCCAGAAGATCGGCAGGTTGATGCCGACCATCGCACCCCACATCGGCTCGCCTTCCGCCATGCTGCCCCGCGGCTGCTCGGCCATGCCCTGGAAAACGAAATCGGGGAGATAGGCGAGACGGGCCGCTTGCCGGTCGGCGTCGGTGGCCTGCAGGACCGCATCGAGCGAGCGAAGCTCCGGCGAGGCCGGGCCTTCGCCAGGAGCATCCGGCTCGCCACGGCGATCTGGCGTTG
>CAVPWJ010000122.1:0-6377 GCA_963708955.1 uncultured delta proteobacterium
CACGGGCGACGGGATTTGTTGACACTCCCGAGGCTCGAAGCATACGTTGCGAAGAGATTGTCCTGTGATCTTCGAGTGCCGTTACCCGCATGAGAGTCGACCTCGAACGAAAGATTTTCCTCGGCTTGAAGCTCGATGCCGAAATGCGACGGCAATATGCGGAGGGAAAGGTCGTCCATCGGCCGGCGTTCCAGGTTGGTGACCCGGCTCATCTCGAGCTGCTCGAGGTTCGCGACGATCTCTACATCGGACGCGTGCTCGACGGCGGTCTGGGAATCGACGAGCTCGGCGACCTCGCGCGCAACATCAAGAGCATCGTCACGGTGACGTTCTCGGCCTCGCGGGCTCCGGGGTCGCTGCGCCTCTTCCCGATCGACCGCGACGCGCTGGCCCCGGGCATCGCCGCGGCTAGCTAACGGGGCGCGAAGCGCCGTGACGGCTCTCCGCCGGCTCGAGCGGCGTCACGGTCACTGCCGGCGTTTCGAGCAGCACGCTCGCCGCGGCGGACACCTGTGCTCCCGCGGTGGTGTCCAGGATCATCGCGTTGACCGACAGCTCCTGCTCGCCGGTATCGAGTCGATTGACGCCGAAGAGGCGAAAGCCGAAACCCGGCCTGCCGCGCGCGGGATCGGCCGAATCGTCGAGATAGAGCCGCTGGTCGAGCCGCCGCAGCGAGTCCTCGAGGCGCACGGCTAGCAAGAAGCTCTGGCCGCTCGGCAGCAACAGCGCCGACCACCGCACCGGTCGTTCGGTGAAGGCCAGCTTCGCGGCCGTCATCGCGCCGCCGACGGGCTCCGCCAGCGTTCCCCCAGGATCAATCACGTGCGCTCCGGAGAAATCGCGGAAGTCGAAGTAGGCGGTCATCGCTCCGTCGGCGGGAATCAGGCGCGGCGGGATCTTGATGTTCACGCGCGCCCGCGCCTCGACGAAGTCCCTGTAGAAGAGGAGCTCGACGCGGCCGCGCGCCTTGAATCCCAGCGGAAGGCGGATCCAGTACTTGGCTGAGCGGATCGCGCGAACCGGGCCGTCGCGATATCCCTGGATCATGTACAGCAGGTCCTTCTCGTTGCGCGCGAAGTGAAAGAGGCCGGCGAGAATGCGGGCCTCGCCCTGCGCGTGCACTCCGTTCAATACGTTCGGGCCCATCTCGCCCTGACGGCGGACGATCGCCAGGTACGTCGGCAGCGGGCCGCCGAAGCGAACCGTGTAGCGGTCGGCGAACACCTGATCGGTCGCGGGATCGTAGCGGGAATAGTCGGGGAGGTCCTTCAGCAGCGCAGGCGGCGAGCCGAACGAGCCGACGTACGCGTAGCCGAGCGGCGCCTCCTTCGGGCCGACCCGCACCTCGAGCCACGTAGCGGCGCCCGCCGGCAGCTTCGCCGCGTCTCCCTGCTCGCCGAGGTCGCGGTTCATGAACACCACGACGTCGTTGTCGTCGAAGAAGCCCGGCGTGTCGTCCCGCACCGGTTGGCTGCCGAAATCGTCCGCCCAGTGGCCGCGGGGATCGCGCTCGTCGACCTGGAACGGGATCGGCTGCGGCGATCCCGAGTGGAACGCGCAGACGCGGATGGACGCCGTGGGGCGCTTCAGCAACGCCTCGGCGCCGCGCCCCGCGACCTCGGTCGCTCCCACGGTCGCCCCCGGCTCGGCCCACGCCGGCTGCGCGAGCCAGAGGAGGGCGAAGAGCGCGTGGAGCAGGGGGCGAGCGGACAAGGGGTTCGGCTCTCGCTTCTGACGGACAGACCCGCGGCGCGATTTCCTTTCCGTCGCCGCGAGGCGCCCGCTGGAGCTCAATTACACGCCAGAAGAGAAAGAGTTTCGCAAGCGGGTGCGCGCGTGGCTCGTTCGACACGGGCCGCGCGCGGCGGCGAGGCGGTGATCGACGCCGCGCCGGACGGTTGCGTGAGCGGGCAGGCGCCGTCGCCGCTCGCGCCGTCACTGCGCGCTGATGTCGTACTGGCCGGGGTGGAAGCTCTCCTGGGCCTTGACGATGATACGCTTGGCGATCGCCTTTTCGATTTGATCGAGCACGCGGCTCTCCGAGTCCGAGAGAAACTCCGCCACCGCTGGACTCGTCTTGACCACCACGCGAGAGGCGTCGGCGGGGAAGGCCGCCGGTTGCTGCACCTTGCGCAGGATCTCGTAGGAAACGGTCTCGGGCGACTTCGTCTGCCCGGTGCCTTGACAGCGCGGGCAGGGGGAGCAGAGCAGCTCTTCGAGGCTTTCGCGGGTGCGCTTGCGCGTCATCTCCACCAAGCCGAGCTCGGAGATTTTCAGAATCTTGGTTTGTGCCTTGTCTTTCTGCCGCACCACTTCTTGTAGCGTGTCGTAGACGCGGTGCCGATCGGCGGCCTTCTCCATGTCGATGAAGTCGATGATGATCAGCCCGCCGATGTTGCGCAGCCGGAGCTGACGCACCACCTCGTCGGCCGCTTCCAGGTTGGTGCGCAGGATCGTCTCTTCCTGATCCTTCTTGCCGACGTATCGACCGGTGTTGACGTCCACCGCGGTCAGCGCCTCGGTGCGCTCGATGACCAGATAGCCGCCTGACTTGAGCCAAACCTTGCGATCGAGCGCCTTGTCGATCTGGGCCTCGATCGCGAAATCCTCGAAGATCGGGGTGGGCTTCTCGTAGAGCGCGATTCGGCCCTTGAGCCGCGGAGCCAGCGTGTCGACCAATTCGAGGATCCGCTGATGTTCGCGCGGCGAGTCGACCCAGATGTTCCCGACCTCGGGCGTGAAGAGATCGCGTACCGTCCGTTGCACCTGATCCAGGTCGTAATAGAGCATCGCCGGCGCCGATACCGATTCGCTCTTGTGCAGAATGTGGGCCCACTGCCGGGTGAGATAATGGATGTCCGCCTGGAACTCGCGCTTGGAGAGCCCCTCGCACACAGTGCGGACGATGAAGCCTCCGCCTTCGGCGGGCCGCAAGCTCGTCACCAGCTCCTTCAAGCGACGCCTCTCCGCCTCGTCGGCGATGCGGCGTGAAACGCCGATGTGGTTGGTGGTCGGCATGTAGACGAGGTAACGCCCGGCGAGGCTGATGTAGGACGTCACCCGCGAGCCTTTGGTGCCCATCGGTTCCTTCGAGACCTGAACGAGAATCTCCTGGCCGCGTGAAAGCTTGGTCTCGATCGGTGCGCGGCGACCGCGACCAGGCGGCGGCGCGCCCGCCGCCGTGCCGTCTCCGGGGGGGGCTCCGTGTGCGCCGAGCCCCGCGTCGGGCACCTCGGCGGCGGCATCGCCAACCGGCTCCACGTCGAGGTCGTCGAAGCTCGCCGCGGCGGGCTCGTCCGCTGCCGTCGCGTCTTCCCCCTCGTCGCCCGCCGCGCCGGGCTCGGCGGGCGACACCAGCGGAAGCAGCTCACTCAAGTCGTGCAGGAAGTCCGAGGCATGCAGGAACGCCGCCTTCGCGAAGCCGATGTCGACGAATGCCGCCTGCATGCCGGGCAGCACGCGCTGGACGCGCGCCTTGTAGATGTTGCCGACCACACCGCGACTGTGCAGGCGCTCGATGTAGATCTCCGCGAGCTGTCCCGCCTCGACGATCGCCACCCGCGTCTCCTGCGGCGTGCAGTTGAGAATGATCTGCTTCTTCACTTGCTTGTGACGTCAGACGGGAGAGGCAGCGGCATCCTCCTCGGGAAAAAGTCGACTGGAAGGCCGCGAAGTATACGGGCCTGCCGCCAGCCGTGCAACGGCCCTCTCACCACCGCTCATCAGCTTGACTTCCCACCGGGCCGCCGATACCGTCCCAGAACGTAACGGACGCACGGAGGTTTCTCTTCGACTCGGCAAGCGTACTGAACACCAAGGTCTTGGTCCTGAACCGGGCCTATCTGCCGATCCACATCACGTCGGTTCGCCGAGCGTGCTCGCTCCTCTACCAGGGGATCGCACATGCGGTGAACGATCAATACCAAACGTTCGACTTCGACAGCTGGGCGGCGCTGTCGGCCTCCGTGCACGGCGAAACGGTCGGGCTAGTGAACCGCGCCTTGCGCGTGCCGCGGGTCATCCTGCTGGTTGGCTACGATCTCGTGCCGAAGCGGCACGTGCGCTTCAGTCGCTTCAACGTCTACGCGCGCGACCGCAACACCTGCCAGTACTGCGGCCGGTCTTTCGCGCGCAACGACTTGAACCTCGACCACGTGATTCCACGCTCGCAGGGGGGCACCTCGATCTGGGAGAACGTCGTCTGCTCGTGCCTGCCCTGCAACCGCCACAAGGGCGGACGCTCTCCCGACGAAGCGGGCATGAAGCTCCTGCGTCGGCCGTTCCGGCCGAGCTGGACGCCGTTCGTGCTCGAGACGTGGAGCTTGCGGCGACATCGCGAGTGGCTTCCGTTTCTCTCCACGGCGGATGCCGCGTACTGGAACACCGAACTGGTCGAGCACTGACCGGGTCGATGCTAGATATAGTGGTCGGAGGAATCCAGCGCCACAGCCTGTAGTGTTTTCACCTTGACTCTCCCGGGTGCGTGTGGGACAGTCCCGCGCATGCGCATCAAGCGGCTCGACCTCTGCGGCTTCAAGTCCTTCGTTGATCCAACGAGTCTCGAGTTCTCCAGGGGAATCAGCGGGATCGTCGGCCCCAACGGCTGCGGCAAGTCGAACCTGGTGGACGCGCTGCGCTGGGTGTTAGGCGAGCAGTCGGCGAAGCGCCTGCGCGGCGACGCCATGGAGGACGTGATCTTCAACGGCACCGAATCGGGCCGCGGGCCCGCCGGCATGGCCGAGGTATCGCTATTGCTCGAGAACGAGGAGCCGCCGACCGAGATCGAGGAGCCGTCGGAGATCTATCAGCAGCTTCGTGATGCGGCGGAGATCCAGGTGACGCGCCGCTACTTCCGCTCGGGGGAATCGGAATACTTGATCAACCATCGGCCGTGCCGCCTGAAGGACGTCACCGAGCTATTCCTCGGCACCGGTGTGGGCACCAAGGCCTACGCGATGATCGAGCAGGGACGCGTCGACCAGCTCGTCAACGCCAAGCCGGAGGACATCCGTCTGTTCATCGAGGAGGCCGCGGGGACCACTCTGTATCGCGACCGTCGGCTGGCGGCGGAGCGCAAGATGGAGCGCACTCGCGACAACCTCGCGCGGGTGAGCGACATCCTGCAGGAGATCGACCGCAACGTCGCCTTCTATCGCCGCCTGGCGAAGCGCGCCGAGCAATACCGGCAGTGCCAGCAGGAGCTGCGCACGGTGGAGCTGCAGCTCGCGCGGCGGAAGCTCGACCGTCTCGAGCGAGAGATCGCGGAGATCTCCGAACGGCGGAGCGCGCTGCGCGAGAGGGAGGGGGAGCTTGGCGGAGCGATCGAGCGCCTCGGGAGCGAGCGCGAGTCGGCGCGACATCAGCTCGATTCCGCGGAGCGAGACCTGCAGGCCAAGCAGGGCGCGCTCTTCGAGGTTCGGACCGCGCGGGCGCGGGCGCGGGCGCGGCTCGAGATGCTCGAAAAGGAGGAAGCCGAGATCGGCGAGCAGGCCGACCGACTCGACCGCGATCACGAAGAAACCGCCGTCCGGATCGCCGAGCTGCGCTCCGGAATCAAACAGCGCGTACAGACGCTCGAGGAGTGGAGCGTCAGGAACCGCGAAGGCGAGGAGAAGCTCGCCGCGAGCCTCGACGATCTCGCTGCCGAAGAGCGTCAGGTGGCGATGCTCGGAGCCGAGGTCGAGCGCACCAAGACCGACAACGTCGAAACGCAGCGTGCCGCGGCGGAGTTGCGCAACCGATTGAGCTCCGCGCAAGAGCGCTCGGCCGACCGGAGTCGGCGTCGGGAGCAGCTCGCCGCGGAGATTGCCGCCGCCGAGGCCGAGACCGGGCGGCTCTCCGCGGACCTCGAGCGCCTGACGGCGGAGCGAAGCGGCCTCGAGGAGCGCGTCGCGGCCGCGACCAACGAGGCGATCCACGTCGCCGGCAGCGTCGCCGAGCTGCGCGCGGAGAAGGCATCGATGGAGCAGGCGTTCTTGTCGGTGGCGGCGGCCCTAGCCGAGGCGCAGTCGCGTTTGGCGGCGGCCGAGGAGGTCGAGCGCGGCTTTGGGCGCTATCACGAAGGTGTGCGGGCGGTGATGCGCAAGCACGCCGAAAAGCCGAACGGCGTTCTCAACTTGGTCGCGCAAGTCATCGACACGCCGCCGGAGTTCGAAAAAGCGGTGGCCGCGGTGCTCGGCGAGCGGCTGCAGTACGTGGTGGTGCGTACGCCGGAGGACGCACGGGAGGCGATCCACGATCTCAAGGAGGAAGGCACCGGTCGCGGCAACTTCATCCCAGTCGAACCGCGACGTCCGCATCTGGCGGAAGCGACGGCCGCTCCGGAACGCTGCACTCGTTTGCTCGACGTGGTCCGCGTCGAGGAGGGCTACGGACCG
>CAVPWJ010000123.1:0-11061 GCA_963708955.1 uncultured delta proteobacterium
AAGCTGGGTTACTTCACTATCGTCAAAAATTTGACGATGCGATATGATTTCCAGGTTGAAGCAATCGGCGATCTACTGCGCTTACAGGGCTAAGATATTGTTTTTTATATCTAGCAATTGAGATAGCGGCGATATTGCAAATTTGCGCTTTCTGCATTCGCTCGTTTGCAAATACCCCGGGTGGTGGTGCTGTCCGGTTGAGGAACGAAGAAAACGCGAGAAAGCCGTGGGGGGCGCGGGTGTCCGTGTGGTGCAAGCTCGAGCTCGAGGGGAGCTGATTTTCGAGATGCGATTTTCGGGCGGTGAAGAAACGGCGAATACCCCAAGGAAGCGCATTTGGTACGGATTTGCGAAGATGGGTCCCGGGAAACGCTGGGAGAGCATGCCCGGGGCCGAAACCGTGTTCGCGCAGATCCTGAGCCTCGTTCCGCGTAGGGAATTCACTCGCCGGGCGCAGTGCCTAGCGTTTTCCTGGGGGTGAGTTTCCGCCGCTCTGAGGGAGCCATCAAACTGCACACGCTGCTCGACCACGACGGTCACGTCCCTCCGTTCGTGAGCGTCGCCACCGGTCGCACGCGCGACGTTCAGCATGCTCGACATCTGTGCTTGAACCGGACAGCATCTTGGTCTTCGATCGCGGCGACGCGGGACTACGCCGGATTCTACCAGCTTCACTTCCAAGGCACTATCCCTTACTCCGTCACAGCGACTCAAGCGGGCGCTGGTTTTCGTGTTCTGGAGCGCCCCAATCCGCCACCTCTCGCTAGTCGGCTGCAGCCTTTCAGGAACCACATCACTGTGTACAACATCACGGCCTCACTGCTCTTCATATAGGGAACTCCCCTCATCCCGTCATGTTCGCCGAATGATGACTGCGGCCGGCGTGAAGCGAAGATAGGACGAAGGGCAGCGATAGCATTGGGCGAGAGCGATAGTTGGGCGAGCGGAGGACGGCAGTGAAGAGCGGAAGAGAGCTTGGAAGGGACGTTTGGGACGCAGCGATGCCTGAGGCGCCTCGAAGCCTTGCACCACGAGCTCGCCTTGCTCATCTTGCCCATTCGACGCTCTCGTCGCTTCCTGCGCAGCGTCAAAATCAAGATGAGCAACTACCCGCTGAAGCGATCCCCGAGAAAAGGACACCATGTCATCTAAACGGCCTGGGGCTAGCAGCGAGGCGGCGAGGTGACCGGTCCGAACCTCGAGATGCTGATCCGCCTGGCGGTGGCGCTCGCCGTCGGCCTGCTGATCGGGCTCGAGCGCGGGTGGCACCAGCGCGAGCTGCCCGAGGGCGAGCGGGTCGCTGGGTTTCGCACGTTCGGCCTCGTGGGCCTGCTCGGCGCCGTGGCGGCGATCCTGGCGGGCGAGCAGACGCTGCTGCTCGCCGCCGTAGCGCTCGTGCTCGGCATCGTCGCCGGCATCGGCTACTACCGCGGCTCGCGACGGCAGTACGGCCGCAGCGCCACCGGCACCGTCGCGCTGCTGCTGACGTTCTCGCTTGGCGCCATGGCTGGCCGGGGACACCTCGAGGCCGCGGCGGCCGCGGGCGTGGTGGTAACGCTGCTCCTCGGCATCAAGCCCGAGCTGCACGGAGTCCTCCGCAGCATCGAGCGCGTTGAGCTGCTCGGCACGATCCGCCTGCTGTTGATCTCGGTGGTGATGCTGCCAATCCTGCCCGATCAGGAGTTCGGACCCTGGCACGCGCTCAATCCGTACCGCATCTGGTGGATGGTCGTGCTGGTGGCCGGGGTCTCCTACCTCGGTTACTTCGCGCAGCGCATCTGGGGCCGCAATCGCGGGACGCTGGCGACCGGCCTGTTCGGCGGCATCGTCTCGTCGACCGCCGTGACGCTCACCCTCGCTCGCCGCGCCGCGGCGAGTCGCCGCCGTCCCGAGGCCCTGGCCGCCGGCATCGTCGTCGCCTCGTCGATGATGTTCCCTCGACTCCTCGTCATTCTCGCTCCGGTGGCGCCGGCACTGGTCGCTCCGCTGATTGCGCCGATCGCCACCGCGGCAGCCGTGGGATTGGCGGCGGGCACGGCGCTCGCCTTCCGCGCTCGCGGCGAGGATCCGCGCGACCGCGAGCACGACGTGGAGGTCCACAATCCGCTCGACATCTCGACCGCCGTTAAATTCGGAATCTTCCTCACCGTCGTCATGGTGCTGTCGCGCGGGCTCAACGCTTGGATCGGCGACCGTGGCCTCTACCTCGGCGCCGCGGCCGCTGGCCTTGCCGACGTCGACGCGATCGCGCTCTCGATCGCGGCGATGGCGCACCGCGGCGAAGTGGCCACAAGCCCGGCCGTGGTCGCCGTGCTGATCGCCAGCGCCGTCAACACGGTGGTCAAGTCGGCGATCGCCATCGCGCTCGGCGGACGTGCGCTCGGCCTTCGCGTCGCGCTGCCGATGACGCTGTCGCTGGCGGCGGGCGGGGCGGCGCTGTGGGTCGGCTTGCCCGGCTGAGAAAGCGGCGCCGCGCTCAGCGACCGCTCAGCACCCGCCACGAGATCGCCATCGGCACCAAGAGCTGCGTCTCGGTGACGGCGAAGGCTACCCACTGCCCGCTCGAGAACGCGTGGCGGAGCAGCAGCGCGCTCATCACTGCCACGGTGACAGCGACGATGATCTTCCCCTGACGGGCCGTCATGTCATCGACTGCGCGCTGCGCGCGGACCTTGGCGAATACCGGCCTACCCGGGGCTCGTCAAGGCGCGGTCGGCGTCCGTTGCGCGGGGGGAACCGTTTACAAGGGTTTTCGCCGAGCATAGACTCCCTCGACGAGGAGGATTCAATAAGTATGGACGCTACCGCATCACTGCCGAGACTCAACGAGCCGGCACCCGATTTCGAGCAGAACTCCACACAGGGGCCCATCAAGCTCTCGAACTACCGCGGCAAGTGGGTCGTGCTGTTCTCGCACCCAGCCGACTTCACACCCGTGTGCACCACCGAGCTGTCCGAATTCGCCCGGCGCGCTCCGGAGTTCGAGAAGCTCGGCGTGCAGCTCATCGGGCTGTCGATCGACAGCGTGTACTCGCACATCGCCTGGATCCGCAACATGGAGCAGCACTTCGGCGTCAAGGTGAAGTACCCGTTGATCGCCGACCTCGACACGAAAGTCGCGCAGAAATACGGGATGATCCACCCGGGGGCGAGCTCGACGGCCACCGTTCGCTGCGTCTTCGTGATCGACGACGAGGGCATGCTGAAGGCGATGATCTACTACCCGCTCACCAACGGCCGCAGCGTCGACGAGGTGGTGCGCATCGTTCAAAGCCTGCAGACCAGCAAGAAGCAGGGTGTGGCCACTCCCGAGGGTTGGAGGCCCGGCGACAAGGTGATCCAGCCGCCGCCGCTCACGCTGGAAGACGCGGAGAAGCGGGTGAAAGACAAGACGCTGGACGTCACGGACTGGTACTTTTCGAAGAAACAGCTGTAATTCAAAGCCCTTTTCAGCTTTTACGGGGATGGCCCGGGCTGTCCCCGCGGTTTCCGTCGCCCTTCATTCCCGGATGGTCGTTTACTTTTCCGCTCGATTCTCCTATCTCCGCCTCGCGCTCTTCCCCGGTGCCGGTAGAGGTTGGAGATGGCTGGGCGGACGAAATTCGGTGATCTCGTCATCATCGTTCCCGGAGTCCTCGGCAGCCGCTTGCTGTACAACGGAAGCCCGCTCTGGGGTGACAAGTCGCCGACTTTCCTGCAGTGGGCCCAGCACCGAGCGGCCGACCTCGCGCACCTGAGCATCGGTTCCGACGACCCAGCGCTCGAAGATTTGGGCGACGGCATCGTCCCCGACGGCCTCGTGCAGGGCATCTATGTGGTCGGCCGGTTCGCGCGAGTCGGCGGCTACGCACGCCTCACGAGCGCGCTGCAGAATCGCTTCTCGCTGAAGCTCGGGTCCAACTTGCAGCACTTCGCATACGACTGGCGGCGCGACCTCCGCGTGGCGGCTCGCCGGTTGGCCGTCAAGGCCGAAGGGTGGCTGCAATCGTGGCGCAGTCAATCGGGCAACCGCGACGCGAAGATCGTGCTCGTTTGTCACGCGATGGGGGGCCTGGTCGGACGCGCCTTCGTCGACATCGAGGGTGGCTGGCCGGCAATTCGCGCCATCCTGACGATCGGCACGCCGTTCCAGGGGTCGATCCGGGCGCTTGATCTGCTGTACTTCGGCCTCGATTTCCAGAGCTACGGCCTCGCGCATCACGACCTGACGTCGGTCGTCCGCACGTTCACGTCCGTCTACCAGATGCTGCCGCACTACCCGGCCGTTCGCGGGTTCAGCGGCGACGTGGTCTCGCCGTTCGAGATCCGCATCCCGACGTTCGAAAACCAGAAGATCGAGCGAGCCAAGCAGTTCCATCGCGACCTGATCGATCATCACCATCGAAATCGCCGCAAGCCCGGATACCAGGACGTTGTCTGCAAAGGGGTGGTCGGCGTCGGACAGCCGACGGCGGAGCTCGGCCGGCTGCTGCCGAACGGGACGCTGTCGATCGACGGCGAGCCCGCCGAGCACGACGGTGACGGCATCGTGCCGCGCTTCAGCGCCGAAGCGCCTGCGGCGAGCGGCTTCGGCGGGCACTGGTTCTACGTGCCGCAGACCAGCGGCATGCTGCTCAGCGACCCGCTCGCGCAGGCGCTGATCGGCGACCTGCTCGAGGACCGGGGTGCCGCGGCACCCGCCACGCCGCTTCCCCGCTTCACGCTGCGTCGCGCGATGGACGACTCCCTGCGCATCGAGAGCGACGGCCTGTCGCTCTCGGTCTCGCAACCGTTCTACAAGGTCGGCCAGCCCGTGGAGATTCGTCTCGCCGCGCGCAGCGCCACCGGCCACGCGTTCCCCTCGAAATCCATGCGGGTCGGGGTGCGCGTGGAGCAGATCCGCCACGTCGGCAAGCGGGTCGCGGGCAAGATCGTGCGGCTGACGCCCCATCGGGACCAGCCCGGCACCTGGGCAGGATCGCTGCGCGCACCGGCGCCCGGCTCCTACCGCGTGACCGCGGTCAGTAACCACCGTCTGCTCGCGCCGTTTCACGTGAGCGAGCTGTTCGAGGTGGATTAGCTGAACAAGACGCGAGCGAGCTCGCTTCGATATTTTTCGGTCAGCGCGTGCCGCGCGCCGAGGATGTTGAAGATGTCGAGCATCGACTTGCGGCTCGCTTCATCCTCGTAACCGCGGTCGCGCTTGACGATCTCGAGCAGGTGGCCGAGCGCCAGCTCGTATTGCTCCTTCGCGGCAAGAGCGCGCGCGAGATCCAGACGAGCCGCGAGATCGGCCGGGTCCTTCTCGAGGCGTGCCCGCAGCTCCATCTCGGCGGCGCCGTTGTCGCGGCCAAGGCGCAAGCGCGCGGCGATGCGATCGGCGGTGGCTCTCTCCGGCGTACCGGCCAGGACGCGCTCGAGCTCGGCGATGGCGCCCTCGGGCTCGGACTCGGCGAGCAGGCGGCCGAGACCGAGCCGAGCCGCCGGATGGTTCGGATCCCGCTCGAGGGCCTGGCGGTAGAGGGCATCGGCGCCCGCGTGGTCGCCGCCTTGCTCGGCCTCGCCGCCGCGCTCGGCGAGGCGATCGGCCTCGCTCGGCAGGATTCCCCGCAAGAGCTCCCGCAACGCGGACTCGGGCAGAGCGCCGACGAACTCGTCGACGATCTCGCCTTCGCGAACTGCCTTCACGGCCGGAATGCTACGGATACCGAAGGCGCCGGCGACGCGGGGGTTCTCGTCGACGTTGATCTTGGCGACCACGAACGCTCCGCGATGCTCGGCGGCTAGGCGCTCGAGCAACGGCCCGAGAGTCCGGCACGGTCCACACCACGGGGCCCAGAAATCGACGAGCACGGGAACGCTTCGAGACCGCTCGACCACCTCGGCCTCGAAGGTGGCGTCGGTGACGTCTCGCACCCACTCGTTCATCCAAGAAAGGTAGCTACCGCGCCGCGCTCGCGCAACCGGGGAGATGGGCCAGAACGGCTCAGGCGAGAGCCGTGCCGCGCTGACGCAGCGCGGCTTCATGCGCCCCATATGTAGGGCCTATCCGCGGACCACCACGCTACATGTTGTAGATTCACCTTGACAGCCGAGGACGAACCATGGCACGAGCGAGGCTGCGGCGGCGGCTCGGCCTCGGCGGTATGCGGTTTCTGGCAGTCGCGGGGAACGTGGGGTTGGAACGGGGCGCCAGGGTGGGGATCGGTGGGGAGAGCGAGTCGTCGCCGCTCCGTCCTGTCTACGCCGCGTCCTTCGTCGCCACGCGCGGCCGATCGTCTGGTTCGGGAAGGTCCAGACGACAGTCGACGCGGGCGAAGATCCCGAGGCGCCCTCTACTGCGTCTGCTCCTCTTGCACCGCCCCGCTGAAGTACAGCGTCTGCTGGTTGCGGAGGTGGGCCGGCGTGACGACGTAGTTGCCGCCCAGCGAGGGCGCCCAGATCCGATCCGCGACGTCGTAGTTGAGGCCGGTCAGCAAGTAGGCGAAACCGCCGGTGATGCCGCCAAGCGTCGCGTAGACGAACTTCGCCGGCATGTACAACAGGTTCACGAACACGCACGCCGTGCCGTAACCCGCATCGACCGCATAGTTCCCCTCCGCGTGGGCGCGCGGCACGGCCACCGCCAGCGAGGCCAGCAGGGCGAACGTCAGGATCCATCTTCGCATGGGCTTCTTCCTCCTCAAAAGGACTCGGTCTTCACCACACAGCCGCCGGGCAGGATCCGCAAGAGATGCGCGAGCGCACGCTCCACGTAGTCGAGATCCTTGGATTCGAGCGTCAGCTTCACGATGTACTCGGGGTTGCCGATCTTCGGGTACGAGCCGAGCAACAGATCCGGAAAGCTCCGTAGCGTATCGTTCAGGAACTGGGCGATCGCCCCCTCCCCCTCGCGCGTGTAGACGGTGCGCAGGTGAAACGGGTCAGAGGCGAAGCGCTCGCGGATGGCGAGGAACTTGGACTCGAGGATCTCGGGAATCCCCGGAAGGATGTAGACGTTCTCGACCTTCATCGTCGGGAAGGCGAGCGTGCCGCCGTAGATGAGCTCCGTTCCCTCGGGCACCTCGGACATCTTCAAGCGGGCGTCGTTGACCTTCTCTTTGTAGAAGTCGCGCAGCTTCTGCTCAAGGGCAGGCTCACGTACCACGCGGCGCTCGAACGCTCGCGCGATTCCCTCGACCGTCACGTCGTCGTGCGTCGGGCCAACGCCGCCCGACGTGAACACCAGGTCGAATCGCTCGTGGAACTCGCGCACCGTGCGGGCGATGTCGTCGAGCTCGTCGGGAATCACGCTGACCCGGCGAACGTCGACGCCGATCTTGCGCAGCTCACGGGCGAGGAACGGCGAATTCGTGTCCGTGACCTTTCCGGAGAGGATCTCGTTGCCGATGACGACGATGCCCGCGGTGCGGTTCATCCGCAGTTCCCATGTTCAGACCGAGACGGCCCCTTGCGGTCGTGACGACCGTGGGTCGCGCCGAAGGTGGACTATAGCCACACGCCTCCGCGCTGGCAACGCATCTCGGGCCGCCATTGCTTGTCGTGGCGGCGCCGACGGTGGTTGCTGATGTTTGCTCTGCTCCACGTGCGAACCTGCCCCGCACTTGCCGCCGACGGTGGACGTGCTTACTCTGACAACGATGTCCATCGCCCCACCGGAAGCACGTTGGTGGCGCCCGCTCGAGAACGGCAAGCTGGAGTGCTACCTCTGCCCTCGTCTCTGTGAAATCCCCGAGGGCAAAGCCGGGTTTTGCTTCATTCGCAAGAACGTCGGCGGCCGCTTGCTGAGCCTGGGGTACGGGCGGTCGACCGGCTTCGCCGTCGACCCGGTGGAGAAGAAGCCGCTCAACCACTTCCTGCCAGGCACGAACGTGCTGTCCTTTGGGACCGCTGGCTGCAACCTCGGCTGCAAGTTCTGCCAAAATTGGGACATCAGCAAGGTGCGCTTGGACGAGCGGCGGAGCGAGACCGGCTCTCCCGCCGACGTCGTGGAGCTGGCGCTTCGCTCCGGCTGCTCGGGGATCGCGTACACCTACAACGATCCGGTGATCTGGGCGGAGTACGCGATCGACATCGCCCGCCTCGCTCGCCAGGCCGGTCTCAAGAACGTGTTCGTGACGGCGGGATTCGTGAGTCCCGAGGCGAGACCCGACGTGTTCCGTTACATGGACGCCGCCAACGTCGACCTCAAAGCCTTCACCGAGGATTTCTACCGGCACGTCACGCTCTCGCATCTCGAGCCCGTGAAGGACACGCTGCTGTGGCTCAAGCGCGAGACCCGTGTCTGGTTCGAGATCACCACGCTGCTGATCCCGGGCCACAACGACGCCGACGACGAGATCGCCGCGGAGTGCGACTGGATCGCCGAGTCGCTCGGACCCGAGGTGCCGCTGCACTTCACCGCGTTCCACCCCGATTTCAAGATGCTCGACGTGCCGCCGACTCCACCGACGACCCTGCGCCGCGCGCGGGAGCGCGCGCTCCGTGCGGGCATTCGCCACTGCTACGTGGGCAACGTTCACGACCGGGACGGTCAGACTACCTTCTGCCCGAGCTGCGGTGCCGCGCTGATCCGGCGCGACTGGCACGCCATCCTGTCGTACCGGCTCGATGGCAACCGCTGCGGCGAATGCGGCGAGCAAATCGCCGGCGTGTTTCGCGAAGGCGGCCACTCCACCGGCGATATCCGCTCGGCCGGAGGGCGCTGGCGCGTTTCCCTCCAGTGAAAAGGAGGACTGGGGATGCTTCAGGAGTTCAAGCGGTTCGCCATGCGGGGCAACGTCATCGACATGGCGGTCGGGGTGATCATCGGCGGCGCCTTCGGCAAGATCGTCAGCTCGTTCACCAACGACGTCTTGATGCCGCCAATCGGCTTGCTACTCGGCAAGGTCGATTTTTCGAATCTGTTCCTGAACCTCTCGGGGATGCCGTACGCCAGCTTGGCCGACGCGAAGAAGGCGGGAGCGGCGACGGTCAACTACGGAATCTTCCTGAACGCCCTGATCGAGTTCTTGATCATTGCGTTCGCGCTCTTTCTGCTGATTCAGCAGATCAACCGCTTGCTCGCTCCCAAGCCTGCGCCAGCGGGGGAGCCGACGGCGAAGGACTGCCGGTACTGCCTGTCGCAGATTCCGATCAAGGCGACGCGGTGTGCGCATTGCACGTCCGACCTCGGCGCTGCGTGAGCACGGGAAGCGAAGGTGGCCCGCGGCGGCCCTAGCGCGCGGACCGCATGGTTCAATGCGTGTCCACCTTTCGGCGGACGCGCCGGGGCCTCAGCGCAGCGGGCGCGTTTCTTTGTACTTGTCCTTCGAGGACTCGACGAGGTTCTTCACCACTCGCTCCGCCTCTCGGTCGGCGGCACTCTTGCGATTGAGGAGCCGGGAGACCACGAGGAAGGCCACGAGCGCCGCGAGGATGACGATCGGATGGTTCTTCGCCCAAAAGATCAGGAAGTTGACTACGTCCATCATCGCCTTCGCAGACTAGCACAGCGAGCCGAGCAACGAACAGAGAGCCGGCCAACCCTCTCGCTGCGGGCGGACGGCAACCTGCCGCCCGCCGCTCTCGACCCACACCGAGCCATCGCGGTCGGTGCGCAGGACGCGCGCGCCGCGATCGGCGTAGCGCTCGACGACTCGCGGCTGCGGGAAGCCATAGGTGTTTCCACTTCCCAGCGAGAAAACGGCGACGTCCGGCGCGGCCCAGCGAAGAAACGGCTCGCCGCTCGAAGTGCCGCTGCCGTGATGCGGGACCTTGAGCACGGTGTGCGGCTCCGCGTCGAATCGCGCGGCGACGAGGCCCTCGCCCGAGGACTCCACGTCCCCGGTGAACAGCACAACGGCGCTCCCGATCCGAAGGCGCAGCACGAGCGACGAGTCGTTGGAGGACAAGGCGTGCCCCGCCGGCGGATGCAGGCACTCGACGCGCACGCCCGCCGCGTCGAGCGGCACGTCTCCCGCGGACAACGGGCGCACGCGGCCGCCCCGTCGGGCAATCTTCCCTTCGAGCGACGCCAGTCGGGCCCGCTCCGCCGGAGACGCGGGCACCCACAGCTCCCGCGGCGAGAACGCCTCCACCAGGTAGTGGAGGCCGCCCTGATGATCCCAGTCGCCGTGCGTCGCGACGAGATAGTCGACCCGCCGGATCTTCCGCGACCGCAGGTACGGGGCCACCACCCGCTCGCCGACGTCCAGGCGGCTGCGCGCGAAGCCGCCGCCGTCGATCACCAGAACCGCCCCACGCGGCAATTCGACGACCGCGGCGTCCCCCTGCCCGACGTCGAGAAAACGCACGCGTAGATCGGCGCGCCACAGGCGCTCGCGCGCCCACCAAGCAACGTCCGCCGCGGTAGCGATCGCGACGGCGATCCAGAGCGCTCTTCGCCACCGCGACCCCATCCACGGAAGCCCGAGCCAGAGGTACGCCAGCCCGACCTCGAGCAGGGTCGGGGTCGGCACCGAGACGCTCGCCAGCGGCACGGCGGTCGCGACGCCCACACCCACCCGTAGTAGGCCGAGCGGCCATCGCGCCAGCGCGAACAGTCCGCGAGCCAGCGGCTCCGAAAGCCAGGCGCAAGCGGCGCCGGCCAGACCGATCACGGTCGCCGGCGTGCCGGCGAGCGGGACGAGCACCGGATTGGCGAGCAGGCCGATCAGCGACAGCCGGTTGAAGTGCAGCGCCACCAGCGGAGCGGTGCCGATCAGCGCCGCCGCGGACACCCCCAGCGCCAACTTCCCGTGGCGCGCGATTCGGCGAAGAGCGGTCTCCGCCTCGGGCTCCGCCGCGCGGCGCGCCCGCCACCGCTCGGCGGCCAGCAGCAACGCCAGCACCGACGCGAAGGACAGCTGGAACGAGTCCCCGGTCCAGCGCGGCACCACGTGGACGTGCAGGTGGTCAGGCACCGAGCCGCCCGCCGGTCGGCCGAGATTGAGCCCGACGTTCAGGCCGTCGGGGGCGTACACCGTGCGCACGACGCGGACCGCATCGGTCACCGTGGCCCAGAGATCGGCTGTCTCCTGCTCGGTCAGACCGTCGAGGTCGGCCACCTCACGGTACGGCACGACCAGCAGATGGCCAGCG
>CAVPWJ010000124.1:0-11756 GCA_963708955.1 uncultured delta proteobacterium
AGGTCATTCTCGAATGGCGGGAGGGGAAGGGGCTCGCCCGGACGCTCGACCGCTCAATCGAGGCCCCACAGGCGTCGGCCGCCGTCGAGCAGCGAGAAGACGAATGGCGAAAACAGCGCCGCGATCCCCGCTTCGACCCAGGCGCTGGAGAAGAGCTGATGCCACGGGTAGGCGGCGGAGAGATAGAAGGCGAGCAGCGCCGCCACGGCCAGCGCCTTGATCAGCGAGGCGATGAACACCACGGCCACGTTGGCGACGACGTTGTCCATCCATAGCTGTCGGGCCAACAGATAGACGAGCAGGAAGACGAGGCTCATGGCGAACGCGTGCAGCCCGAGCATGTTGCCGGAGAAGCTGTCGGTGAAGTAGCCGAGCAGGAAGGCGCCGAGCGCGCCCGCCACGCTGTGCTCGTGGAGCGCCAGGTAGACGCAGAGGATCACCATCAGGTCGGGAACGATCGAGCCGAGCGGCAAGAGGTGGAAGACCGTCGTCTCGAGCAGCACGCCGACGACCGCGGTGATCATCACCAAGACGAGCAATCCCATCGCCCATCCCTTCATCGAGGCGCCGACCCTGTCGGGGCGGCGGTCGGAGTGGCGGTGGCGTCCGGCGGCGGGGTTGGCTCGGGAGTGATCCGGACGCGGGCCGCGGCCTCGATCGAGTCGTTGACCTCTTCCGGCGGCGACGTCAGCACCAGCACCTCTTCGAGCTTCGCGAAGTCGACGGCCGGCGCCACCTCGGCCACCCGGTAGAGACCGACATCCTTGCGGGTGACGCCGCTCACGTGGCCGATCAGGATCCCCTTCGGAAAGATCCCGTCGAGCCCCGAGGTCACCACGACGTCGTTCACGTCGACGTCGTCGCTGCGCTTGATGTACTTCATCGAGCAGCTTCCCGGGAGCGTGCCTTCGACGATGCCGCGGGCACGCGTGCGCTGCACCAGCGCGTCGACGCCGCTGTTGTGGTCCGAGATCAGCAGCGCCCGCGAGGCGTGAGAGCTTGCCTGGGCGATGCGGCCGACGATGCCGTCGGCGCATACCACGGCCATTCCGCCGCGGATGCCATCGCGCTCGCCGCGGTCGAGCGTGAGCGTCTGGAAGATGCCCGAGGCGTCCTTGCCGATCACGCGCGCGGTCACGACCAGCGACGGAACGTCGCCGCGGAAATCCAGCAGCCCCTGCAGGCGGCGGTTCTCGATCGCGACCTCGAGAGCGCGATGGTGCTCGGCTTCGATGGCGCGCAGCCGCTCGCGCAGCCGCTGGTTCTCCGCCTGCACGCCGACCAGGCCGAGGTATCGTCCCCACAAGCCACCGACCGCCCCGGTGGCTCCGGTGGTGACGCTCTGCAACGGGCGCAGCGCCTCGAGGAAGATCCCGCCGAGCGGATCGAAGCGGCGCGTGCCCCCGCGGTTCACCGTGAGCAAGCCGAGGGACAGCGCGAGAAACATCCCGGAGCTCAAGAGAACCTGATTTCTCCGGAGGAACTCGAACACGGTTGAAAAAGGGGTCAGGTTACATTTTCCCCGTCAAGCAGAGCCTCGGATTCCGGATGCCGAAAATGTAACCTGACCCCTTTTTTTCTACTGGATCGTCACGTCCTTCAGGAGCGACAACTCGTCGAGCACCTTTCCAGCGCCCATCACCACCGCCGTCAGCGGATCCTCCGCTAGCGTGATCGGCAGGCCCGTTTCGTCGCGCAGCAACACGTCGAGGTTGCGCAGCAGCGAGCCGCCGCCGGCCAGCACGATACCCTTGTCGACGATGTCCGAAGCGAGCTCGGGTGGCGTGCGCTCGAGCGCAATGCGCACCGCTTCGACGACCTGGTTGATCGGCTCGAGCAGCGAATCGCGGATCTCCTCGTCGGAGATATCCACCGTCTTCGGCACGCCGGCGACGAGATCGCGGCCCTTGATCTCCATGGTCTGGATCTCGTTCCCCGGGAACGCCGAGCCGATGGTGATCTTGATGAGCTCGGCGGTCCGCTCGCCGACCAGCAGATTGTACTTGCGCTTGATGTACTGGATGATCGCCTCGTCCATTTTGTCGCCGCCGACGCGCACCGAGCGCGAGAACACCACGCCGGAGAGCGAGATGACCGCGACCTCGGTGGTGCCGCCGCCGATGTCGACGATCATGTTCCCGGTCGGCTCGGTGATCGGTAAACCCGCGCCGATTGCGGCTGCCATCGGCTCCTCGATGAGATAGACTTCGCGCGCGCCGGCCGATTCGGCGGACTCGCGAACAGCGCGCTTCTCCACCTCGGTGATGCCGAACGGCACGCAGATGATGATGCGCGGTCGCACCAGCGTGCGCCGGTTGTGAATCTTCTGGATGAAGTAACGCAGCATCGCCTCGGTGATCTCGAAGTCGGCGATGACGCCGTCCTTGAGAGGGCGGATGGCGACGATGTTTCCCGGAGTTCGTCCGAGCATCTTCTTCGCTTCGGCGCCGACCGCGAGCACCCGCCGTCCGCCGCGGGCGTCCTTCTGCACGGCGACGACCGAGGGCTCGTTGCAGACGATTCCCTGGCTTTTGACGTAGATCAGCGTATTGGCGGTGCCGAGATCAATCGCCAGGTCGTTGGAGAAGAGGCCCAAGACTGAATCCAGAATCATAACGTTATCCTCCGCCGTGTCACCACCTAAGACCCTGTCGAATCAAGGCTTTTTTGAGACTTTTCAGAAGTACCAAAATTCGTCACCGGGAGCAAGGAAAAAGCGTTTCTGAATTTCGCGGAAAATCGGCTCAAGGGGGTCAAGACCGCGACTTCCGATCGATGTACGAATTTGGTCACAGTGAAGTCAAGAATCTCATCGCCGACTATCGACCGAACAGCCGCTCCAGCCCCTTTTTCAGCAGATCCCGCTCGGGGTGCTTCAAGTCGGGCGTCGGCGTCACGCCCGGCGGCAGCGGCTTGCCCTTGCCGAAGATCTTATCGAGGCCCTTGCCGACGACTGCGCGGCTGAGCGCGCGGGCGATGAATTCGGCGTCGGGCTTCGGCTTCACATGCGGCAGCTCGCCGGTCAGGCGGAAGGGAATCTCGATCTTGCCTTGCTCGTTGGTGATGTACTTCGCTTCGCGCACGTCCGCGCTCACGTCATCGGAGAGAGCCTTCGACGCTACCAGCTCCGCGTTTACGTCGAGCTGGTTGTCGAGCGAATAGGTTCCCTTGCCGAGGATCGCGTAGTCGCGCGCCGCCAGCGTGAGGTCGTCGCTGCGCGCGAGACCGTCCGCGATTCGCACGCTGCCGCCGAGCTTGTCGAACTGGGTATCGCCCGTGGCGAACAGCGCGGGGTGCTTCTGCCGCACGCGCGGCGAGGTCAGGTTCGAGAGACCGGCGATGCCGGTCACGTTCTGCAGCACCTGCTCGGCGATGTTGACGTCCTTGATGACGCCGTCCCGCACGTCGAGCCGGCCGTCGCCGCGGAGCTGGCGCTTGATCGTCGCCCAGCCCTTGCCGGCGCCGCTGAGCGACAGATCGGCATCGAGCCGTCCCTCGATCTTCTTCTCCGAGCCGGGCGACTGGCTGGCGAGCAGGCTTTTCAAGTCCATGCTGCGGATGCTCGAGCGGAACTCGAACTTCGGGTTTTCCGCTTCGCGCATGTCGTAGCGGCCCGAGCCGTCGTAGGCGCCGTCGAAGGCGTGGAGTGCGAGCTTGCCGAGCGTGGCTACCTGGTCGCGCAGGTTCAAGTCGGCGCTCAGGTCGCGGTAGTCGAAGTCGCGCAGGCTGCCGTCGCTCGAGCGTAGCGTTCCCTGCAATTCGGGCGCGCGGCCGGCGGCGCGAAACTGCCCGCGGAGGTCGAAGCCGCGCAGCACCTCGGGCTTCTTGGCGGTGGGGCTCGCGAAGTTGAGCGACGCGGCGGAGATCTGCGGGGACTTCAAGCTGAACGTCGCCGCCACGGGGCGGAAGCTCGGCACGTCGGCCTGGATCTCGACCGGCGAGCCCGAGAGCTTGAACGCGGTTGGCGGGATCGAGGCCGACGTGCCCTTCAGCTCGATGCGGCTGGTCAGGTTCTCGATCTCATACGGCGAGCCCTTCTGCTTCGCGGATACGTCGTCGAGCGCGACCGTGCCGAAGAGCTGCGGCGCCTCGCTCCCGCCCGTCTTGCCCTTCGCGCGTACGTGCACCTCGACGTTGCCCGAGACCTCGTGCCCCGCGAAGGTGGGCAGCAGCTTGTCCCAACCGGCGAGCGGCGTCTTCGTGCTGTCGATCTGGAAATCGAGCGCGCCGCCCGGGCTCGAGTCCACGGTGCCCTTACCGGCGAGGTGGAGCTCGCCGAGCCGCAGCGCGAGCGTCTTCACGTCGAGGGCGTTCTCCCTGCGCTCCGCGCTCACCTTGAGCGTCATCGCCACGCCCTTCGGTTTCTGGAACGCGGTGCCGTAGCGAATGGCGGCGCTACTGCCGTCGAGCTCGGCGTCGAGCTTCAGGTCGTCGAGGTTGCCGGAGAGCTTCGCCGAGAGCGAAACGGGGTCGGCGGAAGAGAGACCCGGGGGCAGCGCCTTGGCCGCCGCTACGAATTTCTTCACGTCGTCGATCACCAGCGGGCCCATGTCGATCGTCAAATCGAGCTCGGCGCCTTTCACATTCGGGGGCGAGCCGAGCGGACCGAGCGAGCCCTCGACTTTGACGTTCTGCTGGTCGGCGCCGAACAGGGCGGTGGCGAGCTTCAGGCGCACCGGGCGATCGAGGCCCACGTCCGAGGCGGAGAAATCGAGATCCCGAACTCGCAGGTCGCCGGGTGGCGTGGTGGTACGGTCGAGGTAGCGGAACTGACCCTTCTCGACGTCGACGAGCGAGACCACGAACGCGGCCTTCTCCCCTCGGCTCTCGGCGGCCGGCAGCGGTTTGGCGTCGGGCGGCCGCTCGGGAATCGCCGCCGGCGCGGGCTTCGGCGGCGCGCCTTCCTTCTTGCCGATCGAGTCGTAGTTGAATCCGTCCTTGGTGCGGATGATCGTCACCTCGGGCTTGGAAAGCACGATGCGCGAAACCTCGTAGCGGCCGAACAGCGCGGGCCAGAGCTTCAGCGACACCCGCACGTCGCCCGCCTTGACGAAGTCGTCCTTCGAGAACGCCGCGTCGTCGGCGATCTTCAAGTCCTTGACGTGCGCGCCGAAGCCACCGAAGAGCTGCACGCCGACCTCCGAGAAGCTCACCTTGCGTCCGAGTGCGACCTCCACCTGCGCGGCGAGCCAATCCCGGTTGCGATTCAGATAGGAATTGAGATTGACGAGCGCGAGCGCGCCGACGCTGGCGAGCGCCGCGAGAACCAGCGCGAGAATGATCCATTTTCGCATGGAGGCTCCTCAGGGGCGATTTCTCGGATCGCCCGTCCCGTCTCTAACCCTTGCCGCGCACCGCCGGTTGCGCGGCTCGCATACGCCGGTCCGCTCGACATCGATCTGGGCCCCCGCAGTGGCGGCAGGTGCCCCTCAAGCCGTGACGCTCCTCGCGAGCTCGGTTTCGAGCCAGCCGGCGAGATCGGCGAGCAATCGGTCGAGGTCCGCCGGCTTGGAGAAGCGGTGGTCGGCTCCGGGATAAATCTTCGTGCGGTGCTCGCCGCCGAGCGCGGCGGCGAGCACCGCGACGTCGGAGCAGGGCACCACGCGGTCGGCGTCTCCGTGGGCGAGGAACGCGGGGCAGGTGATCGAACGGCAAGCGGCGATGACGTCGAGCGTCTCGACGTCGTCGAGGAAGCTCTTCTTCAGGCGCACCCCGCCGAGCGAGTAGACGCCGTCTTTTCGCCAGCGCTCGAGCTCGGCCGGGCGGAGCTCCGCCAGCGATTGCGCCGGGCGCGCCACCGCGGCGATCGTGGCGAGCGCTCGCACGCCCGGCTCGCGCGCCGCGAAGAGCAGGGCCACCGTGCCTCCCATGCTCGAGCCGAGCAGCCCGATCGGTCCTACCACCCGCGCGCGGAAGAAGTCCCATGCGCCGGCCAGGTCTTCGACTTCGCCGCGGAACGTGAGATCCGCGAAGTCGCCCTCCGACTCGCCGACGTAGGAGAAGTCGAAACGGAGGACCGTGACGCCGTGACTCGACAGCATCTCGCTGAGGCGCTTGTGCTTGGCGCCCTCCTTGGTCGACTCCATACCGTGGCAGAGGATCACCCCGGGCGCGGCGGGAATCGCGACGCGCGGGGAGTGCACGATGCCGACCAGGCGATTGCCGCGGCGGCTCGCGAAGGTGACGCGCTCCTCGATCTCGAACGACGTTGCTGCCACGGCGGAGCACAGCTACCATAGGCTCGCGCAGGGGGCTATTCCTGCATGCGGGCCGAGATCGAACTCTACATGCACCACCTGCGCGCCGAACGGCACTCCTCCCCGCATACGCTGCGCGGCTACCGCAGCGACCTCGACGAGCTGCGGGCCTTCCTGAGCGAGAAGAAGCGCGGCGGATGCGGCGACGTCAAGGCGGGAAGAATCTCGATCGAGGACCTGCGCGCCTACGCCGCCGCCAAGCTGCGCACGTCGCGGCGCTCGACGGTGTCGCGCAAGGTGGCGGCGATCCGCGGCTTCTTCGCGTTCCTCGCGGCGACCCGCAAGATCCGTCGCGATCCCGCCGCGCAGCTCGCCGCGCCGAAGAGCGAGAAGCGGCTGCCGGTCTTCCTGCCGATCGACGACATGGAGCGGCTGTTGAACGGGCTGCCGAGGGGCGAGGCCTGGGCAGAGCGCGACCGGGCGATCCTCGAGACGCTCTACTCCTCGGGCTTGCGGGTGAGCGAGCTCGTTGGCCTGGATTGGCCGAGCGTGGACTTCGAGAACGAGTGCGTGCGGGTGTTCGGCAAGGGCCGCAAGGAGCGCATCGTGCCGATCGGCGAGATCGCGCTCGACGCGCTGCGCACCTACCGCCGCGAGCTCCGCGACGGGGGCATCGAGCGCGCGGCGGTGTTCGTCAATCGCCGCGGCGGGCGGCTGACCGCGCGCAGCGTCGCGCGTTTCGTCAAGCACTACGCGCTCTCCGCCGGCACGGCGGTGTCGCCGAGCCCGCATTCCCTGCGCCACAGCTTCGCCACCCACCTGTTGAATCAGGGCGCCGATCTGCGCTCGATCCAGGAGCTGCTCGGTCATTCCAGCTTGTCCACCACGCAGCGTTACACGCACGTGAACCTCGATCATCTGATGAAGGCCTACGACGATGCGCATCCGCGAGCGCGGTAGCTCCCACCCATCTCGCCCGTCGGCCGGTCTTTCCCCCCGGGGGGAGGCGCTTCAGGTCCGCAGCACGACGATTCTCGCCGTCCGCCACCGAGGAAAGGTGGTGATCGCGGGCGACGGCCAGGTGAGCCTCGGCCAGACGGTCATCAAGCGGAGCGCCCGCAAGGTGCGCCGTCTCTATCAGGGCCAGGTGCTGGCCGGCTTCGCCGGCGGCACCGCCGACGCGCTGACGCTGTTCGAGAAGTTCGAGGCCAAGCTCGAACAGCATCACGGTAACTTGAAGCGCGCCGCGGTCGAGCTCGCCAAGGACTGGCGGTCGGACCGGATCCTCCGCCGCCTCGAGGCGCTGCTGATCGTCGCCGACCGCGAGGTCTCGCTGCTGATCACCGGCAGCGGCGACGTCATCGAGCCCGACGACGGCTTGCTGGCGATCGGCTCAGGCGGGAATTTCGCGCTCGCCGCGGCGCGGGCGCTCGCCAAGCACTCTTCGCTCGACGCGCGGGGGATCGCCGAAGAAGCGATGAAGGAAGCCGCGGCGCTCTGCGTCTACACGAACCAGGAGATCGTCGTCGAGGAGCTCGGGGAGTAGCATGGCCGAAAGCGTTCCGCAGATCAGCCTGAAGCACGACAGCCTCGATGCGTCGCCGATGACGCCGCGCGAGGTCGTCTCGGAGCTCGACCGCTACATCGTCGGCCAGCGGGCGGCCAAGCGGGCGGTGGCGATCGCGCTGCGCAACCGCTGGCGCCGCCAGCAAGTCGCCGAAGACCTGCGCGACGAGATCGCGCCGAAGAACATCATCATGATCGGGCCGACCGGAGTCGGCAAGACCGAGATCTCGCGCCGGCTCGCCAAGCTCGCGCAGGCGCCGTTTCTGAAGGTCGAGGCCTCGAAGTTCACCGAGGTCGGCTACGTCGGCCGCGACGTCGAATCGATTATCCGCGACCTGACCGAGCTGGCGATCGGCATGGTGCGGGAAGAGGAGAAAGAGAAGGTGCAGATTCGTGCGCGCGAGAGCGCCGAGGAAAAGGTTCTCGACCTGCTGCTGCCGGCGCGCGCGGTCGGCATCCGTCCCGACGCTGCTCCCGACGCCGAGCGCGACGACGACACGCACGCCACCCGCGAGAAGCTCCGCCGCTTGCTCCGCGAGGGCAAGCTCGACGAGCGGCTGGTCGACGTCGAGACCACGACCTCGGCGAGCCCGATGCTGCAGATCATGACGCCGCAGGGCATGGAGGACATGGAACAGAGCCTGAAGGACCTGTTCTCGAACTTCATGCCGAAGAAGACCAAGCGCCGCCGCGTCAAGGTGAGCGAGGCGATGGAGACGATCGCCCAGGAGGAAGCGAACCGGCTGATCGACGTCGAGGCGGTCAGCAAGGAAGCGGTGCGCCGCGTGGAGCACGCGGGCATCGTCTTCATCGACGAGATCGACAAGATCGCCGGACGCGAGGGCGTGCACGGTCCCGACGTCTCGCGCGAGGGGGTGCAGCGCGACCTCCTGCCGATCGTCGAGGGCTCGACCGTCAGCACCAAGTACGGGATGGTGCGCACCGACCACGTCTTGTTCATCGCCTCCGGCGCGTTCCACGTCGCCAAGCCGTCGGATCTCATCCCCGAGTTCCAAGGCCGCTTCCCGATCCGCGTCGAGCTCGAAGCGCTCACCCAAGCCGACTTCGTGCGCATCCTGACCGAGCCGAAGAACGCCCTGATCAAGCAGTACGTGGCGCTGATGGAGCCCGAGGGCGTCCACCTCGAGTTCATATCCGACGCGGTCGAGGAGATCGCGCGCATCGCCGCCGAGGTGAACGTGCGCACCGAGAACATCGGCGCGCGCCGGCTGCACACGGTGATGGAGCGCCTGCTGGACGAGGTGTCGTTCTCCGCCCCGGAGATGTCCGGGAGGACGGTGGCGATCGACGGCGCCTACGTGCGCGAGCGCCTCGATCCGATCCTGCAGGACCAGGATCTCAGTCGCTACATTCTTTAGCGAGCGGCGCCCGAGAGGATCTGTGGCGGCGGTGCGGATGGAGCTGACGCACGACACGCGTTGCCTTGGTCGGAGCTTTCTGCGCGCGCAGCTCATCCGCTCGGTCGCGGATGGAGCCGCCGGATGTCGTGTGTGCCTTCTCGCTGTCGTCTTCGGTACCGGCGGCTCATCCGCCGTACCGCCGACGCGTCTTCGGTTTGGCCGTCATTGACGGAAAATTGTTGCGCCCAGTGCTGCCTCTGGCCGCGGCCCGGCGTTTGTTGACTCTATCCGCAAACTGAGTACCTTCCTGTATTCTTTTTTGGGCGAGCCGCGCATGGCAGAACGATTCACCGAAAAGGCCGACGTCCTGCTCGAAGCGTTGCCGTACATCCGGCGCTTCAACGGCAAGACGTTCGTCATCAAGTACGGCGGCAAGGCGATGGTCGACCAGGAGCTGCAGTCGGGCTTCGCCGAGGACATCGCGCTGCTCAAGTACGTCGGCATCAACGTGGTGGTGGTGCACGGCGGCGGGCCGCAGATCGACCGGCTGCTCGAGAGGCTCGAGCTCGAGAGCCGCTTCGTGCGCGGCATGCGGGTCACCGACGAAGCCACCATGGACGTCGTCGAAATGGTGCTCGGCGGCAAGATCAACAAGCAGATCGTCACGTTGATCAACCGCCATGGCGGACACGCGGTCGGGCTCTCGGGGAAGGACGGCGAGCTGCTGCTCGCCCGCAAGCTGCTCGTGCGCGTCGAGGAGGCCGGCCGGCCGCCCGAGACCGTCGACATCGGACAGGTGGGCGAGATCGTCAAGGTGAACGTGGCGGTGATCCGCTCGCTCGACGCCGCCAATTTCATCCCGGTGATCGCTCCGGTGGCGGTCGGCGAGAACGGCGAGAGCTACAACGTCAATGCCGACATCGCCGCGGGTAAGATCGCCGAAGCTCTGGCCGCCGAGAAACTCATCCTGCTCACCGACGTCGAGGGTATCAAGGACGGCAACGGCGAGCTGCTGCGCACGCTGTCGAGCGAGCAGGTGGCGCAGCTCATCCAGAGCGGCGTGATCGGCCAGGGGATGATCCCCAAGGTCGAATGCTGCGTGGAGGCGCTACGCGGGGGCGTGAAGAAGACGCACATCATCGACGGGCGAAAGCGCCACGCGGTGCTGCTCGAGATCTTCACCGAGGAAGGCATCGGCACCGAGGTCACCTGGCAGGCGCGCAAGCGCTCGGCCAAGCGCTCGGGACTGGGCTCGCGATGACCAACCGCGAGATCATCGACGCGACCGATCGCACCCAGATCGGCGTCTACGCCCGCTATCCCGTCGCGTTCGTACGGGGGCGAGGGGCGCGGCTGTGGGACGCCGACGGCCGCAAGTACCTCGACTTCTTCACCGGCCTCGCCGTCAACAACCTCGGGCATGCGCACCCGCGAGTGCTCGCCGCGATCCGCGCGCAGAGCGAGAAGCTGCTGCACGCCTCGAACGTCTACTACAACGAGCCCGCGGCTCGCCTCGGCGAGCTGCTCACCGCTTACTCCTTCGCCGATCGCGTTTTCTTCTGCAACAGCGGCGCGGAAGCCAACGAGGCAGCGATCAAGCTCGCGCGCAAGCACGGCGAGGGCCTCGGCGGACGCTACGAGATCCTCACCACCTACAACTCGTTCCACGGGCGCACGATCGCCACCATCAGCGCCACCGGCCAGGAGAGGTACCAGAGCGGTTTCCAACCGCTGCTCGCCGGCTTCCGCTACGCGCCGTTCGGCGACGTCCGCGCCCTGTCCGAAGCGGTGCGAAAGGAGACCGTCGGCATTCTCGTCGAGCCGATCCAAGGCGAAGGCGGCGTGGTGATCCCGCCGGCGGGCTACCTGCGCGAGCTCCGCAAGCTCTGCGACGACCACGGGCTCTTGCTGATGCTCGACGAGGTGCAGGTCGGCATGGGCCGCACCGGAACGCTCTTCGCGTACGAGCAGGAAGGCGTTCGCCCCGACGTCGTGACGCTCGCCAAGGCACTCGGCGGCGGCGTGCCGATCGGCGCGATGCTCACCACCGCGGCGCTCGGCGCGGCGCTCGGCCCCGGCGCCCACGGCTCGACGTTCGGCGGCAATCCGCTCGCCTGCGCCGCCGGCAGCGCCGTGATCGAGACGCTGCTCGGCGACGGCGTGCTGGAGAATTGCCGCGTGATGGGCCAACGGTTCCTCGAGCGAATCCAGCGCTTGCGCGAGCTGCCGATCGTCCGCGACGCGCGCGGCCGCGGGCTGATCCTCGGCCTCGAGCTCGACCGCCCCGGTCGGCCGTTCGTGGCCGCTGCGCTCGAGCGCGGGCTGGTGATCAACTGTACGGCCGACCGTGTGATTCGCCTGCTGCCGCCGCTGACGATCACCGCTTCCGAGGCCGACGAAGGCTTGGCGATTCTCGAGTCCGTGCTGCGAGCCGGCGCATGAAGCGCGACCTCCTGTCGATCGGCGATCTGTCGCGCGCCGACTGCGATGCGATCTTCACGCTGGCCAAGACGCTGAAGGCCGCGGTCAAGGCGAGACGCAGGCACCGGCGCCTCGATGGGCGGGCGATGGCGATGATCTTCGAGAAGCCGAGCCTGCGCACGCGGGTGACGTTCGAGATCGGCATCGCGCA
>CAVPWJ010000125.1:0-17163 GCA_963708955.1 uncultured delta proteobacterium
TACCAAATTGCCTGCTTTAGCTTGCTTGCGACGCCTAACGGTTCGAGTTAAGCGGCAGTACACCGGTACCCCGGGGGTGCCGTCCGCTTGAACGAAGGGTTAGAACTAATGGCACTTACTTTGGCGTTCTCGCCGACGGGGACGCGCGTAAGTAGTTGAAGGTGAAGGCAAAAGGGAGGCGGCTGACCAAGGATCGATAGCATGGTTGTTTACGAAGCACCCAAGCCATCAACCAAAGGCCAGCCAGCATGAATCGTAGAGTTCAAAGCGAGTTACATCAACGCCGAAGCAAAATCAAACGTCGAGCGAAGTCGACAGAAGCGGTGGAGTTCTTCAACCTGCTGACGAGTCCGGAATTGCTTGAGACGACCGAAGCGCTGCCGACGACCTGGCGCTCGTGGAAAGGCTGGCTCGAATGAGAGTCGGGCTGGGAGTCGATGCGCACGCGCTGGTCGAGGGCGTGCCGCTCGTGCTGGAGGAGTTGAAATCGACTCGCCGCGTGGGCTCGCGGGGCACTCCGACCGCGACGTGATCGCGCACGCGGTGATCGATGCGGTGCTCGGCGCAGCCGGGCTGGGCGACATCGGGTCGCTCTTCCCCTCGGGTGCGGCGGAGTGGGAGGGCGCGTCTGATCGGCCGGCCGCCGGTCCACCACTTGACCCGAAGATGATGGCGAAGCGCTCTCCACTCATCGTTGGCCTCGACATCGGCACCTACAAGATCTCGGCGATCGTGGCCGAGATCGGCGACGACGGGGCGCGGGACGGCCGGGGAGGCGGCAGCGTGCAGATCGTTGGTATCGGCACGTCGCCATCGCACGGCTTGCGCAAGGGTGTGGTCGTCAACATCGACGCCACCGTCGAATCGATCCGTAAGGCGGTCGAGGAAGCCGAGCTGATGGCCAGCTGCGAGATCCACAACGTGTTCACCGGCATCGCCGGCGCGCACGTGAAGGGATTCAACAGCCACGGCGTGGTCGCCGTGAAGGCTACCGAGGTGAGCGCCGGCGACGTCGAGCGGGTACTCGACGCGGCGCGCGCGGTGGCTTTGCCGATGGACCGACAGGTCGTGCACGTGTTGCCGCAGGAGTTCGTGGTCGACGATCAGGACGGCATCAAGCAGCCGATCGGCATGGCGGGCGTGCGGCTCGAGTCGAAGGTACACATCATCACCGCGTCGGTCACCTCGACGCAGAACATCGTCAAGTGCTGCGAGCGGGCCGGCCTCCACGTCATCGATCTGGTGCTCGAGCCGCTGGCCGCCGCGGAGGCGGTGGTCACGTCCGAGGAGCGGGAGCTCGGCGTAGCGCTCATCGACATCGGCGGCGGCACGACCGACATCGTCGTCTTCCACAACGGCGCGGTGAAGCACACCGCGGTCCTGCCGATCGGCGGCAACCACTTGACGAACGACATCGCCACGGGGCTGCGCACGCCGTTCGCCGACGCCGAGAAGATCAAGCAGCGCTTCGGCTGCGCGCTCTCCAACATGGTCGCGCGCACCGAGACGATCGAGGTGCCGAGCATCGGCGGGCGGAGCCCGCGGGTGCTCTCCCGCCACATCCTGGCGGAGATCATCGAGCCGCGGGTGGAAGAGATCTTCGCGCTGGTCGCCCGCGAGGTAGCGCGCTCGGGCTACGAGGACGTCCTCGCCTCGGGCGTCATCGTCACCGGAGGCTCGACCGTGCTCGAGGGTGTGCCCGAGCTCGCCGAGCAGGTATTTCACCTGCCGGTGCGGCTCGGCGTGCCGCTGCAGGTCGGTGGGCTCGTCGACGTGGTGTCGAGCCCGATGCACGCGACGGGCGTCGGCCTCGTGCTCTACGGCCTGCGCCGCTCGGCGAACGGCGTGGCGCAGAACGGGCGCTTTTGGAATCGCATGCGGTACCGAGTCAACGAGCTGTTTCGGGAAATGTTCTGAGGATGACGCGAGAAGCGAATCACGGCAGCAACGAGGCGCCGGTTGGCCCGGCGACTCGATGACACGGACATGGCGTCGGCGGAAGGGAAACAACGTTTTCACGGAGGTGGCGAATGATCGAGTTAGAGGAAAGATCGGAACTAGGAGCACGGATCAAAGTCGTCGGCATCGGCGGTGGAGGCGGCAACGCGGTCAACACCATGATCAGCGCCGGCTTGCCCGGCGTGGAGTTCATCGCCGCCAACACGGACGCGCAGGCGCTGCGCGCCAACCTGTCGCCGATCAAGGTGCAGCTCGGTGAGAAGATCACCAAGGGGCTCGGCGCGGGAGCCAATCCAGGGGTCGGCAAAAAGGCGGCCGAGGAAGACATCGAGCGCATCCGCGAGTACCTGACCGGCGCCGACATGGTGTTCATCACCGCCGGCATGGGCGGTGGCACCGGCACGGGTGGGGCGCCCGTCGTCGCGCGGCTCGCCAAGGAGCTCGGCGCGCTGACCGTCGGCGTGGTGACCAAGCCCTTCCTGTTCGAAGGCAAGAAGCGCTTGAAGCAGGCCGAGGACGGGATGCGTGAGCTGAAGGACAGCGTAGACACGCTGATCGCCATCCCGAACCAGCGCCTGCTGTCGATCGCCGGCCGCAACATGCCGATCCTCGAGACCTTCAAGAAGGCCGACGACGTGCTGCTGCAGGCGGTGCGCGGCATCTCGGACCTGATCACGGTGCACGGCCTGATCAACCTCGACTTCGCCGACGTGCGCACGATCATGAGCGAGATGGGCATGGCGATGATGGGCGCGGCGATCTCCGCCGGCGAGAACCGTGCGGTGGAAGCGGCGCAGCACGCGATCTCCAGCCCGCTGCTCGAAGACGTCTCGATCAAGGGCGCGCGCGGCGTGCTGATCAACATCACCGGCGGCCCGACGCTGTCGCTGCACGAGGTCAACGAGGCTGCCACGCTCGTCCAGGAAGAGGCCGACGAGGACGCCAACATCATCTTCGGCGCGGTGATCGACGAGCAGATGGGCGACGAGGTGCGCATCACGGTGATCGCCACGGGGTTCGGCAGCCTGGACCGCGCTCGCGAGCCGATTCGCCCGCAGGAGCGGGAGACGCGGGAGACGCTCGACCGCGGCGACTCGCGCCGGCCAGGCGTGGTTCGCGAGCTCTCCAAGGAGCAGCGTCGCGTGGTCAGGCTCGGCACGATCATCGACGACGGCGAGGGATCGCGCTTCGTGCCCGACAGCGGCACGAACGATCCGGCGGCGGGAGACTCGCAGTACGACATCCCGACGTTCCTGCGCAAGCAGGCGGACTAGACTTTTCGTCGACACGACAGTCGATAGGATAAAGGGAAGGAAAACATGGCCATCTTTCGCGCCGTGATCATTCTTTGTCTTGCGGTACATCTCGCGGTTTCGGGCAGGGTCTTGGTTCAAGACCCGACGTTTTCGAGCTTCATCCGCATCCTGTACGAGCCGTGGGGGCTTCAGGTGACCCTCGATCTGTTGTTCGGCTTTCTGCTGATGGCCTTCGTGATCTATGTCATCGAAGGCGACATCAAGCGGACCGCTTGGTGGACGCTGGCCTTGTTCACCTTCGGCAACCCGGTCAGCGCGCTGTTCATCCTGATGCGCATGGACAAGATGGGGCAAAAGCTGTCGCCCGGTGCGCCGCTCGCTTCTTGACCAAGCGAAAAGTGAAAAGGAGCCCACGGTCATGACGAGCATCAGCGAAGTCGCTCCCGACGTCTTCCGCATCTCCACTTACGTGGCGCCGGCAGACCTCGAGTTTGGCCAGTTCCTGGTTCTCGACGACGAGCCGCTGCTCTTCGAAACGGGGATGAAGGCGCTGTTCCCCGCGGTGCGCGACGCGGTCGCCAGCGTCACCGACCCGTCGACGATCCGCTGGGTGGGCTTCAGCCACTTCGAGGCCGACGAGTGCGGCTCGCTGAACGAGTGGCTGGCCCTGGCGCCCCGTGCCCAGGCGGCCTGCAGCCTGGTCAGTGCCATGGTCAGCGTCGACGACTTCGCGATTCGACCGGCGAGGCCGCTCGCGGACGGCGAGGTGTTTTCGACCGGCAAGCACCGCTTCCGCTTCCTGCACACCCCACACGTGCCTCACTGCTGGGAGGCGGGCCTGCTGTTCGAGGAGACCGGGCGGACTCTCTTCTGCACGGACCTTCTCCATCAGAACGGCGAGCGGCCACCGCTCGTCGAGTCCGACGTCCTCGGCTCCTGCCGCGAGGCGCTTCTCAACTACCAGAGGGGCCCGTTCGCCGACTATCTGCCCTACACGCGCAATACGGGTCCTACGCTCGAACGGCTCGCCGCGCTCGAGCCGCGAACCCTGGCGACGATGCACGGCTCGGTCTTTCGCGGCGACGGCGGGAGGGTGCTGCGCGACTTCGCGCAGATCCTTCGCGAGGTGCTCGGCTAGGAGCCCGTCCGAAGTTATGGCTGAAATCGACGAAATTGGTACGGCCATTTTGGCCGATTCGCGGTGGTGGTTTTCATCTCGCGCCGCCGCTTGCCGCTGCCGTTCGTGACCTCTTCGCGCAGCCGGACGATGACTTCGAGCGGGCTGCCGGGCGCGTTCTGAAGAAAAACCGCGAGCTCTACCGCCGCTTGGCGTAGGTGCGTTACCTCACTCTGGCTGAGGTGCTCCAGCTCTACGCAGCGATGGAAACGTTTCTGGTGCTCAACGGTTTCGAGCTTTCCATAACCATAGAGGGAGCCGAGCGGCTGGTTCTTTCGGTTGCCGCCGGGACGTGCTCGCGCGAAGAGTTTCTCACGTGGGTCAAGGCTCATGTCACGCCGGTGCCAAACCGCGCATAACAAGAGCGCAAGGAAGACAGCGATGGATCAGAACGAACGCGACTACCGCTGGCAAATCCATTTGCTGGAACAAGACCTGTTGGCCGTTCTGCGCGCCTTCGAGGCTGAGTTCGAGGACATTTTATTCGGCGCACTGGGCGCTTCCCAGGCGCGCTTGCGCGCCGCCCAGGAGATGCTGGTCCCCCACACTCGCCTGGCACTGGAGCGCCTGGCGCCACCGCCCCAGTTGGACCCTTTTCACCGGGATTTACACCAGGCGATCGCGGATCTGGAAAAGGCCTACGAATGCTATTTGAACGGCCGCGGCAACAACTTCGCCAACACCCTGCTCCACTGTCGGCAACTCTTTATCCGCGCCGTCGCGACCCTGTATCGGCTGCGCGCCGACCTGCCCGTGGTGTCACGCTATTTTCTGATCCCGGCAGTCCACGACCAGATTCCGTTCCGCGAACAACCCTCAAGCTCGGTGGGTGCCCAGGTTCCGGTCGGCGTACTGCACTTTCCGGCCAATGACGACCACGAAGCGTTTTCGCTCTATGTGCCGGAGGACTACGAGCCGGGCCATGTGCGGCCGCTGATCGTCTGCCTGCACGGGGCATTCGGCAACGGCGAGGAGTATCTGTGGACTTGGCTGCGCCTGGCCAAAAGCCATGGCTACATGCTGCTATCGCCGAAATCCACGGAGATCACCTGGTCGATGTTGCGGCCGGAGGTGGACATCTCGTCCGTCGCCGGCGCCCTCGATCGGGTCCGCGCGGAGTACGCTGTCGACCCGAGGCGCACCTTTCTCACCGGGTTGTCGGACGGTGGCACCTTCAGCTATCTGCTGGCGTTTCTGGCGCCGCAATACTTCGCCGGAGTGGCGCCGGTGGCGGGCGAATTGAGCCAGGTCGCCCAACCCCTGCTACGGCGTAAGGAGGGGCGGGAGGTGCCGGTGTTCGTCGTGCACGGTGGCAGAGACCATATTTTCCCGATCGATACCGTGCGCGGCACCAGTGGACTGCTCAAACACCTGGGCTACGACATACGCTTCGACGAGCTGGCCGCCTGGGGCCACGCCTACCCCTATCGCATCAATGAGCAACTCATTTTTCCCTGGTTTGCCGATTTGCCGCCCAAGGGCTAAGGGAACGCCGAACAATCCGTCGCCGCACGACCGCGCGAGCGCGACGTGCCTCGCGGTCGAGAGCTCGAAATGCGCGTTGTGAGGGGACGGCTCGTCAGTTTGGAGCTTGGTTCTCCGCGGAGCTCCGCCGGTCGACCCGGACCACCGACTCGATATGGAAGGTCTGCGGGAAGAGGTCGATCGGCTGCACCGGACCGACGGCGAAGCCGAGCGCGGTGAGCCGACGGACGTCGCGAGCCAGCGTGGTCGGGTCGCAGGAAACGTAGACGATACGCCCCGTGGCGAGGGTCGCCAGCGACTCCAGCGCTTCGAACGCTCCGGAGCGCGGCGGATCGAGGACGACGAGTGAGAAGCGCTCGCCGGCGGCGGCGAGCGCGGCGGCGGCTGCCGCCGCGGGCTGCGCGATGAAGCGGCAGTTCGCCAAGCCCCAGCGGTCGGCGTTGCGGCGGGCGAGCGTGACACTCCGCGGGTCGCTCTCGACGCCCACGACCTCGCCGGCGCGCCGCGCGAGCGGCAGCGTGAAGTTTCCCGATCCGCAGTAGAGGTCGAGCACGCGGTCGCTCGCCCGCGGCGCCGCTAGAGCGAGCACTGCTTCGACGAGCCGGCGGTTGCTCGCGGGATTGACCTGCGTGAACCCGCCTTCGCTCTCGATCATCGATCCGCTCTCGACCTCCAGCGCGACCACCGGTCTTCCGAACGTGCGCCGCCAGCCCTTGCCGAACAGCACGATGCCCGCCACCGTGCGATGGCCGCGCAGGAACTTCTCGTGGTACTCGCCGTCGTGGCGAAAGGCGCCCTCGGCGTTGGCCACCAGCACGACCCGGCCCGGACGCGACGAGGCGATCTCCAACCGCTGGACGGTGGTCGACGCGCCTCGCAGCCACTCCCGGGCGATCTGCAGGTGGGCGTTCACGGTCTCGTCGGCGATCGGGCAGGCGTCGATCTCGATCAGTTGGTGCGAGCGATGGCGGTAGAATCCTAACCGTTGCTCGCCGGCCACGCGCAGCGTCACGCGGTGGCGATACTCCCACTCGGCGGAGGGGACGATCGGGCGGACGTCGAGCGCCTCGGCCGCGACGCCGCCGAGGCGGGTGAGCGAGTCGCGTACGATCGCCTCTTTGGCGGCGAGCTGCGTCGCGTAGTCGACGTGCTGCCACGTGCAACCGCCGCATTCGGGAACGTAGCGGCAGGGTGGCGTGCGCCTGGCCGGCGAGGGAGTGACGATCTCGATCAGCTCCGCTTCGCGGTAGCCGCGCTTCTCCGTTGCCACGCGCACGCGAGCGACGTCGCCCGGGGCCGTCCCGGGGACGAACACCACGCCACGGTCGGTGCGGGCGACGCCGAAGACCCCGTAGCTGAGCGCATCGATCGTGACGGTGATCTCGTCCATGGATGGCGGTGCCGAGCAGTATGGAGGAGCGCCGCGGCCAGGGGGAGTCCCGGCGCGCCGAGGCCCGCCCGCTGGGTTCGGCGTGCGGCCGGCGGTGCGCTCTGGTGGCACCGGCGACATGGAGACGATCGAACGGCGGCGCTTCCATCACGCGGTCTTTCTCGCGCCGGGCGAGATCTTTCCCGAACGCTTCAGTTCCTGAGCGGAAGGCGCCTCTCTCCATGGGAGAGAGCCGATCGACGCCGTGCCGCTCGCGTGCCTGTGGGTTGAGTCGTACGCCGGCTTGGGAGATGTTGCGGGCATGGGCGATTTCGCTTCGTATCTTCGACCGACCTGGCTCCTCGGCGGCGACGTGCGGGACGAGCTGTTTCGATCGACGTCGCGGCATCAGGCCGGATAGCCGAGGATCGCGCCATGGAGATCCGCATCCGGCGCGCCCGACGCGCCGATTACGACGCGCTTCGCGAGCTCGGCGCCTGGCCGGGGGTGGACGCGAGCCTCGCGCGCTCGATGCGCCTCTATCGCCGCGTGGTCGCCGACCTGGCCTACGACCTCTACGTCGCCGAGGCCGACGGTCAGGCGATCGGCATGGTGGCGGTGAGCTACGTGCGCGCGCTCCGCCTCGGCGGTCAGCGCGCCATGCTGGAAGATCTGGTCGTACGCGCCGACCGCCGCGGAGCGGGGGTCGGCCGGCGGCTGATCGAGTTCGCGCTCGCGCGTGCCGCACGCCGCGGCGTGCGCGCGTTCGAGGCGCGGCCGGCGGACGACGAGGCCGACCGCTTCCTCGACCATCTGGGCTTTCGGCCGGCGGGTAGACGTTACGCGCGGCCGCTCGGGGAGGATGGCGCGTGAACGGGCCGCTCGAGCCGGTCGAGCGGTCGGAGATCTGCGAGGAGCGCATCCGTAGGCGCTTTCCCGCCGCCGAGGCGGAGGCGATGGTGGGCTTCGCCCGCGGGCTCTTCGCCCGCGAGGGCGAGGGCTATGCGGCGGAGCTTGCCGATGAGGACCGCGTGGCGCTGATCGGCAGCGCGTTTCGCTTTTTCGCGACGATGCCCGAGCCCGTGCGTTGCCGGCTGCGCACGCCGACCGTCGCGGTCGACGGTTGGGATTCCCCCTACACGATCTTCGAGAGCCACGTCACCGACCGCCCGTTCATCGTCGACACTGTTCGCGAGCTCTTCCATCAGCGCGGGATCGCGGTTCGGCATCTGCTGCACCCGGTTTATTCGGTCGAGCGCGACGCCAGCGGCGCCGTGGTCCGCATGCGCTCGCTCGAGGCCGCGGCGCAGCAGGAATCGTTCCTGCACTGTGCGCTCGACCGGCTCGCCGAGGCCGACGTCGCTCGCCTGGAAGGCGAGCTTCGCGACCGTCTCCTCGACGTCTACGCAGCCACTGAGGACTATCGAAAGATGCGCGCGCAGCTCGAGCGTGTCCGTGAGGAGCTGGCGACCGCGCCGGCGGCGCCCGCCGAGATCCGTGAGTTCCTCGGCTGGCTCGTCGACGGCAACTTCGTGTTCCTCGGCTACGGCTGGTTCCAGCGGCTGAGCGAAGACGGCGGGCGGCCCGTGCGGCTCGACGAGTCGACGGCGCTCGGCTTGCTGCGCGTGCCGCGGTACGCGCGCGAGGTCTGCGAGCGCGACGCCGGGCTCGAGGTCGATCCGGGCGCGGCCTTCGCGGTCACCCGCTCGGCGCTCGAGTCGACCGTGCACCGAGCCGCGCGCATGGACGTCGTCGTGGTGCGCCGGCCCGCGGTGCCCGGCCGGGGCGCGGGCGAGCATCGCTTTTTAGGCCTCTTCACCAGCAAGGCCCACGATGAGACCTCGGCGGATGTTCCGGTGCTGCGTGAAAAGCTGCGACGGATCCTGGCCGCGGAGCAGCTCGTTCCGGAGTCGCACGACTACCGCGAGGCCGAATCGATCTTCAACGACATGCCGAAGGCCGAGCTGTTCATGCTCGGACCCGACGAGCTGCGCGCCGAGATCCGCACCATGCGCTCGGGGAGCGCCGGCGCCGATACGATCCGCGTGCGGCTGCAGCCGCACGGCGAAGGGGCCTGGGTGACGGTGATCCTGCCCCGCGACCGCTTTTCCGGGGAAGTCCGCCGCGACATCGAGCGGATGCTCGCCGAGCGCCTGGCGGGCACGGTCGTCGACTACCAGCTCGCGCTCGGCGAGAGCGAGCTGGCTCGCCTGCGCTTCTTCGTGTCGTCGCCGCGGGCGCTCGACGGCGTGCGCGTCGACGAGATCGAGAAGCGCATCGCCGAGCGGGTGCGATCCTGGGACGATCACCTCCGCGAGGCGCTGATCGCCGAGATTCGCGGCGCCGCCGGCCGGAGGGCGGCCGCTCGCTACGCGAAGCTCTTCCCGCCCGAGTACAAGGCGACGACCGCGATCCCGGCGGCGCTGAACGACATCCGCCACGTCGAAGCGCTCGCTGGCCCCGGGGCGATAGAGATCGAGCTCGCCAACGCCGAGGGCCGCGAAGCCGATCGCTTCAACGTGCTGCGGCTCTATCTACGCGGCGGCGAGCTGGTGTTGTCGGACTTCATGCCCCTGCTCGAGAACCTCGGCCTGCGCGTGTTCGGCGAGAGCTCGGCGCAGCTCGGCGACGGCGCCGAGCGCATCGTCCTCTACCGTTTCCTCGTGCAAGGACGTCATGGACGACGGCTCGACGTGCGGGCGGCGGGGCCGCGAGTCGCTCCGGCGATCCGCGAGGCGCATGCCGGGCGCGCGGAGGACGACTCGCTAAACCAACTGATCGTCGAAGCGGGCCTCGGCTGGCGCGAGGTCGAGTGCCTGCGCACCTACCGAAACCTCGCGGCGCAAGCCGGCGCGGGCCCGAGCCGACAGGCGCTGAACGAGGTGCTGCTGCGCCACCCAGCGGCGGCCCGGTCGCTGTTCGAGCTCTTCGTCGCCCGCTTCGACCCCGCCTTGCGCGATCGCGACACGCTGGTGGCGGCCGCGCGGCAGCGCTTCGCCGACGAGCTCGAGCACGTGGAGGCCGCGGCCGAAGACCGCATGCTGCGCAACTATCTGGCGCTCGTCGAGGGCACGCTGCGCACGAGCTTCTTCCGGCCGGGCCGTGCCGACCATCCGTTCCTGTGCGTCAAGATCCAATCCCAGGCGATCGACTTCTTCCCGAAGCCCCGGCCACTGTGCGAGATCTACGTGCACAGCGCGCGCATGGAAGGGCTGCACCTGCGCGGCGGTAAGGTGGCTCGCGGCGGCATCCGCTGGAGCGACCGTGCCGACGACTTCCGCGCCGAAGTGCTCGGGCTGATGAAGACCCAGATGGTGAAGAACGCGGTCATCGTGCCGGTCGGCTCGAAGGGCGGCTTCGTCGTCAAGCGTTCCGCGGCGGGCGAGGACGGCGCGGCCGAGGTGCGCGAGTGCTACTCGACGCTGATGCGCGGCCTGCTCGAGCTCACCGACAACGTCGTGCGCGGCGAGATCGTCCCGCCCGCCGACGTGGTCCGCTACGACGGCGACGATCCGTATCTCGTGGTCGCCGCCGACAAGGGCACGGCCACGTTCTCGGATCTCGCCAACTCGATCGCCGCCGAGCACCGCTTCTGGCTCGCCGATGCCTTCGCCTCCGGGGGCTCGCACGGCTACGACCACAAGAAGGAGGGCATCACGTCGCGCGGCGCGTGGGAGAGCGTGCGGCGCCACTTTCGAGAGCTCGGCAAGGACGTGCAGGAGGAGCCGTTCGACGTGGTCGGCATCGGCGACATGAGCGGCGACGTGTTCGGCAACGGCCTGCTGCGGTCGCGAAAGATCCGCCTGCGCGCGGCGTTCAATCACGCGCACGTCTTCCTCGATCCGACGCCCGACCCGGAAGCGTCGTTTCGCGAGCGCGAGCGGCTGTTCCGCCTGCCGCGATCGTCGTGGACCGACTACGACCGCCAGCGGCTGTCGCCCGGCGGCATGATCGTCGCCCGCGGCGCCAAGGCGTCGGCGCCGTCCGCGGAGGTGCGCGCGATGCTCGGCGTCGGCGCCGATCGCCTCGACGGCGAGGGCTTGATCGGCGCGATCCTCGCCATGAAGACCGAGCTCTTGTTCAACGGCGGCATCGGTACGTACGTGCGCGCCAGCAGCGAGACCAACGCCGAGGTCGGCGACCACGCCAACGACTCCGTGCGCCGCAGCGCCGCGCAGATCGGTGCCGCGGTGGTCGTCGAGGGCGGCAACCTCGGGTTCACGCAACGGTCGCGGATCGAGTTCGCGCTGCGTGGCGGCCGCATCAATACCGACGCGATCGACAACTCCGGCGGCGTCGACCTCTCGGACCACGAGGTCAACCTGAAGATCCTCTTCCAGCCCCTCCTCGAGTCGGGCGAGATCTCGCTCGAGCAGCGTGACCGCATCCTCGGAGAGGTGAAGGAAGAGGTCATCGAGCGGGTGCTCGAGCACAACGTACGCCAGGCGCTGCTGTTGTCGCTCGACCGGCTGCGCAGCGCCACGCGTCTCGTCGAGTTCCGCGACCAGATCACCCAGCTCGAGCAGCAGGGATCGCTCGACCGCTCGCTCGAAGCCCTGCCCGACCGCGAGGCGCTGCGCCTGCGCCGGGGCACGTTCCGCGGTCTCACGCGGCCCGAGCTCGCGGTGCTCGTCGCGTACTCTAAGCTGCAGCTCCAGCGCGAGCTGCTCGCCTCGCCCTGGCTCGACGACCCGACGTTCGAGCGCTTCCTGTTCTTCTACTTTCCCGCCCGCATCGCCGAGCGCTTCCCGCAGGCGGTGCGCGCCCACCGCCTGCGGCGCGAGATCATCGCCGCCGAGCTCGGCAACCAGGTGATCGACCGCATGGGATCGGCGTTCGCCCAGCGCATGCTGCGCGACGCGGCCGTCGATGCGCCGACGGCGGTGGCGAGCTTCGTGGCGGTCGTCGCCGTCACCGAGGCCGACCGCGTGTTCGACGCGATCGCCGACTCGGCGCTGCGCGCCGACGACGCCTACGCGCTCGGTTTGCGCTGGGAAGCGGCCGTCGAATCGTCCTGCAAGCTGCTGGCGGGGATGCTGCCCCGGCCCGGAGCGATCGGTGAGCGCATCGCCGGATGGCGGCGTGCTCTCGCCGAGCTCGCCGACGGCGTCGAGCACGAGGCAGAAGAAGCCGAGACCGACGTCGAGCTCGCCCGGCTCGAGCCGCTCGGTCTCGATCCGGGCGTCGCCCGCTCGCTGCGGGCGCTCGAGGCGCTCCGCCACCAGTTCGAGATCGTGCGCGTCGCCGAGGACCGCGGCTGGCCGCTCGGCGACGTGTGCGCCGTGTACGGCCGCGTGGCCGAGCTCTTCGACTTCTCGGCTCTCGATCGATGGTTCGCCGCCGTGCCTGGCGACGACCGCTGGGAAAGACGCGCGGCCGAGGGGCTGCGCGAGGATCTGGCGGCGGCGCGTCGTGGTATGACGGTGACCATCCATGCCCGGCGCGAGAGCGACCTGGCGGCGCGGATCCACGGCTTCGTGTCGGAGCACGAGCTGGAGATCGGCCGGCTGCGAGCGTTGATCGAGGACTTCGCAAGCCGACGTCAGGCCTCGATCGCTGCGATGGTCGTCGTGGTGCGCGAGCTGTGGAAGCTCGCCGCCACGGCTGATGGGCGACGACTCAGTTTACTTGGGAGGCAGTGATGCGATTCATCTACGGGTTCATCTCAGGGGTGCTGGTGAGCATGATCGCGGCGATCCTCTACCTAGCCTTCGCCGGCGGGGAATACCTGCTTCAGCTCTCGCCGCGCTACCACGACATGGTAAGCACGATCAGCGGTCTACAAGAGGCGAAGCAGCAGCGAGATCAGCTCGCGTCCCGTCTCGAGGCGCTGGCCGGGGCGTTCGATACGCTCACCCGGCGCTTCGACGGTCTTCAGCAGGGGGCTCCGTCGGCGATGTACGAGACGTCCCCCGCGGGAACGGAGCTTCCCGCGCCGGCGAAACCCGCGGAGGGGACGAAGCCGTCGGAGCCGAGCGCGCCGAAGCCCAGGCCTGCCGAGCCCGCGCCGTCGGCTCCTTCGTTGCCTTGACCTCGGCCGCCGCGTGCGCGGCTCGCTGATCCACTCGGCCGAGCCCGAAAGAATGCCCGATTCCTTCTTCGAGAAGCCAGTTCTCAACTCTCCCTACGAGTATCCGGCGCGGTACTGGGAGCTCGACGAGAACGGCCAGCCGACCAACCGGATCATCGATCGTCGTCGGCGCGCCGAGTTCATCACGCCGATCCCCAAGCCGAAGAAGCGCAGGCGGGAACAGCGGGACATCGTCTTCGACGAAGGGAAAGGTCTCTCGACCGCGGCGCAGCAGTACGACCCGACCTCGATCATCAACGAGCTCCGGCAACGTGTCGACCGCTGGCGGGATCTGCCGAGCCCCGCTCGGTGGCACGTGACACCCGAGACGACCCGGCTGCTCCAGCACTGGCGCCACCATAAGATCAGCAGCATCCGGCCGTTCTTTTGCCAGGTTGAAGCGGTCGAGACGGTCATCTGGCTGACCGAAGTCGCGCCCAATCTCGGCAAGGAGGGTCGGCGATTTCTCGATCATCTCGAGGCCGCAAGCGAGCAATCGAACCCAGGGCTCGCGCGGCTCGCCCTGAAGCTCGCCACCGGAGCCGGGAAGACGACGGTCATGGCGATGATCATCGCCTGGCAAACCATCAACGCGGTCCGGCGCCCGAACAGCAAGAAGTTCACCCGCGGCTTCCTGGTGGTCTCGCCGGGGCTGACCATCCGCGACCGCCTCCGGGTCCTCCAGCCCAACGACCCCGACAGAGCTACTACCAGAGCCGCGAGCTGGTGCCCGGCGACATGCTCGGCGACCTCGGTCGGGCGAAGATCGTGATCACGAACTACCACGCGTTCAAGCTGCGGGAGACGATCGATCTCTCGAAAGGGGGCCGTTCTCTCCTCCAGGGGCGGGGACCGGAGCTTCAGACGCTCGAGACGGAAGGCCAGATGCTCCAGCGGGTGATGCCCGATCTCATGGGCATCAAGAATGTGCTGGTTCTGAACGACGAGGCGCACCCGCGCGTTCTCGCCTATGTGAAGAACCACAGCCTCGGTCTCGAGGTGCCTTACCGACACGGCTCGGAGTCGCGCAGATACCTGCCTGACTTCGTGGTGCTGGTGGACGACGGAAAGGGTGACGGCGACCTGCTCCACTTCGTGGTCGAGATCAAGGGCTACCGCGGCGAGGACGCCAAGGAGAAGAAGGCGATGAAGGACACCTACTGGGTGCCCGGCGTCAACAACCTCGGCACCTACGGGCGCTGGGCCTTCGCCGAGTTTCGAGACGTGTACGAGATCGAGGCGGACTTCGCGGCCACGGTCGAAACCCAGTTCAACGAGATGATCGCGCGGCTCGCGCCCGGAACGACCTAGCCATCATGCCCGCCGTCCGGCTGAAGATTTTCGTCAGCAGCGTTCAGAAGGAGCTGGCCGAAGAACGCCGTGCCGTCGCGGACTTCATCAGCAACGATTCGCTGATGCGCCGGTTCTTCGACGTCTTCCTGTTCGAAGATCTGCCGGCGAGTGATCGACGGGCGGATGCGGTGTATCTCGCTGAAGTGGAGCGCGCCGCCGTGTACGTGGGCCTCTTCGGCAACGAATACGGAGGGGGAGGACACGCAATGCCTCTCTCCCACGGAGCGTGAATTCGACCATGCGACGGCACTCGCGAAGGTTCGGCTGATCTTCGTCAAGGGCACGGACGATGCCGGCCGGCAGCCGAAGATGCGGGCATTGATCGTCAAGGCGGGCGCGCATCGCGACTACACCAGCAACGCCAGCGTTCAGGTCATGCTCTTCGCGGATCGGCTAGAAGTCTGGAATCCGGGCGAGCTCCCGGCCACCCTGACGATCGACCAACTGTCCCGGCCGCACGCGTCCATTCCGCGCAACCCGCTCATCGCCGACCCGCTGTTTCTAGCCCGGTACGCCGAGAAGGCGGGCAGCGGCATCTTGGACATGATCGCACGGTGCCGGGGCGCGGGGCTGCCCGCACCGGAGTTCCGTCAGAGCGGTGGCCAATTCATCCAAATCCTCACGCGCCCCCGGTCGAGGAGTACCCCGGAAGTTCGCCTGGCCCGGGTACTGATCGGCGCAATGACTCGGCAGGAGCTCCAGCGAGCGCTTGGACTCAAGGACGACGAGCACTTCAGAAAGGCGTATCTGCAAGTCGCGCTGGACACCGGTGTGATCGAGATGACGATCCCCGACAAGCCGCGCAGGTATCCTCGAGCGCCGCGGCGAGCGTCGTGGAGCCTTCTCGTCAAAGTGAAGGGAATGCGCCAAGTATGACCCATATGCCTCACGGCGGCGCCAGCCCGAATGCCTCAAGGCATCTTTGCAGCCGGTAACGCCGGGAATGGGAATGGGCTCACGAAGGGCTCAAACGGCTCATCCCGTGAGCGGAAGTGCTTGGCCGGGAAGGAGGGCAACGGAAGATGAGCCCGACCAGCCCGCGAACCCATCACAAACCCGTCAAACCCGTCCCGAAGGGCAAGAAGACCGTCGAGACCCTCACCCACGACGAGGCGAAGCGCGCCAACATCCCCACGGCCGAGCTCGAGTCGGTCATGGCCAAGGACGAGAAGAGCCCTATCCTGGTCGCGTACGAGCGCCGCAATCGCGATCTCGATCCTCAGCTCGTCTGGCGCGGAAAGGATCAGCAAGACTGGTCCGACCTCGTCGTCCCGGCCCCGCCGCTGTTCATCCAGGAGAAGGTGCACCTCAAGGTGCTGATCGACGACCTGCTCCGCCGCAGCGCCCAGACCAGAGGATAGTCGGTATAAGCGGGAGAGCTGAGGCGGCTACTCCCTCACGAGCTGCTGAACCCGCTGCCCGGAAATACCGAGAAGCGCTCCGGCGTCCCGAACACTCAATCCCATCTCCTTCAGAAGAGCTCGTGCCGCCTTCCGTGCAGCGACCCCAGCGCGGGCGGTTCGTTCTTCGACGTCGCGCCTAAGGCTCTTGGCATGGCGGATTTCACGGGCGATCTCCTTTGGGAGCTTTACGTTATCGGCGAGCGCCGCAGTATCCGCATCATCGACCGCCGTGGAGAGTGCTTCCCTGATCCGCCGACGCGCTTCTTCGATCGTGCGTCCCTGAGTATGAACGCCAGCAATATTTCCCCGCACCGTGGCGACCCACCAGCCGGCTTCATCTCGTTCGTAGTCCACGTGATAGGTTTTCATTTTCGTAGCCATCCCTTTCCGAGGCAGGGTTCAAGATCGCGTTCGATTGCTCGCAGAAGTCCCGGTCCTAGCAGCCTGTCGGACTTGAAGTGAGCGACGTTCGCTTTTATTTCGCTATGATGCGACCGAAGAATCCGAGAGCGATGAAGTCCAGCACAAGTCCTGACGGCCGGGGCTTGGGGCGCGATGGCGCGGTTGCGAGGCGTGGCTGCATTGGCGCGGCGGTGCCTCGTTCAACCCGCCATTTGCAGTCGGTGGAGCCGCTTCATGGTCCACCCGATGCAGACCAGGGTCCACTCATGCTGCACAGACTTCAGACCCCGGAGCAGGAACTGGCGGAATCCCAGCATGGACTTGATGATGCCAAAAGTTGGTTCCACCGTGTACTTGCGTTTGGCGTAGACCTGTCGTCCCTCAGCCGTACGCCACCGAGTCATACGTTGCCCGCTCCAGCTTGCGGCTCGAAAACACCCCGGTTGCATACCCGTAGAAAAGCAGCGCGACCATCATCGACGGATGAAAGGCTTCCGAACCTCGCCCCTGGTACCTGTCGTCATCCTGACCAGCTCCAGCCGCTCCCAACGAAGCCGCTCCACGATCTCGACAACAAACCGCCCCAGATGATTCTCGGGCAACCACTCTTGCACCGACGGCGGCATCAGATACGCCGTGTCTCGGTCCACGCTCACAAATCGTCCGCTCATCCTCTCCTCCGCATCCAC
>CAVPWJ010000126.1:0-13204 GCA_963708955.1 uncultured delta proteobacterium
TACCGCGAGCGAGACCTCCGTCGCCCGCTGCTCGAGGTTCAAGAGCTCGCCGAGCGTGCGGCCGCCGAGATAGCCAACGCTCTCCAGGTCGCCGTACCCCTGCGGGATCTCGAGCCGCGTTCCGTGGTCCTCCACCCGGACGAAGGTGAGGATCTTGTCGTTCGGGCCCTCGGCGAAGAGCTGCAGCCGCGTGTGCTGATCGCTCGCTCCCAACGCAGCCACCGGGGTCTGCCCGCCATGCACGGGCTGACCGTCGACGTCGACGGCCTTGCCCAGGCTCTCGGCCCACAGCTGCACGAACCAGTCGGCGAACCCGCGCAGGCCGTCGGAGTATGGCATGAAGACCTGCACCGTCTTCTGCCGGGCAACGTGCGCGAGATAATGCACCGCGCCGTGCAGGTAGGCGGGATTTTCGAACAGCGAGGACGAGGAGCAGCGCTCGTCCATCGCCGCGGCGCCGGCGAGCAGCTCGCTGACGTCGATGCCGGCGACCGCGGCGGGAAGCAGCGCAACTGCCGTGAGCACCGAGTAACGGCCGGAAATTCCCGGAGGGATCGCCAGCGAGCGAAAGCCCTCGTCGTTGACGATCTGGCGGAGCGCCCCGGCGTCGGCGTCGGTGGTCATCACCACGTGACGGCTGTAGTCCACCGCCCCGAGCGTCCTCAGCAGCCGCTCGCGCACGATCAGGAACTGGCTCATCGTCTCGGCGGTCTCGCCCGACTTGGAGATCACGTTGAACGCAGTACGGTGCGGATCGACCTCGTCGAGCAGCGCGCCGAACGTGCGCGGGTCGACGTTGTCGGCAACGATCAGGCGGACGCCGCTCTCGGACGTGCCGGGGCGGTGGCCGTGGAAGGGCGGGCAGAGCGCCTGGTAGAGCGCCCGCGCGCCCAGCGCCGAGCCGCCGATGCCGAGCACGACCAGCGTGTCGACCTCGGAGCGGAGCGCGCGGCCGAGCTCGACGATCTTCTGCACCTCCCGCTTCTCGTAGGGCAGATCGCGAAAGCGGAGATCCCCGGCGCTGCGCCGCGCGCCGAGGCGATCGTGAGCCTGCGCGATGCGCGGCTGCAGGCTCTCGAGATCCTGCGCGTGCAGGCCGCCCGGTCCGACCAGCGTGTCCAGCGCTCCGTTGACGTCGACGCGCACGGCCATCTCGCTGCGCCAGCGCTTCCTCCGGTAGTCGGCCATCGGCGGAGGCGGAGTCTATCAGCAGCCGGAGCGACTTCGAAATAGGCCCCCCGCCACTCGCCGCCGCGCCGGTCAGCCGCTAGACTGCTCCGCGTGGGACGCGTGCTCGATCGCGAGCGGCTGCGGCAGGCCGCGGCGGAGGATCGCCGTGCTGGACGCACGATCGTCTTTACCAACGGCTGCTTCGACCTGCTGCATCCCGGCCACGTACGCTCGCTGCGCGAGGCGCGCGCGCTCGGTGACCGGCTCGTCGTCGGCTTGAACAGCGACGCTTCGGTGCGCCGCCAAGGCAAGGGCCCCGAGCGGCCGATCCTCGCGGAGGCGGAGCGCGCCGAGCTGCTCGCCGCCCTCGATATGGTCGACTACGTGTCGATCTTCGACGAGGACACCCCGCTCGAGTTGATCCGCTCCGTGGCGCCGGACGTGCTCGTCAAGGGCATGGACTGGGCGGACGATCGGATCGCCGGCGCCGACTTCGTGCGCCAGCGCGGCGGCCGGATAGAGCGATTGCCGATTCATGCCGGATGGTCGACGAGCGAGCTCGTACGTCGCATCCGCGGCGGCTGAAGCCGGGTGTCGGTCGCGACCTCGGCGGCGTCGAGCGCCAGCGCCTCGTCGATGATCTCGACGACCTGCGGATAGACGGCGAGAACGTCCTCGCGGCTCCGGTGGATTCAGGAGCTACGCGACGGGAATCGGCCGCGGCGGCACGAAGCGCTCGACGAGGGCGAGCAGTTCCTTCCACTGAAACGGCTTGGTCAAGTAGGCGTCGCACCCGGCCTCGATCGCCATCTTGCGGTCCTCGTGGAGAGCATGAGCGGTGGTTACGATGATGGGGAGATGTCTCGTAGCGGCGTCGCGACGCAGGTCGCGCGTCAGCGCGAGCCCGTCCTCCGGGCCCCTCAGGGAGATGTCCATGAGCACCGCGTGGATTGCCGCACGGCGGTCTCGGAGGTGCCCGCGGGCTTCCTCCGCGCTCGCGGCCAGGAGAACCTCGTATTGCTTGAAGAGGGCGAGCTGCATGAGCGTCTGCGAGCCCGGGTCGTCTTCGACGACGAGGATCGCCGGTTTCACTCGCGCCGTGGCCGGCGCCGGAGGCGGCGACGCAAGATGAAGCTCGGAGCGGCCAGCGCCGCCCGCGTGATTCCCGCGCAGCGCCTCTTGCTCCTCGACCTCCCTCGAAAACCAAACGCGGAAGACCGATCCCTCTCCCTTCGTGCTTTCGACGTCGAGACGCGCGCCGTTGATCTCGAGGAATCGCCACGCGAGCCGAAGCCCGAGCCCCGGCCCTTCGAACCGCCGGGTGTAGCCGACCTCCTCCTGGGAGAAGGGCTTGAACATTCGCGGCATGTAGGCCGGGTCGATACCCACCCCCGAATCCCGGATTTCGAGACACAACGGCCCCTCCGCTGCCCGGAAGAGGCGCACGGCGATTTTCCCCTTGGCGGTGAACTTCACCGCGTTGTCGAGCAGGTTTGCGACCGCGTGCGACAGGCAGTATTCGTCGCAGCGAATCGTCGCGTCGGGCTCTTCGATCTCGCAGGCGAAGGCGAGGTTCTTCTTCTCGGCGAGCGCGCGCGCCGGCTCGGCCTCGCGGCGGACGAGCGGCCCCACGCGGACCTCCGCGGGGCGGACTTCGAAAGCTCCCGTCTCGATCCTGGAGAGGTCGAGGACCGCGTGAATGGTGGCAATGAGCCTGCGGCTGGCACTTTCGATTCCCGCCAGCATCGGCACATAGTCTTGGCTCTCCGAGGCCGAGAGCCCTTCGGCCAGAAGGGAGGCATACCCCGTGATGACGTTGAGCGGGGTGCGGATCTCGTGGCTCATGTTGGCGAGGAAGGCGTGCTTCAGGCGGTCGGATTCCTCCGCTTTGCGCAGCGCCTCCTTGAGCTCTCGCTCCGCCCGCTTCCGCGCGCTGATGTCGTGGAGGATCCCCTGGATGGCGGTGCTCCCGGAGTCACTGAACGGAGCGGCCGTGACGTCCACCTCCACGACCTTGCCATCCTGGCGAATGATCCGTGCCTCGATCGTCGGCATCGCCTTGCCGCTCTCCAACATGAAGCGAATTCGCCCTCGGACCGCGGCATGGAAGTCGGGGTGAAGGAACTCGAGGGGCGAGCGGCCGAGGATCTCCTCGGGTGAATGGGCGCCGAAGAGGCGAAGGCATGCCGAGTTCACCAAGACGATTCGGCCGCCCTGGTTCACGAGAATCGCCTCCGGGGAAGCCTCCACGAGCGCCCGGTAACGCTGCTCGCTATCACGAAACGCTTGCTCGGCGCGCCGCTGCCCACGACGCACCTCCACTTCTCGTAGCTCTCGTCCGACCGCCGCCGGCAGCCGCGTCAGATTGCCCTTCATCACGTAGTCGTTGGCTCCCGCCTTCATTTCTTCGATCGCGGCCATCTCGCCGATCGTGCCCGCGACCACGATGAAGGGCATGTCCGGATCGTGTCTGCGGACCAGATCGAGCGCCCTGAGGCCACTGAAGCCTGGCAGAGAGTGGTCGGAGATCACCAGGTCCCACGGCCCGCTCCGCAGGGCGGCCACGAGCCCCTCCTCCGTCTCCACCCGGAGATAGGACGGCTCGTGGCCCCCACGCCGCAGCTCCCGCACGGCGAGCTCCGCGTCGTCGGGATTGTCCTCGACGATCAAGACCTTGAGGGCGGTACTCATATCGAGCCGCTCCGCGGCGCCGGCGGAGGCTCGTTCAGCACCAGCCAGTAGAGACCGAGCTGCCGAACGGCATCGAGGAACTTTTCGAACGCGACGGGCTTCTGGACGTAGCTGTTGGCGCCGAGGCTGTACCCGCGCAGACGATCCTGCTCTTCCTTCGAGGAGGTGAGGATGACCACGGGCAGAAGCCTCGTGCGCTCATCGGAGCGCAGGCGGCGCAGCACCTCGAGCCCTTCGATCTTGGGAAGCTTCAGGTCGAGCAGGACGAGCGAGGGGGTCAAGCGCACGTCCCGGTCCGCCCACTTCCCGTTGCCGAAGAGATAGTCGAGCGCCTCTGCGCCGTCGCGGGCAACGACGATCTGGTTGGCGACGTTGTTCTTGTCGAGGGCGCGGACCGTCAGCGCTTCGTCGTCGGCATTGTCCTCGACGAGGAGAATCGGACTGTCACGCATGGCGCCCTCCATCGCTCGCTACACAAATGGAGGAGAAGGTCACGCCCTGGCCAGGCGCATGGGCAGCCACTCTGCCCGTATCGGTTGCGTTTTTTCGGGCCTTCCCTCGCATCACGTCAGAACCGTGCTCGACACACGACGCCTTCGATCGAGCTACTTACCACGCGGCGAATATTACCTCTTCGAGACGCCCGAGTTAATTGATGCAAGAGCTGGGCCGCTTATTACGAGGCGGGCGGACGACGATGAATCGCGACGGCGACTTCGGCAAATCTTCTTGGCGCTACCGTTCCGCACGAAAGGAGTCGCCTAGTCGACAACCCTCGAGCGGACGAATTTCGGTCATACCCCTGACATTCTTGTCCGGTAGATTCACGGCTGTAACCCCTCATGAATTCCCTTGACGATTGCTTTGGAAATGGAACGACTTCGGACTAATCTACTGCCTACATTGAGGCAGTGGCTCGAGGCGCAGCGGAGACCCGTGCCACGGCGCGGGAGACGTAAGGAGAGGCCATGACCGGGGGGCAGGCTTTGGCCGACACCGTCGAGGGGAACCTCTGGCTCCTCTGTCGACTCGACAACCGGCTCTGCGCCCTTCCTCTCGAGCAGGTCGTAGAGATCATGAGACCGTTGCCCGTGGAGCCGCTTGCCGCAGCCCCGCCGTTCGTGCGTGGTCTGTCGATCATCCGTGGTACTCCCGTTCCCGTCGTCGGTACTCCCGTTCCCGTCGTCGACGTGGCTTTGCTGTTGGGCGCGCCGCGAAACCGCTCGACGCGCTACGTGACGATTAGAGCCGGCGCCCGTCACGTCGCGATCGAGGTGGGCGAAGTTCTCGGCGTCCGCGTTCTCCCGCTGGAAAAGCTCCAAGCAGTGCCGCCACTTTTCCGCGAAGCGACGGCCGACGTCGTCAGCGCAATCGGCGCGGCCGACGACCAGCTGCTTCTCGTTCTGCGAAGCGCTCGGTTGGTGCCCGACTCCCTGTGAACGGTCTTCGAGGCGGAAGGCGTCTCGCCATGACGGCCGCGCTCGGACGACACGACGTGGAACGCTTCCGTGTCGCCCTCGCCAGTCGCCTCGGCCTGTATTTCGAGGACGGCAAGCTCGCGTTTCTCGCCGACGTGCTCCGCCGGCGGATCGAGTCCACCGGGCATGCCTCTGAGGCGTACTTTCGGTACCTGGAGGAAGATCTCGCCGAAGAGGAGCACGGCATGCTCGCCCGGGAGCTGACGGTCTCCGAGACGTACTTCTTCCGGAACGTGGATCAGTTCCGGGCCGTCACCGAAGTGGCGCTCCCGGCTCGTATCGTGGCGCGAGCGAGCCGCAAACGACTGCGGATCCTCTCGGCGGGATGTTCCTCGGGTGAGGAGCCATACTCGCTCGGCATGATCATCCGTGACTCGCCGATCGATTCGTCGTGGGACGTGAAAATTACCGGAGTGGACGTCAACCCCGCGGTGCTGCAGAAGGCGGCGCGAGCCCGCTACTCGACCTGGGCGCTGCGAGAGACGCCCGCAGAGATTCAAGGGAGATGGTTTCGGTCGGAGGGTCGGGATCTCGTTCTGCAGGATGCCGCTCGCAGGTTCGTGCAATTCAAGCGGCGGAACCTGCTCGATGACGACCCTGACCTCTGGCAGCTCGGTATCTACGACATCGTCTTCTGCCGGAACGTGATCATGTACTTGACGCCGGAGGCAGCCCAGAGGGTCGTGGACCGCATTTCGCGATCGCTCGCTCCCGCCGGCTTCCTCTTTCTCGGGCACGCCGAGACGCTCCGCGGCCTGTCGCAGAGCTTCCACCTCCGCCACACGCACGAGACCTTCTACTATCAGCGTAAGGAACGCGACGAGGCGGTTGCGAGCGCCCACCTGACCGCGTCGTCCGTGCCTCCCCGGGACGTGCCTCCGCTCGCTATGGTGATCGATGGAGGCGAGAGTTGGGTCGACGCGATCCGGCGAGCCTCCGAGCGCATCGAGATCTTGACGCAGGCTCCCAACCGCACCCGGCCACGCCAAACCGGCGCAGGAGCGATCGAGCCGGAGCCTCGCTGGGACCTAGGGCAAGCACTCGATCTGCTCGAGAAGGAGCGCTTCGCCGAAGCGCTCGACCTCGTACGGGCCTTCCCCGCGGAGTCCGCGCTGGATCCAGACGTCCTTCTCTTGCGCGCCGCGCTCCTGACGCACGGTGGGCAGTTCGCGAACGCCGCGGAGACTTGCCGGAGTCTCCTCCAGATCGACGAGCTCAACGCCGGCGCGCACTACCTGTTGGCGCTCTGCCGGGAAGGCACTGGCGACAGCCAAGGAGCCGTCGAGCACGACCAGGTCGCCGTCTACCTCGACCCGAGCTTCGCGATGCCTCGCCTCCACCTCGGTCTCCTTGCCCGGCGAAGTGGTGATCGCGATAAGGCCGAGCAAGAGATGAGACAAGCTCTCCTGCTCCTGCAGCGGGAGGATGGCTCGCGGCTGCTGCTGTTCGGAGGCGGGTTCTCCCGAGCGGCACTGATCGCCCTCTGTCGGGCGGGGCTCGTAACCGCTGGAGGCAAGCCATGACCCCGTACGGCGAGCGCCTCGCTGGCCGGGCGGCCGATCTACGCCGGGCCTTCGATCAGTCTTTCGCGGAAGCACGGCGAGAGCAGGTCGTGGAGCTCGAGAGCCTGCTGGCGATCCGCGTCGCGGGTGATCCTTATGGTCTGCGCCTCGGCGAGCTCACGGGGCTTCACGCCTGTCCGAGGGTCACCCCGCTCCCGACCGGCGTGTCGAGCCTCCTCGGCATCGCCGGCTTCCGTGGAATCCTCGTGCCCGTCTACGACTTGCGGGTACTCCTCGGGTATCCGCAGGCCGGGTCGCCGAGGTGGGTCGCGCTGGCCCACGAGGAGTCCTCCGCAGTGGGTCTCGCGTTCGACGCGCTCGAAGGACAGCTTCGCGTGGCGCGGGACGCCATCACGCTACGCAGTGGCGGGGCTCCCGCAACGTTCGTGCGCGAAGTCGTCTCGGCCGACGCCGTCGTCAGGCCGGTCGTGCACGTGCCTTCCGTTCTCGACGTGATCACCCAGCGGATGCGCGATGGCGTCGCGCAAAAGGAGAGATGATCGATGGCTCGAGACTGGACTTTCGGCCAAAAACTGGGCGCCGGCTTCGCGCTGACGGTCGCGTTGACCGTCACGATCAGCGGCGTCGCCGTCTACGCGTTGCGGAACGTGGTGGCCAGCAAGGACCGTGTGATCTCCGTCAACGCGCAAGTTCTGCTCGATGCGGAGCGGCTCGAGAAATCAACGGAGAGCAAGATCGCCTCGTCTCGCGGGTACTTCCTGTCGCTCGACGAGCGCTCGCTGGAGCGAATGCGACAGGCGCGAGGGGAGTTCCTGACGACGCTCGCACGGTTGAAGCAGACCGTCTATACGGATGAGGGTCGCCGCCTCCTGGAGGTCGTCGAGCGCGACGAGGCGGCGCACCAAGAAGCTGTGGATCGACTCATTTCGATGCGGCGCTCCCAGGCGAGCATCGAAACCGTTGCCCAGGCAATGGAGGAGCAGCTTCAGCCGAAGCGAGATCAGCTGCGATCGGGCATCGATGCCTTCGTCGCCCGCGAGGAGAGCCGCCTCGAAGACGCGACGAAGGCATCGACCGACGCCGCGTCGTTTGCGATCATGCTGGTGGTCGGCATCGCGGTGAGCGTCGTGATGCTCGCGGTGATCGTCGCCTGGACCCTGACGCGGACGCTGAGTCGCCAGATCGGCAGCGCGGTGGGACAGGTCCAGAGCTCCTCCGCCGAGCTGCAAGCCGCGGCGAGCCAGCAGGCGACGGGCTCCAAAGAGCAGGCCACGGCGATGAACGAGATCACGACGACGATCAGCGAGCTGCTGGCGACCTCGCGGCAGATCGCCGAGAGCGCACAGCGGGTAGCTCAAATCGCCGACCAGACCGCGGCGTCGGCGAGGCTCGGAGAAGGGACCGTCCAGAAGTCGAACGAGTCGATCGCGAGCATCCGCCGTCAAGTCGACTTGATCGTCAGCCACATGCTCGAGCTCGGCAAAAAATCCCAGCAGATCGGCGCGGTTCTCGACATCGTGTCGGAGCTCGCGGAACAGACGAACATCCTGGCGATCAACGCGACGATCGAGGCGGCCGGCGCGGGCGAGGCGGGAAAGCGCTTCGCGATGGTGGCGGAGGAAATCCGCAAGCTCGCCGATCGTGTCGCCGCGTCCACCAAGGAGGTTCGGACGCTCATCGAGGACGTCCGCGGCGCGGTCAACACGACCGTGATGACCACGGAAACGGGCTCGAAGGCCGTGGATGCCGGCTCCCGGCAGTTCGCGGACGTCGCATCGGCCTTCAAGCAAATCGCCGACCTCGTCACCACGACGACCGAGGCCGCGCGCGAGATCGAGCTGTCGACCAAGCAGCAGACGACGGCGGTCGAGCAAGTCAACGTGGCGATCAAGAACGTCGCGCAGGCGACCAAGGAGACCGAGGTGATCTCGGGGCAGACCTTGCAGACGGCGTCGCAGCTCACGGCGCTGTCGCGGGACCTCCTGCGACTGGTTCAGCCCGAGGCGGCGGCCTGAGCCGTGCCGGCCGATCCTTACAGGTACTTCCGCGTCGAAGCACGAGAGTTGTTGGAGCGGCTCGGCCAGGGGATCCTCGAACTCGAGAAGGGCGCGGCGCCGGAGCTCGTAGCGCAGCTCCTGCGCCTCTCACACACGCTGAAGGGCGCGGCGCGCGTCGTCAAGCAGCGTAAAATCGCGGACCGGGCACACGCCATCGAAGACCTGCTCACGCCCGCGCGCGATTCGCCGACGACCATCCCCAAGGAGGCCATCGACGCCGTTCTGCGTCATCTCGACGACATCGCCGCGAAGGTCACGGCTCTGGCTCCGCCGGCCGATCTCGAGGGCGTTCCGCGTCCACGAGGCGCCGGCGGGGAGGCCTTCGACACGGTGCGTGCCGAGATCGCGGACATGGACGAGCTGCTGGCCGGGCTCGCCGAGGCGCATACGCAGCTCGGCTCGCTGCGCAGGGAGCTGCACGCGACCGAACGAGCTCGTCACCTGATCGCATTCCTACACGATCATCTCACCTCGCCGCGATCCCTGGCGGTCGCGAAAGCCGGGAACGGGGCTACCAGCGGCAAGGTCGGGGCCGTGGTCGAGGAGCTCAAAATGCATTTTGGGTCGCTCGAACGCGGCCTCGGAGCCACCGTCGAACAGATCGACCGCGAGCTGCGCCAAGTGCGTCAAGCCGCCGAGCGCTTGCGGTTGGTTTCGGCCGGCGCGCTCTTCACGTTGCTCGAACGAGCGGTCCGGGACGTCGCCAAGACGCTCGGCAAACGCGTCGCTTTCGAAGGGCACGGGGGTAACGTGCGGCTCGATGCGCACGTGCTCGGCACGATCCAGGGTGCCCTTCTTCAGCTCGTCAGCAATGCCGTCGTCCATGGCATCGAAACGGGTGCGCAGCGGCAGGCCGCGGGCAAGCCGCTGGAGGGACGCGTGGTGCTCGAGGTCACGCGCCGGGGCCGCCGAGTGGTCTTCACCTGCCGGGATGACGGCGGGGGCGTCGATCTCGAGGCGGTTCGGCGCGTGGCCCAGCAGCGGGGGTTGGCACCCGGGGAGGCGCAGCGGCTCGGGGTGGACGAGATCCTCCGCCTCGTCCTCGAGGGGGGCGTCAGCACCTCAGGCGCCGTCACCGAGGTCGCAGGGAGGGGGATCGGGCTGGACGTCGTGCGGGAGGCGGTCGAACGTCTTGGCGGAGAAGTCATCGTTCGGTCGGAGTCCGGAAGGGGCACGAGGATCGACCTCGTCGTACCGCTGTCGCTCGCTTCGCTCGAGGGTCTCCTCGTCGAGGCCGCGGGTCTTTCCGTCGTCATCCCGCTCGATGCGGTGAGGGGCACGGTGAGCCTCGCGGCGAACCAGGTCACGCGGTCCCCGCGGGGCGACTCCGTATCCTACCAAGGAAAGGTCATCCCGCTCTTGTCGCTCGGTCGGGTGTTCCGCGGATCGACCTCGCGACCTCGCAACGATGCATCGGCCTCGGTCGTCATCCTACAGGCGGAGAGCGGCATGGCCGCAATTGCGGTCGAAGGGTTGCATGGGATCGCCAACGTCGTTCTCCGGCCGTTGCCGCCCCTCACGCCCGCGGCTCCCCTGATCGCGGGAGCGTCGCTCGACGAAGAAGGCAACCCGCGGCTCGTACTCGACGCCGAGGCGCTCGTCACGGAGGCGCAGAACGCGACTGCCGCCGAGGCGGCCCCGGAAGTGCGGCGCCCTCCGGTCCTCGTGATCGACGACTCGCTCACCACCCGCATGCTCGAACAGAGCATCTTGGAATCCGCAGGATACGAAGTGGACGTCGCCACGTCGGGCGAGGAGGCGATCGAGAAGGCTCGCCGCAAGCGCTACGCGCTGTTCCTCGTGGACATCGAGATGCCCGGATTGGATGGTTTCGGGTTCATCGAGCGGACTCGCGCGGATCCGGTGCTTCGTGACATCCCCTCGATCTTGGTGACGTCGCGTGCCTCTCCCGAGGACCGCCGCCGCGGCGAGGAGGTCGGCGCCAGGGCCTACATCGTCAAGAGTGAGTTCGAGCAGGCCGAGCTCCTCGGTCGCCTTCAGGAGCTGATGGGTTGACCCATGCCGAAGGTCCGCGTCCTGGTCGTCGAAGACTCCCTCACGGTTCGCAAGCGCCTGTGCGAGGTCTTGTCGGCAGACGACGGGATCGAGGTGCTCGGCGAAGCCGAAGACGGGAGCCGCGCCATCGATCTGTGCAGAGCGCTCCGACCCGACGTCGTGACGATGGACATGATGCTGCCGGTCATGAGCGGGCTCGCCGCGACCGAGTACATCATGGCTCACTGCCCGACGCCGATTCTCGTCGTGTCGTCGTCGTTGAACCGCGGCGCGCTGTTCAAGACCTATGACGCGCTCGCGGCCGGGGCTCTCGACGTCCTCGAGAAGCCGGGCGGCGACGAGCTGGACGGCTTCTGGGAACGGAAGCTGCTGGCGACCGTGAAGCTGATCGCCCGCATCAAGGTGATCACGCACCCTCGCGCCCGGCTCGGAGCTCTCGGACGACCGCAGCCCCCTCTCGGGGCAGTCGAAGCCGCGCCGCGTCCGGCGGCGCGACGCTGCGAGATCGTCGCCTTCGGAGCCTCCACGGGGGGGCCGGGCGCCATCGTTCAGATTCTACGCGCCATCCCGAATGACTTCCGCATCCCCTCGGTCATCGTGCTGCACATCGGCGAGCCGTTCGCCGAAGCGTTCGCGGACTGGCTCAACTGGCAGACCGGTCATCGCGTGGCATACGCAAGAGACGGCGAGCCGATCGCGTCTGCGGCGAGGCGCGTCGTCCTGGCGCCCCCCGACCGGCATCTCGTCGTCCGAAAAGGCCGCCTTCATCTGACCGCGGAGCCGGAGCGCCACTCCTGTCGCCCGTCGGTCGACGTCCTCTTCGAGTCCGTAGCCCGCGAGTTCGGTCCCGCCGCGGTCGGATGTCTGCTCACCGGCATGGGACGAGACGGCGCCGCGGGAATGCTCGAGCTGCGCAAAGCCGGCGCGCTGACGATCGCTCAGGACGAGGCCACATCCGTCGTCTACGGAATGCCGCGAGAGGCCGTCCTCCTCGGTGCCGTCGAACGCGTCCTTCCGCTCGGCGAGATCGGTCCGGCGCTCGCTTCGCTGGTAGGAGCGAGCGCGCCGTGAACGAGACCGTTCTCATCGTCGACGACAGCCTCACGGTCCGCATGGACCTCGCCGAGGTCTTCGAGGCGGCCGGGTTTCTCGCGCGACCGTGTGCGTCCGCGGCCGAGGCGAGAGCAGCGATCGCCGGCGGCCCGGTCGACGTCGTCGTTCTCGACGTCCTGCTGCCCGACGCGGACGGCGTCGAGCTGCTGAAGGAGCTGCGCGCATTACCCGCCACTTCGGAAGCCGTGATCCTCATGCTGTCGACCGAAGCCGACGTAAAGGACCGGATCCGTGGGATGCAGACCGGGGCGCACGAGTACGTCGGCAAGCCGTACGAGCGCGGGTACGTCGTCGCGAGGGCGCAGGATCTCCTGCGCGCTCGCCGTGCAAGCCCCGCCGAGAGCCTCGCCACCATCCTCGTCATCGATGACAGCGTGACGTTCCGAGAGGAGCTCCGTCAGGCACTGCAGCACGTCGGGTACGCGGTCGTGACCGCGGGCAGCGGCGAAGACGGGCTTCGCCTGGCCGCCGAGCGGCGTCCGAGCGCGATCATCGTCGATGGAGTGTTGCCGGGCATCGACGGATCCACCGTAATCCGACGCGCGCGTCTGGACGCGGCGCTGCGCAACATTCCCTGCGTGTTGCTGACGGCCTCCGAGGATCGCGAGGCGGAGTTCCACGCGCTCGACGCCGGCGCGGACGCCTTCGTGCGTAAGGGAGAGGATATCGAAATGATCCTCGCCCGCCTGGCCGCGGTCCTGCGCCGGGCACTCGTGGCGATGCCCGGCGAGGAGACCGCCAGCTTACTCAGTCCGAAGCGCATTCTCGCCGTCGACGACAGCATGACCTACCTACACGAGCTGGCCTCGACGCTCCAGGAAGAGGGGTACGACGTGGTGCTGGCGCACTCCGGGGAAGAGGCTCTCGATCTTCTCGCGGTCCAGCACGTCGACTGCATCCTTCTCGATCTCCTCATGCCCGGCTTGGGCGGCCAGGAGACATGTCGTCTGATCAAGGCGGCTCCCGTGGTTCGTGACGTCCCGGTGGTCATGTTGACGGCGCAGGAAGACCGTAAGGCGATGATCGAAGGGCTCGGCGCCGGCGCCGACGACTACATCCCCAAGTCGAGCGACTTCGAGGTGCTCAAGGCTCGCGTTCGTGCGCGAGATCCGACGCAAGCAGTTCGAGGACGAGAACCGGCACATCCGTGAAGAGC
>CAVPWJ010000127.1:0-7995 GCA_963708955.1 uncultured delta proteobacterium
CGCAGCGTCTCGTTCAGGCTGCCGCTGCGAAAGCCCTTGGGGTCGATCTCGACTTCCTTGAAGCCAATGCCGCGAAAACTGGTTACGAGATCGCCGCGTAGCGGCTCGACGCAGAGCCGCACCACGTCCGCGAGCGGCACTTCGATCCGCGCACGCTCGCCGAAATAGCGCACACGGCATTCGCGGAAGCCGCGGGCGCGCAGCCACTGCTCGCCGCGGGCGACGCGCTCCAAGCCATCGAGCGTGATCGTCGTGCCGTACGGAAAGCGCGAGGACAGGCACGGGCTCGCCGGTCGATCGAACGTGCGCAGGCCGAGTCGGCGGCTGATCGCGCGGACCTCGCTCTTGGTGAGCCTCGCCTCGGCGACCGGGTGGCGGATCGCACGCTCGGCGGCCGCCCGCAGGCCGGGCCGGTAGTCGCCAAGGTCGTCGAGGTTGACGCCGTCGATGATCCACGGGATGTTGCGGCGCTTCGCCTCGGCAGCGGCGATCTCGTAGAGATTCGACTTGCAGAAGTAGCAGCGGTTCGTCGGATTCTCGCGGTAGTTCGGGATGTCGAGCTCGTTCTGGTGGACGACCACGTGCTCGAGATCGAGCTCCCGGGCGAGCGCGATCGCCTCCACGGTATCTTCCTCGGGGTTGGTGGGCGACACCGTGGTGAGCGCGACCGCTCGGTCGCCGAGCACCTCGCGCGCGACGCACACGAGAAAGCTCGAGTCGACGCCTCCGGAGAAGCAGACCAGCACGCGGTCGAGTTCCTCGATCGAGCGGCGCAGCTCCTCGTGCTTCGCATCGAGCGAATTCATCGCCTACAGGGAATCTAGCGGCTGCTCGCGGAAGGTCAATGGCAACGAGCGCGCTCCGCCCGCCCGCGCGGCTTCCTCAAATGCCTTCGGCCTGAAAGAGATCGGTGGTCAGGTAGCGCTCGCCGGTGTCGCAGAATACCGTGAGCACGATCTTTCCCGGTCCCAGGTGCTTGGCGACCTCGAGCGCGGCGAAGCAGTTGGCGCCCGACGAGATTCCGACCAGCATGCCCTCCTCGCGCGCCAGCCGGCGCGTGATCCGCGCGGCGTCTTGGTCGCTGACGGTGATGACCTCGTCGAGGATCTTGCGGTTCAGGTTCTCGGGGACGAAGCCCGCGCCGATACCTTGAATCTTGTGATAGCCGGGCTTGCCGCCGGAGATCACCGGCGAGGCGGACGGCTCGACGGCGATCACGCGCGTGCCCGGGCGCTCTCGCTTCAGCACCTCGCCGACGCCGGTGATGGTACCACCGGTGCCGACGCCGCTGACGAACGCATCGACGCGCGGCATCTGCTCGAGGATCTCGCGGGCGGTGGTGCGGCGATGCATGTCCGGGTTCGCGGGATTGCTGAACTGCTGCGGCATGAAGTACTCGGGGTGCTCGAGCGAGATCTCTTCGGCCTTGCGAATCGCGCCGTGCATGCCGCGCGTGTCGGGGGTGAGGATCAGCGTGGCGCCGTAAGCAGCAAGGAGGCTCCGTCGCTCTTCGCTCATCGTGTCGGGCATCGTCAGGATCAGTCGATAGCCCTTGACCGCGCAGACCATCGCGAGCCCGATGCCCGTGTTGCCGCTGGTCGGCTCGATGATCGTGTCCCCCGGCTTTAGGCGCCCTTCGCGCTCGGCCGCCTCGATCATGTTCAGGCAGATGCGATCCTTGACGGATCCGCCCGGGTTCATCGCCTCGACCTTGGCCCATACTTCGGCGTGCTCGGGTCCGGGAATGCGACGCAAGCGGACCACCGGCGTCGACCCGACGAGCTCGAGCGGCGTGCGGGCGACCTGGGACGGAGAGGGCATCAGGAAGGGTGATAGGAAGTGCAGATCATGATATCGGCGTGTTTCCAGGGTGTCAAACCAGGTCCTACCACCGTCGCTCGATCGCGGCGGCGCCCTCGTCATCTTCCCGGGCGCGCTCGGCGACCTGGTGTGCGCGATGCCGGCGTTGCGGGAGATCGCCCGGCGCCACGGTGGGCGAGTGACGGTGCTCTGCAAGGGTGATCTCGTACCGCTGGTGCGTGCGGCAGAGGTCGGCGATGCGGCGCCGATCGAAGGACGGGAGGCGGCGTGGCTGTTCGCCGCAAAGCCGCCTCCCGAGGCCGAGACGTTCTTCGCCGCGTTCGCGGCGGTCGAGTCTTTCAGCGGCTTTGCGGCACCCGAGGTGGCGCGGAACCTGTCGCGCTGGTTCGGTCGCGCGGCGCGGGTTCATCCGTTTCGTCCGGCGACGCCGGTGCATCTCGCTGCGCACTACCTCGGTTGCATCGGTGCGTCCTCCACGGCGGCGGAGATCGCCGCGGTGGACGTATCGCCGGGCGACGACGCCGTCGCCGCGGCGCGCACGCGGCTGGCGGCGGTGTCGCGACCGATCCTCGCGGTCCATCCCGGCAGCGGCGGCAGGGGCAAGCGGTGGTCGCGACGCGGGTTCGCCGAAGTCGCCGACCGATGGCGCGAGCGCGGCTGGGGAATCGTGATCGTGCTCGGGCCCGCCGAGGCGGGCGAATCGTCGCTCTGGAAGGACGCAGGTCGGGTGCTCGAGCCGGCAGGCGTGCTCGATCTCGCCGCGGTGCTCGGCGCTTCGGACGCCTATCTCGGCAACGACTCGGGCGCGAGTCATCTTGCCGGAGCAGTCGGTGCGTGTGGGGTGGCGATCTTCGGCCCGACCAATCCGGCGCTGTGGCGGCCGCTGCCCGGCCGCATCGTCGCGCACCGTCTGGTGCCGTGGACTGGGTGCGACGATGCGGTGCCGCGCGCCGCCGTGGACGTGGTCGATCACGCGCTCGTGCTCGCCTCGAAGTTGTCTTGACAAGGTGGAGACGCGCCACTAGCTTTCCTGATAGGCGGTTTTCGATTTCTATCCATGCCTTCGGCGATCAAAACCACGCTGCTCTTGGCCGGGCTCACGGGGCTCTTCCTGTGGATCGGCGCCGCGCTCGGCGGCACCGTCGGAATGAAGTACGCCTTCGTTCTCGCGGTCGTCATGAACGTCGGCAGCTACTGGTTTTCGGACAAGATCGTGTTGGCGAGCTACGGCGCCCAGCCGATCGCCGAGGCCGATGCGCCGGAGCTGTACCAGATCGTTCGTCGTCTCGCGCAGAAGGCGCAAGTGCCGATGCCGCGCATCTACCGAATCCCCAGCGACTCGTCGAACGCGTTCGCCACCGGCCGTAATCCGCAACACGCCGTGGTGGCAGTGACCGACGGGATCCTGCGGCTGCTCACCTGGGAAGAGATCGAAGGCGTGCTCGCGCACGAGCTCGGCCACGTCTTCAACCGTGATATCCTGGTGAGCTCGATCGCCGCGACGCTGGCGGGAGCGGTGATGATGCTCGCGCGCATGGCGCAGTGGAGCGCGATGTTCGGCGGACGGGACGATCGTGAAGAGCGAGGCAACGGCCTGGTGCTGCTCCTCGCCATGGTCCTCGCCCCGCTCGCCGCGATGCTGATCCAGCTCGCCGTCTCGCGTGCGCGGGAATACGGAGCCGACGACAGCGGCGCGAGGTTGTGCGGCAACCCCGAGGCGCTCGCTTCCGCGCTCGAGAAGCTGGCGATCCAGTCCGGACGCATTCCGCTCGGCGCGAGCCCGCAGACCGCCCACCTGTTCATCGTCAATCCGCTGTCCGGTCAGTTCCTCGCCAATCTCTTCAGCACGCATCCACCCATCGAGGAGCGCGTCGCCCGGCTGCGCCGCATGCGGCTCGGGCTGGCGAGCTGATCCGGCGGCGCGATCATGGACGACGAGCAGCCGAAGGGGTTTCAGGTTCGCGATCGCCGCCGGTTCACCGAGACCGGCGAGGCGCGTGACGACGACGTTGAACGCGCCGCGGACGGTACCGACGCGCCCTCCTCCCCGCCAGAGGTACCGCTCTCGACCGAGCGACCCGCGGTGTCCGAGGCACACGCGGATCAGCCGATCGAGATCACGCTCAGCACGTTCCTGATGAGCCTCAGCACCCAGGCACTCCTGTGTCTCGGAGAGATTCCCAATCCCGTCACGGGCGACAACGAGACCGACTTGAACGCCGTCCGGGAGCTGATCGACATCATCAGCATGTTGCAGGAAAAGACTCGCGGCAATCTCGATGCCGCCGAAGCCGGCTTGTTCGAGAAGGTGCTCTTCGATCTGCGCTTGCGCTTCGTCGAGAAAGCCCGCAAGTAGACGGCGCGCGCAGGGGGCGAACGAGTGCGTAGAAGGCAGTGGGCCGCAAGGTTCGGGTGCGCGCGCGTGCTGGCCGTCGGGTTGCTTCTGGCGAGCACCGCCCAGGCGATCAATCCGTTCGGCGCCGAGGAGGCAAAGCCGGCGGCCTCGGCATTGACGCTGCCGAACTTCGTCGACTTGGCCAAGCGGAGCTTTTCCACGGTGGTGAACATCTCGACGACCACGACGAACGGAGGGGGCGACTTGCGCGGCGGCGGTCCCGAGGATCCGTCCCGCGAGTTCTGGGAGCCGTTCGAGCCCTTTTTCGGACCGGGGCAGCTTCCCCGCCGGCCGTTCAAACAGAAGAGCCTTGGCTCGGGATTCCTGATCGACAAGCACGGGCTGATTCTCACCAACAATCACGTGATCGAAGATGCCGAAGAGATCGTCGTCAAGCTCGCCGACGGCACCGAGCGCCGCGCCAAGGTGCTCGGCCGCGACAAGAAGACCGACATCGCGCTGATCCGCGTCGACCAGGCCCAACCGCGCTCTCCGGTCGTGCTCGGCGACTCCGACCGGCTCGAGGTCGGCGAGTGGGTGATGGCGATCGGCAACCCGTTCGGGCTCGAGAGCACCGTGACGGCGGGGATCGTCTCAGCCAAGGGGAGGCACATCGGCGCCGGACCGTACGACAACTTCATCCAGACCGACGCGTCGATCAATCCCGGGAACTCCGGCGGGCCGCTCATCAACCTGCGCGGCGAGGTGGTGGCGATCAACAGCACGATATACAGCCGCAGCGGCGGCAACATCGGCATCGGCTTCGCCATTCCGATCAACATCGCCAAGGACCTGTTGTCCGATCTCGAGACTAAGGGCCACGTGACGCGCGGCTGGCTCGGTGTGCTCATCCAGAAGGTCACTCCGGAAATCGCCGAGTCGCTCGGCCTGAAGGACGCTTCCGGGGCGCTGGTCGCCGACGTGATGAAGGAGGGGCCGGCCAGAGAGGGCGGAGTCCAGGTCGGCGACGTGATCGTCGAGTTCGACGGTGTGGCGGTGATGGCCGCGGCCGATCTGCCATTGGCCGTGGCGCGCACGCCGGTCGGCAAGGTCGCGAAGGTCAGGGTGCTGCGTGGCAAGAGCGAGAAGGTGCTCGAGGTCAAGGTGCAGGAGCTGAAGGAGGAAGAGGCGCAGGTGGCGAGCGCCGAGCCCGAGAGCGACGACGTTGGCTTGACGGTGCAAGACCTCACGCCGCAGATCGTCGAATCGCTCGGCCTCGACCCGTCCACGCGCGGCGTCGTGGTGTCGGCGGTGAAGCCGGGAAGCGCCGCCGACGAGGCGGAGCTTCGCCGGGGCGACGTGGTGCTGGAGGTCAACCGCAAGCCCGTAAAGGACGCGACGGCCTTTCACGCGGCGGTCAAGGCGACCGAGAAGGACAAGAGCTTGCTGCTTCTCGTCAAGCGCGGCGACAGCACGATCTTCCTCGCGCTCAAGAAAGAGAAGCCGTAGCGCCCGGAGAGCCTAAACCCTGAGCGTATCGCGAACCGTTCGGCGCTGGTTGACGGCGGCGGCGCTGCTCGTCCTCGCCGTCGCGGTCGCGGGCGGGTGGTGGGCGGTCGGCACGATCCGCGGCCTGGACCGGCAACTGGTCGAGCGCTTTTCCGGGCGGCGTTGGGAGATCCCGTCCAAGATCTACTCCGACTCGTTCGTCGTCTATGCCGGCAGCGAGATCTCGCCGCTCAACCTGGTCGAGCGCCTCGACCGTCTCGACTACCGCCGGGTCGACGCCCAGGTGGCGCACGCCGGGGAGTACCGCTACGAGGCGAGCCGGCGCCGGTTGGAAGTATTTCTGCGCAACTTCGACTATCCGAATCGGCCGTTCCGCGGCTTTCCCGCGGCACTCGATCTCGTCGACGGCCGGGTCGCGTCGATCTCTCGCCTCGACGGCGGGCAGGCGATCGATTCGCTGGAGCTCGATCCCGAGATCCTCGCCGGCATCTACGACCAAGCCGCGGAGGAGCGGCGGATCGTCGAGCTCGCCGAGCTGCCGAAGATCCTCGTGCAGGCGGTGCTCGCCGCCGAGGATCGCCGCTTCTTCGAGCACCACGGCATCGACGTGCGCGGCGTGCTGCGGGCGATGGTCGCGAATCTCCGCCAGGGTCGCGTGGTGCAAGGGGGAAGCACGCTGACGCAGCAGCTCATCAAGAACTTCTTCCTCTCCGGCTCGCGGACGATGCGGCGCAAGATCGTCGAAGCGGTGATGGCCCTGCTCGCCGAGATTCACTACAGCAAGATGGAGATCCTCGGGAGCTATCTGAACGAGATCTACCTCGGACAGCGCGGCTCTCGCGGTATCTTCGGCGTCTGGGAGGGCGCGCGGTTCTACTTCGGCAAGGATCCAAAAGACCTGTCTCTCGGCGAAGCCGCGATGCTCGCGGGGCTGATCCGCTCGCCCGGCCACTTGTCGCCGGCGAAGAATCCCGGCCCGGCGCAGCGCCGTCGCGACGAGGTGCTGCGCGCACTGCTAGAGGGCGGCGAGATCACGCCGGCCGAATACCAGCAAGCAGTGGCCGAGCCGCTGCCGGAGCGGCTGCCGACGCTGGAATCGACGAACGCGCCCTACTTCGTCGACTACGTGCGCAGCGAGATCGAGGAGGAGTATCCCCTCAACGCGTTGACGAGCGAGGGCTTCCGCATCTTCACGACGCTGGATCCGTCGCTGCAGCGCAACGCCGAGCGAGCGGTGAGCAACGGTCTGGCCGCGATCGAGAAGCGCCGTCCGGCGCTCGCCAAGAAGGGCGAGCCGCTCGAAGCACTGCTGCTCGCCGTGCAGCCGCACACGGGCGAGATCAAGGTAATGGTCGGCGGGCGCTCCTACGCGACCAGCCAGTTCAACCGCGTGACCCACGCCGAGCGTCAGCCGGGATCGGTCTTCAAGCCGATCGTGTTCGCGGCCGCGTTCGAGATGGAAGAGCAGAGGGGGGAGGGCAGGTTCCTGCCCTCCCGGCGGGTCGCCGATTCGCCGTTCACCTGGAGCTACGACGGCCGGACGTGGTCGCCGGAGAACTACCAGGGCGAGTACCACGGCGAGGTAACGCTGCGGCAGACCCTCGAGATGTCGCTCAACTCCGCTACCGCGCGCCTCGCGCAAGAAGTCGGCCTCGACCGAATTCACGACGTCGCCGCGCGGCTCGGCTTCCGCGACAGTTTGCCGATGGTTCCGGCGATGGTGCTCGGCAGCACGGAGGTGACCGCGTACGAGGTGGCGGGCGCGTTCGCGACCATCGCCAATCTCGGCTTTGGCGCCGAGATGAGCGCGATCCGCAGCGTGCTCGACGGCGAAGGAACGCCGATCGTTCGCGACACGCTCGGCGCGTCGCAGGCGGTGTCGCCGCGAGTGGCTTACCTGGTGACGAGCTTGATGCAGGGGGTGGTGGATCGCGGCACGGCCTCCGCGGCGCGCTCGGCGGGCCTGACGTTTCCCATCGCGGGCAAGACGGGAACCACGAACGACGGGCGTGACGCGTGGTTCGTCGGGTTCACGCCGGACCTGCTGGCGGTGGTATGGGTGGGATTCGACCGCAAGGTGGCGCTCGGTCTTTCTGGAGCGCAGGCGGCGCTTCCGATATGGATCGAGTTCATGAAGGACGCCTATGCCGGCAAGGAATCCACGCCGTTTCTCGTGCCGCCGGGAATTCAGAGCGTGTGGATCGATCCGGCAAGCGGAGGTCTCGCCACCTCCCGTTGCCCCGAGCGATTCGAGGAGTCGTTCCTCGAGGGCGAGGCGCCGACGGCGCCTTGTCCGCTGCACCCCGAAGCGCAGCCGTGATCGTTCTCGG
>CAVPWJ010000128.1:0-11555 GCA_963708955.1 uncultured delta proteobacterium
TGCTCGCCTGATAATCCAGGATCTGGTCCGCCGTCACCGTCATGCCGTCGACCATATTCTTGCTGCGGATGACCAGCGAGCCGCCGTTCCCCATCGTTCCGGAAGCTCCCGGTGCGGATGTCCTCCCCTCGAAGGTTCCCTGCATCGACAGGCCCCGGAGGTAGGTAAGTGAAATGGCACCGGCGTCCCCTAGAACGGAAACCAGGCTCGAGGAACCGTTTATTCCCGTAATCCGGTTTTCGACCGAAGGCGCCCCATTGACCGAGAGAAGGGAATCCGGCCCCAGCAAGATGTTGCCGTTGGACGCCTCCAGTTGCACCGTTCCGCCCGAAAGCGGCGTCGGTCCGCTCACACCGGCGCCGACGGGAACGACGGCCTGTGCTTTGTCGATCCCATCGGCGATCATCCGCCCGGTGACGACCAGATCGGCTTCCGAGGCCTTGGCGAAGATCTGCCCGGAGAGCGCTTCGAGCGTGCCCGCGATGTCGACGGCCGGCCCGGCGATGTTGATACCGCCCGTCGGCGCCGTCCTGACAATGGCTCCGGGGGATACCTCGGCCTTGGGCACAACGACGATCCCCTGGACCAGGTTTCCCGCCGGATTTTCATAGTTGTTCGCCGCAAACGGGACACCGGCCGCCAGGCTGACGGAGGAGGAGCCAACGTAATCGGGCGAACCCGGGAGGCCGAACGCCGTACTGTCCGGGGGTTTCCCGGGAAGGTTCCCGACTCCCGCGCCTGCAATCGGAAGGTACGATTTCACCTCGGACGGAGACAACGTCACCCCGCCGTCCACCACCAGGTTTCCCCGGCTCTTGATCGTGACATTGGTGAACCCGGTATCCTGGAACCGGTCGCCCGCGAGGAGGAGCTTTCCTTTCCGTTGAGGATCGCCCGGGTAGGCTCCCGATCGTTCGTCGGTCGGATCGAGGATGGAGTCCGCGGAAAACGAAGCCGGCAACTCAGCAGGAACCACGGAGGCGACCTCGACGTCCGTGGCGTGGAGCGTGATGGAACCGCCTTTCTTCCCGGGGAGCGAAAACCCCCTCAGATCGCCGTCGGCGATGAGCACCGATCCCTGCAGGTTCAATGAGCCCGCGTTTCCCCCGGTCGTCTTTCCCTTCGTGTCGATGAGGTACCCGCCGCTCACGTCCACCAGCGCGCCGCTCTTGATATAGACGCCGTCGCCCGAATCCGTCTGATCCTGGAGGGAAACCGATCCCCCGTTGACGGGTCCGGCCAAGATCTTCCTGCCGTTCGCGATCGCCGCCGGAGAATTATCGATCTTCTCCCCGGCCGTCGAGATCCGGCTGCCGTCCGCCAGGAACACCCGCGACAAGACGTCGGTCTCCGGCGTATCCGGGGTCGGATGGGCCGTCGTGAGGTTGTCCCGGGCCGTCAGGATAACCGAACCCGCCGGGGCGGTGATCTCCCCGTACTGTTCGATCCTGCGCGCCGCGGCGGTGAAGCTTCCTCCCGGCCGCACGGAAAGCGACGCGCCCGCACCGATCGTCACGAGAGTGTTCGCGTCGATCTCGATCTTCCCCAGGCCCGCGTTGTTCAGCATCTTGGCGGAAAGGACCGTTTTCCACGGATCCTCCAGGGAATCCGACGCCGTGAACCCGCTTCCGTTCCCGTTCGCAGCCAGGGGGGCGGCCTCCGGCACGATTTCGACTTCATTGACGATCTGGCTCCCCTGGTCGTTCGACGCCGTCCCTACGATCAAGGAACCCGCGGCCGGAACCACCGTCCCTGCGGATGTCGGGTTTCCCAACGCGTCAAGGGGCACGGAGGAAAGGGTCTGGAACGGACCGGTCACAACCCGCCCATCCAACGTTCCGTCGAGCACGATCTTCGGAGCCTGGAGCGTAAGCGAACCGGCGTCGCCGCCGGCGTCGAAGCGGGAAACCCGTTTCCGGACCGGCAGCCCGCCGCCGTAGAAGGTCCCCTGGAACGAATTGGTAACGCCGAATTTCGAGGATATTTCATTGTAATCGCCGCCGAGAAGTTGCGAGTACACCAGGTAGGAGGGGGCGTTGTTGATGTTGAAGACCTGGTTTCCCGACAATAACCGGGTGATCTCCATGCCACCCGCCTGGTAGTGCGTCCCGCCTCCCGCGAAGGCGATCTCGGCGCCCTCCCGGACGATGATGTCGTGGCCCGTCGTCACGTCGACGGAGATGCTTCCCCCCGTGGTGCTCCTCTCAAGGGCGGTAAGAGGCAGGGAACTCAGCGAACTCGAGATGTCCCCGATGGCCGTGCCGGTCAGCATGCTGACAATAATGTTCTTCCCTTTCAGGACCCCATTTTTCTGGCCGAAGGCGTCGCGGAGGTTTTCACTGTTCATCTGAACGGAAAGGAAGGTGTCGGTCGCGGGACGGTCGATCCATACACCGCTGACGTCGAGCTTGCTCCCCGTTTCGAGATAGACGCGATCGGAAGCCGACAGGTTGATCGCACCGGAAGGCGCGGAGATGACGCCGTTCAACTCGATCGTCTTGGTGGGATCGGGGCTGTCGATCGGCCCGCTGGCGAGCACCCGATCGAACCCGGCAAGCACGATCTTTCCGGCCCGGTAATCGTACGATCCGGCCACCGTCTCCTGCGAATCGGAAACCGGGGTTTCCGTGACGCTGTTCGCGCCGGTAACGATCCGGTCACTCGCCAGTAGTTCGATCTGCCCGTTCTGCTTGACCGCCGTAACCGCGCGGATCAGGCCGTCCTGCTCGACCTCCCGGCCGTACATGCCCGCCATGCCGGAATCGGTGGCCAGGCTCCCGCCTTCAAGGTTCCACGCCTTTCCGGGATTTGCCTGAATCGTCACCAGAAGCGACCCCCGGTTCGTATCGACGGAGGAATCCGGCTGAAGGCTGACGTCCGTGCCGGCGGCGAGGGCGATCTGCCCGTTCGGAACGGTGATCGTCCCGCCGTTTTCGACATCGGGGCCGATGAGGAAGACCTCTCCCTGCCGGTCGGTCCGGATCGTCCCCTGGTTGGAGACGACCCCCGGAGCGGTACCCGTTGTAGGGTCGTCCGAGAAATGCAGGGTAGGAAGTTTGTCGGCGTTCAGGAAATCGAGGTCCGCCATATTCAACTTGAGCGAAGAAGCCGTGAGCGAATGAACGTTCACCTGGGAGCCGGGGGCGAACAGGATTCCGTTGCGATTGATCAGGAAGACTTTGCCGTCGGCGGTCAGTTTCCCGAAGATCTGGCTCGGATCTCCGCCCTGGATCCGGTTGAGCGCGATCCAGTTCGTCATCGGCTTTCCGGCCGAATCCTTCTGGTTGAAACGGACCCAGGAGTTCACGCCGATGTTGAAGGAATTCCAGTCCATGATGGCCCGGGCCTGGGTCTGGTTGACGTCCATGGTGGCCGTCCCCGAATCCCCGGCCGGCGTGCCGGTCACGATGCTGCCGATTCCTTTCCAGGAGGGGTCCGTGAACGTTCCGTTCGCGCCGGTTCCGCTCGCACCCGGCAACGCGTATTTATCGACGTACGGAAGGGCGACGCCGCCGTAGAAGCCGCGAATCCGGGGACCCGCCGCGGCAAGCGCGGGAACCCATACGATGAGGATCGAGAGAACGAGGGACAGGATTTTTCTCGACATCCGCGCTGCCTCCTGCTTAAAACTGGTACTTGATCCGGAAATTGGCCATGACGCGGTTCTTGCGCGTCACGGACGTGTCCGATAACGCGACCGCTCCGTCCGCTTCGTATTCGAACTTCCCTGCGAGCGCCCCGCGGATCCCTCCCCCCGTGCCAAGAAGACGGGTTTCCTTCACCTGCCCCTCGGGGGGGTGGAGGGGCCACAGCACCGCGGCGTCGATAAACAGAAAGGGGAGGAAACGGACCCGGGACAAATCCACAGGGAAGCCGCGAAACTCGACGCTCCCGTGGACCGCATCGTCCCCCAGCGCCTCGCTTTCCTTGTAGCCGCGCACGCTTTCCATCCCGCCCGCCGAATACTGTTCGTTGGAGATCAGCGGCTGGGAGGAAATCTGCCCGTCAAGTTTTGCGTAAAGACTGAACCCGGCCGGCAGTTTCCGATTTCGTTCCCCCCCAAGGGTAAGGACCAGATAGTTGGCCCTCCCGGTGACGGTCTTGTTGTCGAATTCCTTCTGATCCGTCACGGCCCCGCGAAACGCCATGCTCAAGCCGGCATTGAATTGCGTCGTACCCGCGTCGTCCTCGATCGATGCGTTGTAGCCCAGGGAAAACGGGAGATACGAGATCGGCGTCTTGTCGCCCGGGCCGCCATCCGCGAAACCGACCCTTTCCTCGAAGTTCTTGTAGTCCAGTCCGACGGAATAACTGTGCGAGTAGGAACCGAAAGGCGGCAGCGGCGCCATGTAGCGGGTTCCGACGATCGTCCCTTTCCCAACGGTCTGGAACCCTTCGCCAAACCCGGTGTCGCTGTTCGACCGGACCGCGTAGAAGGCGAGCTGCGCGTCGGAATCCCGTATCGGAAGCAGGTACGATCCGCTGAAGACTTCCGCCTCGCTCGGCTTCTCGGGGGAGGTCTGGAACTGGAAGGAGATCGAATGCCCCTTCTTCCACAGGTTGCCGTAACGGATCACCGCGTTCGCCCGCAGCGATGTCGTATCGTGGCTTGCCCGGTTATTGATTTCCAGGCTGCCGTGAAGGGGAAGCCGATCTTTCGCCTTGATCTCGACGTCCACGTACCCGATGTCCTTCGATGGGGTCATGGACGGGGCGATCTTCAGGTCCGGGTTCCGGTTGATCTTTCCGACCTCCTGCCGGATCTGCGGAATGTAGATGATCTTTCCCGGCGCCATCGAAGGCAGCTTTTCCAGGATCTGTTCCGCCGAGAAGTACCGGTTGCCGATCACCTTGATCTCGTCGATTCGGCTTTCGATCGCCTCGAGCCGGATCCGTCCCTCCACGACGGCCTGTTCCGGGATGTTCACCAACACGGTCGGATACCCGTGACCGTGATACAGGCTTTCCAGGGCATCCCGGGCCTTTTCCACGTCGGCGGCCGTTTTGCCCGGCCCCGTGAATACCGCGAGCGCTGCCGCCACGTTGTCCTCGGGAAACAGGGTGTTGCCGCTGACCTCGAACGATTTGATCTCGAACGTATTTCCCGAAGCGTCCTCCGGGACCTGCGACCCGGGCCCGGCATGGGCGGGCTCCGGCCAGGCCAGGACCGCCGGCGTCAGGAAGAACACGAGCAGAAACGGCAGCAGAAATCGCTTTTGTTCGCCACGGATACCGCCATTGCGTCTCCTCATCGGAATACGGCGCCTCTTTCGTGAATTGCGGTGCGGTAAAACCGCTCTACGGCGCGGTTTACGCCCTTGGAGCGGGAGGCGTCGATCCGGCGGCCTTCTCTTTCCGTTCCTTCAGGAAAGCGGACAATTCCCCCTGGAAGCTTGACGCGTTCCGGACCTGCGACTGCGAAATCACGAGACCGTGAAAAGGTGATGAGGCATCTTCCTTCCGGGGAGTTTCACAGGCATTACGAACGTATTAAAATTGCGTGAACAGATCGACGATACGGAGGCTACTTGCCGGGGCCTTGGAGTTTTGCCTTCAGGCGGATCAACTCGGCCCGGTTGCGGTTCATCTCCTGGGTTTTCCGGATGAGGGCGATCCGGTCCCGCTCCGTTTCCTGCGGCGTCTTCGCGCCGGAACCCAGACGGATCGCCTCCCGCTCCCGTTCGATCCGCCCGATCTCCTTCGTCAGGAACTCGATCCGGGCGAACGGTTCGCCCTCGTAGGTCGCAGGAATCGCGGGCGCCGTTGCGGACATCGGGGCGGCGGCAGCCGGAGTGGAAACCGCTGTGCCTTCCGGAACCGACGGGCCGTTGATTTCGACGACGGTGATCCCGTCGGCCTGTTCGGTAATGCGGACCTCGGCATGCGCCGGCATGGCAATGGACAGGGTCAGAATCGTCGCGAAGAACAAGAGGGATCGCATCGGTTGCTCCCTGAGGCACTTACGGAAAGAGGGGGCCCTGCCTGCGCAGGGCCCCTCTTTCCGCTTCATGCTATCCCGGTAACCGGAGTTACGGGATCTGCGGGGACGTCGCGGCCTGAGGTCCCGGATACAGCCTGGTCGGTCGCCTTGTTGTACTTCATCTCGCCCTGGGCCGCCCAGAAGGCCTTCTTGGAGGCCGGCATGTTGGCCGGGTTCGATGCGAACGTGTTGATCTGGCCGATCAGCGTATCCTCGGCGCTTCCCAGCGGCGTATTGGCCCGGTTCTCGAACAGCCACTCGTTGCTGAAGAAGTCGTAGTTGCCGTTGCGGATCTGGTTCCGGCTCGGAACCACGCCGTTGTACGCGATGGCGGCCACGTTCGGATAGGAGGAGACGGACTGGTCGGCGTCCGCGTACCCGATCGCGCCGGGGGTGGAAAGACCGGCGTTGTTGTTGATGCACTTCATCTCGTCCGAGGCTCCGTCGTTGAAGTACACGATCGGGGCCGAGGTCGATTCGAACTGGGCCGTGGTGGCGCCCCATTTCGAGTTCATCACCGCGTAGTCGAGCGAGGCGTGCGTTCCGGACCCCGCGTGGCGGAGGCAGGTGACGATCGAGTTGGTGGCATCGCCCGTCACGAAGTAGGACGCGCCGAAATCGCTCCACTTGGCGATGTTGCCGGAGAAGATCTGGACGGCCATTTCGCGGGTGATGTTGGTGAGGGGCTTGGCGGTGCAGGTATCGGACACGCTGCCGCAATCGGCCGCTTTCGTGCCGTCGGTGCAGATGTTGCCGACACGCCCGGTATCGCAGGTGTAGGCCTTGACCGACTTGTTGATGAAGAATCCGAAGGGAACCACGACCGGCTGGAATTTCACCAGTCCGCTCGTCGAAATCGCGGAGAACTCGCGCGTGGACCCGACGTCCCCGCCGCCGAGCGGTCCAAAGAGCTGACCGTAGGAGAACTGAGTGAAGGATTCGCCCGCCACGTCGGAGGCCCCGAGGTGGATCGGCTGGCACGCCAGGGTGTTGTCCGTCACGCTGGTGATGATCGGGCGCTGGTTCAGGAGCGCCGGCGTCGAACCGCAGGTGGAGTAGATGTCCTGGTTTTTCACGGTGTAGATCCCGTCGTACGACGCCTTGGCGGAGTACCGGATGTTGATGGTGTCATACGTTCCGGTACAGCCGGTCCCCGTGGTGATGCCGTGCTTGCCGGTCGGATCCACGCTCTGGACGGTGGCGGTGCATCCCCGGACGCTGGTCAGGAAATCCGGGGCGACGGCGTTCCAGTACAGGTACTGGGCGGATGCGCCGAAGATGTTGAGGTTGAGCGTCGCGGCACCGGCGGACCCGGCCAGGCCGAGGACCGCGGCGCCGAGGACGAGGGTCTTGGCGAACTTTTTCATCATCTTCTTCTCCTTTTCGTTCGGTCGGTGGTGGAATTACGCGATCTTGCGGCGGATGCCGATCATGCCGAGGAGGCCGGAACCGAGAAGCAGGACGCTCGGGGGAATCGGTACCGCCGAGGCGGCGAGAACCTGCGTCGTGCCGTCGGCCAGCGTGCGGAGCGTAAAGCCGGTGTCGGAAAGGCCCAGCCCGTTCTGGTAGAAGTAGAGCGTCTGGTCGACGTAGCCGCCCGTGGCGAGGGCCGCGAGGTTCGCTTCCACGCCGTACACGTTGTTGGACGGCTGGGGGATGAATGTGTTCAGGCTGCCCACCGCTCCAAATACGCCGCCTAAGTCCATTTTATTCCAATAGCTGTTGTTGGCGCTCTTCAGGCCGACCGTCGTTGTTCCGGCAGCAAAATTGTACATCGTGCTGTTGGTGGCCGACTTCGTGGAGACCCACACCAAGGGATTTACGGTGGGAAGCGAAGTCGCGGTGAACCAAAGCTGGTTGGCCGAAGCCGAAAACGCGAGATAGACGACGCTGTAGTGGTCCAGGTCCGCGCTGCTGACGCTGAACGGGTTGGTGGTGATCGCGCCGGCCGTCAGGGTGGGGGCCGAACCCAGGTCGGAGCCGATTTCCACGGTCCCGCTGTCAGAGGTATCGTAGACGATCCGGAGAAGGTTCGTAGCGGCAATCCCCGCCATCGCCGGACCCGCGGCGCCGACCATCAGCATCGCCGCCAGGAAAATCCCGAAATATTTCTTCATGATCAAATCTCCTTTTTTTAAGTTGCGTGTTGTCGTTCGTTGGTACGGCTCTTTGCTGCCCTTGCTGCTTCCTTGCTTTCTTTTCCCTTGCAGGCCGCCCGACCGCCCGGCATCCGGGCTTATCGATCCTCCCCCCGGGTTCTCCGGGAGCGGGATGGATCCGACGTTTTTTTGGTTTCAGGCGCCTTGCCCTTCCGGTGTGACCTTTCAACGTCCCTAACGATGGCTGTTTCCCTTGCCAATTCCCCCTTCGCGCCGTCCCGGTTCCCACCCCCTTTCCTTCCCGTGGTGCGCGACGCCGCGAAACGAAAAAAGCCCGAAACGCAGCGCGGCGACGCGCTCGATTCGGGCTTTCTGGTTCCGGCGTTCGCCGGTCAGCAAAGGACCCAGTAAACCTTGGATACCGCTATGGAAACGCTACTTTTTCAGTCTTTTCGAAATCTCTTCGAACTTCTCCACCCGGCTGACCCCGCCCTGGCTGAAGTTGATCTTGAGGTACCCGGTGAACTCCCCCTCGATCAGTTCGGTCATCAGGCCGGTGAGCGACTCGAGCTTCCGGGGTCCCCCGTTCGAAGGAACGCCCTGTTCGCGCGCGACGGGAACCGCCACCGGTTTCTTCCGCTCTGCCGTCAACACCGACCCGCCTTCTGTCGCTTGAGTGTCAGGGAAGATATCGGGCCGTTGTTAAGACCGTGTGACCTTCCCGTTAATATTTCTTCAACCCGAAACATCCCGGCGGGAAATCACGACCGCCGCCTTCGACCGGGGATTCCCGGCCCCCTTCCTGTCCGTGATGGAAGCACCTTACCCGGTCCGTATTACGCCCCTGCGACCGTCAAGTGAAATCTTCGTGAACCGCACGATTTTTCTTCAGGCCACGATTGACATCTCCGCTCCCGGTGTTCCATTGTCCCCCCATGGAGCCCAGCGCCGCAGCGTGGAGATGGAACCGGCCGGCCCGGTTCGGCCTCTCCTGCCTTGCCCTCTTCGCGCTGTTCGCGGCCCTCCCCGCATCCGCCTTCGGGCCGCTGAACCGCCACACCGCGGCCATGGCCGCGCGCCTGCTGGCGCACTCCCGGTTCGAGCCGGTGCTGTCGGGGACGATCTTGAGCCGGGGCGGTTTCGCGGTGGAGGTCATCCACGAGTGCACCGTCGTCCCGATGGCGATCCTCTTCCTCTCCTTCGTCGTCGCCGCGCCCGGGACCGCGCGCCGGAAGGCGGTCGGCCTGCTCGCGGGGGTCGCCGCCCTCCACGCGGCCAACGTCGCCCGGATCGCGCTCGTCTTCGTCCTTGGGGGAATCAGCCGCCCCCTCTTCGAATCGGCGCACGTCTACCTCGGGCAGACGGTCATGGTCCTCGCCGTGGTCACCGCCTGTGCCGCGTGGCTGCAGCTTACGTCCCCCGACGCCTCGAGCGGCGGCGCGGCCGTCTTCGCCGCCCGGTTCACGGCCGGCTCCGCCGTCCCCTTCCTGTTACTGATGGCGTTCGACCGGGAGTACGTTCGGCTGACCGACACGGTCGTCCGGGGACTGTTCGCGCTATGGGACGTGCACCTGCGCATCCCCTATCAGCATGCGATCTACTACCAGACCTTCAACCTCGTCACGCTGATCGGGCTCTTCGTCGCCGACCGAAAGCGATGGGACGCACGGAAGGCGCGGCTCTTCGCGGCGGGGCTGGCGGCGATGGGGGGGTTGCACCTGGCCTTCCGGGTCTGCGATGTCCTGATCGGCAACGTCCTGATCGCGTCATTTCATGGCGAAACGGCATTTCGGGTGTCCACCGGAATCAGCCTGATCGGGCAATACCTCGTGCCGGTGATCTTCTGGATGTCGCTGGATGTCGCTTGGCAACGACGGCGAACGCGTTATCATAAGGAATCCGCTCCCCGCAAGGAGGGCCGCCGATGCGAAAGATCGCCGTGATCAACCAGAAGGGCGGCACGGGAAAGACGACGACGGCCGTCAATCTCGGCGCGGCGCTCTCCCGGCAGGGGCGGGAGGTGCTGCTGGTCGACCTCGACCCGCAGTGCGGGCTGACCGAATCTCTCGGAATTCCCGACGGGGACCTGTCGGTTTCCGAACTGCTGGCGGGGAAGGCGGAAGCCGGGGACGTCTGGTGCGTGGCCGCCGAGATGAAGGTCGTGCCGTCCACCCCCGGCCTGGCCGAAACGGAGAAGCGGCTCCTGCGCGACCGCTCGAAGGATTACCCGCTCTGCCTGCGCGACGCCCTGCGCGGCGTGCGCGGCCTCGACTACGTCCTCATCGACTGCCCCCCGTCGCTGGGGGCGCTCTCCCTGATGGGGATGGTGGGCGCCCAGTCGGTCCTCGTCCCTCTCCAGACGCAATTCATGGCGCTCAACGGCCTCGAGAAGATCCTGGGGATGATGAAGACCCTCCGCCAGACCGGCTTCCCGCTCGATCTGTTCGGCGTGCTTCCGTGCATGTACGACGTCCGTACAAGCCTATCCCGCCAGGTCGAGACGCACCTGCGGGAGTCGCTGGGCGAACAAGGTGTTCAGGACCGTCATCCGGCAGAGCGTCTCGCTCGCCGAGGCGCCCGCCCGCTGCATGGACATCTTCTCGTACCGGCCGGGGAGCCGGGGCGCGGAAGATTACGCGGCGCTGGCCGAGGAGGTGCTCGGGCATGGCTAGGAAGGAACTGATCCCCCCGGAAAAGTGGGAAGGGCTGAAGGCCGCCCTGAAGGAGGCGTCGGGAACAAAGGAGAAGGACAAGAAGGACAAGAAAAAGAAAGGGAAAAAAGGGAAGAAGAAGGCAGGGAAAAAGAAGAACGCCCGGAAGTAGCAGCGAAAGCGCCGGTCAGGGAAGAAGGGTGAACGCGGAACAGTGGGCGGGCTTGATCAGGGAGAAGTGTCGCCTGTCCGTGGTGAAAAGGATGTTGATCCCCAGTCGCTCGGCAACGGCGACGAGGGACGCATCGACAAACCCGATATTGGCGTCCGAGTACTGTTTCAGGAGCTCGACGGCCCGGGCCATGTCGGGGGCCGTTACCTGTTCGACCGACATCTCCCGATTGTTCAGGGCGACGAGGAACGCCGTTTCCGCGAAAGGACCAAGGCAACTGTTCAGGAGATAGCACGCTTCCGGGATGACGCTTGCCGGCACCATCAGTCTGCCGGGAAAGCCGACGACGGATTCCGCCGCACGGCGATGCCACGCATCCCCCTTGTCGGCAAGAGCGTAAATAATGCCGGTGTCGACGAGGGCGGCGGCCCTCCTCATTTTTTCCACAACAGCCGTTCGTGCTCTTCCGCGACGTCGCGGCGGCCGCTGTTTCCGATCCCCGCGAACGAAACCTTCCGCACCGTCTTCCGCTTCCGCCGGACGTAGTCCTCCATCGCCTCCCGGACGATGTCGGCGACGCTCCGGTTTTCCTCCGCGGAAAGGCTCTTCAGTTCGTCCAGCAAACCGTCGTCGGCGAATATGGTGGTCCGTTT
>CAVPWJ010000129.1:0-18257 GCA_963708955.1 uncultured delta proteobacterium
TGCGGCTGTCGGAGATCCGGAAAACGTGGCCCGGCGGGAAAGGCCGGACCGGGTTCCAGGGCTCTCGCGGGAACGCAACGAGCATTTACCCTCAGGAGTTGTTGTCCGGCGCAATGGTCTGTGGTACGTGCGGGGCCACGATCGTCAAGGTCTCCGGGAAAGGTAGCGGGTATTACGGGTGCCACAGGGCCGCCAAACACGGATGCGACAACCGGATCATCGTCAGGAAGTCGGTCGTCGAGAAGGTGATCCTCGGCGAGCTCACAAACAGGCTCTCGAACACGGATAGCCTCGCGTACGTGTTCCGTCGGGTCGAGAAGATGGTGGCGAAGGAATTCGCCGAATCGCCGGGGGCTGCGAAGCGGAAGGAAGATGAATACAAGAAGCAAAGGCAGATGCTCGACAACCTCGTCAGATATATCGCGCAGGGTCGCCAGTCGAAGGCTATCGAGGAGGCATTGAAGGAGTGCGAGCAGAAGGTCGAGCAGCTTGGCGCCGATCTGGAATTCCTGGGCAAATGCCACACGAGGCTCTTCAAGGCTCCTCCGAAGGAGTGGATCGAAGAGCGGGTTTCCCGGATCAAGGAAGTGCTGGAATTGAAGACGGAGAGGTCTGCCCTGCTCCTCAGGAAGCTGTTCGGGAAGATCGTCGCCGAACCGGCGGAAAGGGAGGACGGGTTCCGGTACCTGCAAGCGAAGACGAAACTTCAGTGCCTGGCGCTTCTGGAAAAAGAACCGGCGCCCAAGGGTCCCACGCGACTTAACCGGAGGCGTGGGCGCCGGTTCGACCACTTTCAGATGGCGCGCCGTACCGGACGAAACTGGGCACTGGTGGGAGGAAACGATCCACCTCTAACTTTGCTGTTAACGTCGGTCGGTGCCATTTGCTCACATAATGAAACATTCCGAGGATTCCGCGCTTTAGCAGGGAGAAATAGGATTCGGTAAAATTGGTGTGAACGATTCCGCGAACATATTCCTTGCCGTGGTCTACCTGCTGGTGCTTCGGGAAAACTTATTATAGGCTTCGATATATGGATTTGACCCTCACCGCACCCTTTTCGGACGCTGACTAGGCTTTATTCTCTCAACGATGAACGGGTCCTTCGATTCCAATGTTTTGATATTTTTTAACCAAGGTCGCTTTTCGTCTTCAGTAAGATGCCTGTCAACAATCGCCAAAATCTGTCGCTTCTCCCAAGCATCTGCCCTTATGAAGTAGCTACGAATCTCAAGTACCTCTCCTCTTGTTAAATGGTCCTCTAGTGCATCTAAGAGAGCCCGGCCAATATACGAACCGGCATTCCGATGCAGTCCCCTGAAGTAGTCAAGCAGAGTTATCTTATCGGCATACCCAGCAGCGCCCAACAAGCGGACATAAGAGATAGTTATATACTCTGGCAAGTACTTAGTGTCGCGCAGCCTGTGCGCAAATCGATCTCTAATTGCGTTTCGATTCTTCTGAGATATCTCATTATTATATTTACACAATACGTCAACAATGTACGGCGTGAACTGAGGGAAGAGATCAAGAACATCCGGAAGATCGACGAGCATATCGAACTTACCAACGCTAATAATTGATTTTACAAAATCGGTAATATCCTCAGGAGTTGGTAGTCTTTTCTTCTTTAGTATCCGTAGTTTTGCGGCTACATTCGACCCTTTCAGTTTGTTTAGCTCTTTTGCTGCTGGAACTTTAAAGCGAGTAGGTATTGTCCCGCCGTACCCTGCAACAATCCGGAACTGTGGTTGACCAATCTCGTTCTTTACTTTGGTCCGTGTACCGGGCGCTCCTTGATTGGGTATTGTTTCAGCACCCTTTTTGGGGGTTTCTTGAGGCTCAGATCGCGGCAACTCGGATATGTCCTCTATCTTAGATTTGGACATGTTGATCGTAAGGCCTTCAAGCCAGAGTCGCTCTATCAATTGGGTTAACCAATGATGCGCGCTGTGAACATCCGGAGCGAAAAATCGGTAATCGTCAACGAAGCGTACGAATTTCGCGGCAATAGAAAGCATGTATTTATCAACTTCTATAAGAGCGGCTTCTGCAAGAATCCGACTTGCATTTGACCCAATGGGCAATCCGAATGAGTCGCGATTTGCCCAAAATAGGAGCAATTCATTTAGTTGTTTGATTCGCTGTTTATCTATTTTCATGGACAGGAGAGTGGATTCAAGTCGATGAATATTTAGGCGATCATAGAAATTAGCAATATCGCAGCTAACAAGATATTTGCTCGCTTTGAGGCGAAGATATCTTGTAGTGTATTTACGAAACTCCCGTATGCTGTAGCGGCTGTCAAATAGATAACCTTTTCTTGGATTTAGCCTATATGAGAAAACAATATGGTTCTTGACTGAGGGACGATTTCGCTCAATCTCGTCTGCAAGCGTCAAGACGAGACCCAAGTATTTGATGGTATCAAGTGGTTGTATAAGCGCACATCGCCTGAAGTCAAACGGGCCACCTTTGGGGAGAAGCACATGAGCTATCGGGCCGATTTCAAGACTCTCTAAGCTGTTTCCGCGAATGCATTTTGCAACTTTCTCTACAAGATGCTTCTGAAAGTATTTGTTCGTGAGAAGGTTCATCTCCTTGGGGAGAGGGAAAATATCTGTCAGTCCTTCCTTTAAGACATTCTGAACCGCTAGTCGTGACGCTGCTTCAATTTCCATTTCATACCTTCTCTGTCGCCCAATGGTTGACTAGACAAAGATTGCAATAACTTTGAATATACAGTTGCTGTATAGCTCTCCGGTCAATCCACCATGCCTTTACCCCGTTTCAGTAACACGGGGGGCGCAAAATACAAGGGAGAGTAATTCCTGAGATGTGACCAAGGGATTTCCCCCTCGGTGTATGCTCGTATCATATTCGGCAAATCGAAAAGAATCAATCTCTGCACAAACCACGTTTGATCGGAATGGCCGCCCGGCCCGGAGGGGCGGGTGGCCCTGCGCATCAACGGGAAACGAATTTCCTTGACACATATTACTGGCGTAATAATATTGTGAGCTAGGTCAATTAATACGGGGGTCATAACATGGCAGAGATGAAGGGCGTGATCCTCACCTTCAAGGTATCGGAGGAGGAAGCGGAGATGATCCGGAAGGCGGCAAAGGAAGAGGGGCTGTCCGTATCCCGCTACATCCGGGCCTGTACCCTCCGGGACCGTGCGCTATCTGGTGATCCCGTGGCGCTGCGGATCATCTTCGACAATTTCAAGGAGATGATGCGGGATATTTTCGGGGGGAACGTGGACAAGGAATCGCTTCTGGCAGGAAAAGCGATGCGACCGATGCGTCCGAGGAAAGCGTAATCGATGAAGGATCGGCCTCACAGACTGCTGCTCCACGGCATCGATACGCTCCAGTGCGCTTATTACCTGTATCCGACGGAATCCGAGACACTGGATTTTGAATACCTGCGCCTCCTGAAGGAAGAGATGCGGGAAGCGAAGGGGAAGGAGCCGACGAAGGTTCTTTTGGGAGACAGGACGTTCCTGCTGCATCCTTTCGGCACATCGTCCGGGTATCCGTTCCTCATGACTGACGAGGATTTCAAGGTGGAGTTCGGGGAGTCAAACTCCCCGTCGTTCTTCGTTACATTCAAGAGTCAGGCGCTGTGGCGGGACTCCGCACATCAGCTGCACCAGAAATTCCTCGATTGGGCGAATTCCATGGGGTTTGCCACGCTGCAACCAGAGCGGCTTTCCCGGATCGACTGCTGCTTCGACTACCACCTGCCTACGGTCGATTTCGAGACGGATCACTTCGTAACGAGGTTATCCAAGGACGCTGTGTACCGGGAGGATGGCAAGGTTCAGACGTTCTCCTTCGGGCGCGGGGATGTGGCCTTGCGCATCTATGACAAGGTGGCCGAGATTCGGCAGCAAAGCAACAAGGTCTGGTTCTACGCCTTATGGGAGATGGAACAGGACGTCTGGCGGATCGAGTGGCAGGTACGAAAGCCCATTCTGCGGCAGTTCGGTATCGCAACCTTCGAGGACCTGAAGAACTTCCAGCCGGATCTGCTGCGATATCTGGTCGAGGATCACACCTCCTTGCGGGTACCGGACGGAGATACGAACCGGTCCCGATGGCCCCTTCACCCCCTTTGGGCCGATCTGCGGGAGTCGGTCGAGCAGATGAACCTCCTTGGGGTGTGCCGGATCAACGGCAAGGAAGCGGCGTTAGAAGAGCGGCTGATGCGGATGGCGATCAGTGTATACGGGTACGCCAAGGCTGCGGGCGCTATCCAATGCGTGAAGAAGAACAAGGAAATTATCCCTCTCGATGAGGCCTTCGATAGTTTGCGAAACCGCATCGCCACGTTCCATCATCCCTTCAATTGGAGCATTGACGTAAAGAAGCGGATCGAGGCCATCGAGGGCGGGGAATGGTGAGGTTGTTCGTGCAGGTCGCGGTTGCTCGCGGTCAAATTCTTGTCATGGATGAGATTGAGATGAGTCTATTTGAAAATGGAAGCCGGACGGTAGAGATAGAAATCCGGAATGTTCCGGCAAAACTTTATGCGGGCAGGGAAAATTTAAGTCATGGAGATCTGGTGGACCAAACCGAGCAGGATAGGCGGTGCCTTATGAGTGCCTGAAGGAGACAAAGGACCCGGCGTTGACGTCTCGATCCGATATCGAGATGGGATCGACGACGTGCTGCCGGAAGAGCTCCGGCTGATTGAGGCGCATCTCCCGGAGTTGATTCGGTCCATGCTGGAAGAAATGGGAATCGAGGAGGAGAAAAGAAAATGATCGTCGCCCTGTATGCGCGGGTTTCCACGGCAAAGCAGGCGGAGATGGATCTATCCATTCCGGATCAGGTCCGCCAGGTCAAGGAGTGGTGCGCTCGGGAAGGGCACTCCGTCGCCGTGGAATATAAGGAGCCGGGGGCATCGGCAACCGATGATCGGCGTCCGGTATTTCAGCAGATGATCGCGGAGGCCTGCGCAGATCCGCCTCCTTTCGATGCCGTGGTGGTGCACTCCCTTTCCCGGTTCTTCCGGGATTCCTACGAGTTCGCCTTCTATGAGCGCCAGTTGCACAAGGCGGGAGTAAAGCTCATCTCCACCACACAACAGACCGGGGAAGACCTCTCCGGCATGATCGCCCGGAAATTCTTCAACATCATGGACGAGTACAGCAGTCTGGAAAATGCCAAGCATACCCTCCGCGCCATGAACGAGAACGCCCGGCAGGGCTTCTACAACGGGTCAAGAGCACCCTTCGGGTTCAAAGCCATCGATACGGAGGTGACAGCCAATCGAGGGGGGAAGAGGAAAAAGCTGGTGGTCGATCCTGCGGAGGCGGAAATCATTCGCAAGGTTCATGACCTTTACCTGAACGGCTACCTTGGGAAACCGCTGGGGTACAGGGGGATCATGGAACTGCTCAATCGGCAGGGGGTCTTCTCCCGTGGAAGCCGGTGGAGCTGCTCCAAAGTCGAAGGAATCCTCGGAAATGAGCTGTACATCGGGCGATACTACTTCAACAAGAAATCGGCCAAGGGCGGCAAGTGGAAACCCCGGAGCGAATGGGTATTAACGCCTGTAGAACCCATCCTTGCGGAAGAAACGTTCAATCTCGTTATGGAACGGAGGCAGTCGCGGAATCCGGATCGGGTGCCGCCGCGTGTCGTGTCCTCCCCCACCTTATTGGCGGGGCTGGTCCGCTGCGGGGTGTGCGGAGCAACCATGACAATCGCCACGGGCAAGGGGGGGCACTACCGGTACTATAAATGCTCTGCGCGCCTTCGGAGGGGCACCGCATGCAACAACGGCAACGCTCCAATGCCGACCATCGACCGCATGGTGCTGACCACCCTTACCGACAAGGTGTTCACCGACGGCCGCGTACGGAAAATGCTCCTTCTCCTGCAAGAGGAACGCTGGCAAACGGGGCAGGAACAGCATCTGTTCCTGAAACAGTTACGCGTGGAACTGGAGAAGAACCGGCAGGCAACCGGGAAACTGTACGAGGCAGTGGAAAAGGGGCTACTCCTCCCGAACGAGATGCTGAGGGAGCGGGCGCATAAACTCGAAGCGCGGCGGAAGGAGATTCTGACCGAGATGGCGGGAATCCGGCGAGAGTCCGAGATGCCGAAAGGTCTGCTATCGGAGAGAGAACGTGCGCATCTTCTGCAACGCTCTCAAGAAGCGGCTGCACGATCCCGGATCGGGCTTCGGGAAGCAGTATCTGCGGCTGCTGGTCAAGGATGTGCGGATCACGGGGAAGAAGGTCCAGCTACGCGGCAGTTACGAGGCGCTTGCCCATACGATGGCTTCAGGAAATGTGGACACCCCTGAGGGGGTGCCCACATTAGGGCAGACATGGCGCGCCCTAGAGGATTCGAACCTCTGGCCACTTGATTCGTAGTCAAGTGCTCTATCCAGCTGAGCTAAGGGCGCGTCTGTGAGGAAAGTTATCATACTGGAAGGGGTTTCCTGCGTCAACCGATCCCCTGCGAAACCCCTGTTTCACCCCGAGAATGGAGGTTGTTTGCACGGGGTTTACAGGAGCAGGTCAACGGTGACGGCTACGTATTAGAAGCCCGGCTTCGGACCGGCTCAAACCTCCGGGAGGACCACGATCTTCCCCTGGACCTGCCGGCTGGCCATCCGCTTCATCGCGGCGGGTGCCTCTCCCAAGGGGACCCGCTCGCTCAGCGCGGGTTTCACCTTTCCCGCCTCGAACCAATCCACCAGCTGTTTCACGTTCCGCAGATGGCACGCGGGGTCGCGCTTGATCGATTCGCCCCAATAGACCCCGACGATGGAGCGCTCCATCAGCAGGGCCAAATTGGCGGGGATCTTCGGGATGTCGCCGGAGGCGAAACCGATCACCAGAAGGCGTCCGCCCCACGCCACCCCCCGGAACGCGGTCTCTGTCAAGGGACCTCCCACCGGATCGAAGACGACATCCACACCCCTTCGACCGGTCAGTTCATTGATCCGGTCCCGAAGATTTTCGGTGGCGTAATTGATGATCTCGTCGGCTCCGAGCTTTCCGCAGAGGGCCAGCTTCCCGCCGCTGGAGGCTGCGGCGATGACGCGGGCCCCAATGGCTTTCCCGATCTCGACGGCGGCGGAACCCACACCACCGGCGGCGCCCAGCACCAGCAGGGTTTCACCGGCCTGAAGGCGTCCGCAGTCACGGAGGGCGTGGAGGGACGTCTCGTAGGCGAACAGGAACGCGGCCCCCGTTTCGAAATCCATGCTCTCCGGAAGCGGCACCAGCCGATCGGCGTCGGACACGCACTCCTCCGCGAACCCGCCCCATCCGGGGAAGGCGATGACCCGATCCCCAACGCGGAAATCCGCGACGCCGGCCCCGACATCGACGATCACTCCGGCGATTTCCACGCCGGGGGAAAACGGGAGTGGCGGCTTCACCTGGTACAGCCCCTGCGGCATCAGGATGTCGGGGAAGTTGAGAGAGCATGCCTTGACATCGATCAGGACCTGGCCGGAACGCGGGCGGGGGGTCGGAATATCCTGCGCCGTCAGGTTTTCCAGAGGGCCGAATGCGGTGCACAGCAGGGCTTTCATGTCTATTTCCTCTCCCCCCGGAGTCCGATCGATATATTTTTTAGTGTAACAAACCTGACGCTCTTGATATCTCTCCATCGCATGGAAACGCGCGCCAAGGTTTCCGACTGCTCCGCCGATTGCAATTTGCTCCTGAGGAGGAACTTCGGAATCTCCATCCTGTATCACGTGCCGGGCTGGGCGGGTTAACCGCCAAAGGAGGATTGGAAGGGAACGCTACTTTTACTCCGCTTGAGGGACAGGGGGCACCTCTTTCACGGCGCCCTCCTTCTTCTTCCTGTCCAGGGCATTTTTGCTTGTGCGGGGCTTCACGATGGAGAGGGCGATCTCGTGGACGTGCTTCACGATTACCTTGTCCCCGATTTCCAGGCCATCGAGCTGCTCCTTCGCCTTCTCGTGGACCTGGAAACGCCTCTCCCCCTTCGGTCCCTTCAGAGTCAGGGTCCCCGCCGCCGCGTCCAAGGTCTCGATCGTCCCCGTGAACAATTTCACGTGGGGTTTCGGGGCAGCGTTCTTCCGTGTTCCCTCAATCGCCCTCCTCGCAGGATCGGGCTGGGGAGGCGATTGTTCCTTGCCACACCCACCCGCGACGATCGAGAGGGCGAACGCCGCCGCTGCGAGTACGAGGAGCTGTTTTCTCATCTTCATCCTCAATCGAAGGTTAAAAAAAAGGGCAGGGGGATTGTGTCCCCCTGCCCGTGCGTCCCGGAAACCCTTGTGGGGCCGGACCGCTTCCCGGTATAGCCGATTACTTCTTTTCCGCCGGCGTCGGCGCGGGCTTCACGGCGTCCTCGACCTTCTCCGCCGCCTTCTTCGTCGCCTTCTTCGTCGCCCTCCCCGTCGCCTTCACACCCTTCACGGACGACGCGGTTCCGTCGACATACTTCACGTAGACCTTGTCACCGACCTTGAAGGTATCCAGCTTCACCTTCTCGCCGGCCTTCAGGTCCACGTTCCCCTTCTTCCCCTTTACCGTGAAGGTGCCGGCCGCCACATCGAGAGCCTCGATCGTGCCGCTGACCTTCTGTCCCTTCGCCGCCTTGGCAGACTTCTTCGCCGACTTGGCAGACTTCTCCGCCGATGCGGCTGATTTCTCCGCCGAAACGGCAGACTTCTCCGCCGAAGTGGCAGACTTCTCCGCCGCCTTCATCGGCTTCACAGCGTTGTCAGCCGCGAGAGCAAAGCCGGCGACCGAGAATGCAAACGCCACTGCCATCATTACCGTGAAAATTTTCTTCATTTCGTTTCACCTTTCAGAGGGAGTATATGAAATTCTTGTGTGTGTCTGCTGCATGCAAGGTGCCAACTCGTCCGCCATGAACAAATCAACGATAAACAACAGGTTTTCATAATTCCTGCTTCCCCACCCGCCGCCCGGCTTACCCAAATGGGACACCGCATCCCTATATGAGGAATCCCCCCGGGACCCGGTAATCGCCAGCCCGGAGGTCGATTCCTCCAACCGCACAAGGGGTTTCCCCCCCACAACGTTCCCGCATGACTCCATTTTCGCACCAAGAGAGGCAGTTGTTTGCACGAGGTTTGCGTTTCTTGCCGACATCACTTTACAAACGGACACTTCTCTTCCTCATCGGCCGCGGATTCGGGATAACATCAGAAAAAGAAACACCCGCCCCGGGCTGCGACGCGGTCCCGGCAGGGTGGATATTGAACATCTGCTTCGGGACGCGAGAGGAACCAAAATACCGGGGTGCTTCATGAACCTGCCCGCCCACAAGACCCGGATCGTCTGCACCATCGGCCCGGCGTCCGAGTCGCCGGAGGTCATGGATCAGCTGCTCCTTGCCGGGATGAACATCGCGCGGTTGAACTTTTCCCACGGGGTCTTCGAAGGACACCGGCAGGCCATCGAAAACCTCCGCGGCGCCTCGCGCAGGACGGGCCGGCGGCTCGCCATCATGGCGGACCTCCCGGGGCTGAAGATGCGCATCGGCGCCATTGCGGCAGAGCCGGTCCTGCTCCAGCCTGGGGACCCGTTCACCCTGACGACCGATCCCATCGTAGGCGACGCCACCCGCGCGTCGGTCGACTTCCTCCGTCTCCCTGCCTCGGTCCGGAAGGGAGACACCCTGTATCTGAACGACGGGATCCTCCGCCTCGAGGTGGAGGTGGTCCAGGGGAACGACGTGGTGTGCCGCGTGATGGCCGGGGGCGAGCTCCGCTCGCGCAACGGGCTCAACGTCCCCGGCGTCGACCTCGGGATCGACGCCTTTACCGCGCGAGACCAGGAATGCCTGAAGTTCGCACTCGAGAACGGCGTCGACGCAGTAAGCCAGTCCTTCGTCGCCTCAGAGGAAGACCTCCACAAGGTGCGTCGCTCGGCCCGCGAGGCCGGGCGCAACCCGTTCCTCATCGCCAAGATCGAGCGCGCCGTCGCCCTCGAGCGGATCGACGGGATCCTCGGAGCCGCGGACGGTATTATGGTGGCCCGGGGGGACCTCGGGGTCGAGATCCCGATCGAGCGTATCGCCATAGAGCAGAAGCGGCTCGTCCACCTTGCGAATCTCCTCGGCAAACCGGTCATCACGGCGACCCAGATGCTCGAGTCGATGACCGAGAACGCCCGGCCTACCCGCGCCGAGGCCACCGATGTCGCCAACGCGGTCATCGACGGCACCGACTGCGTGATGCTTTCCAGCGAGTCCGCGGTGGGGAGATACCCGGTCGAGGCTGTACGGACCCTCGCCCGGATCGCGGTGGCGGCAGAGCCGTACCGGACGGGCCAGTTCGTCCGCGAGGCAATGAAGACGGTGATCGAATCGGGAACCGCCGCCCCTTCCGACCTTGTCTCCATGAGCATCGAGAACGTCCTCGCCAGGATGGCCGTCGCCGCCGTCGTCGTCCCCAGCTGCAGCGGATCCACCGCGCGACAGCTCGCCCGTTTCCGTTTTCCCGTCCGGATCACGGCCGCATCCACCAGCGAGGAAACCTGCCAGGGGCTTCAATTCTCATACGGCGTCCACCCCGAGAAACTGGACGTGGCGCCGGGGGACTGGCGTTTATGGGCGAAGCAGTGGGCGGCGGCGCAGGGCGTTCCGGGGGATTACTTGATCCTGATCGAGGGGCCCTCGCCGGACCACCCGGATGTGGCGCAACGACTCGAAGTCATCGATCTTCGAAGCTGACACGAAGCCGGTCCGCATCCCCGGGTGATACATCGGCACCTTTCCTTGTCTGCCGGATAGGAAGAGAAGGGGGGAAAAAGGACGGGGCCCGTTCTCGCCCCGTCCTCCAAGTCTGCAGGTGGCCACCTGCGGATTTCCAACCGTGGCGCATCAAGGTACGAATCCATCCTGTGATCGCATCGCGTGGCCGAGAGGGTCTCCCCGCTTCCGGCCGACTTCTTACGGGCCGAATCGGCCCAGGCGACTCTGGACGCTGGAACTTCTTTATTTCTTCTTACACGTGCATTTTTCGGATGGCCGATAGTAATGAGAATGAGGGAAAGCACGTCACTTCCCCTCAGGATATCTTCATTCAAGTTCGCTCTCCTTCTGCCGTGATCCTGCGGCAAGCATTCGCGAAGAAGTTGTACCCGCGAAACTACCCCGCCGCGAAGTCCATGGCCCGCGCAGGGAGGTATGCCTGCCGGCCTTGACCCACGTCGATGAGGACGTGGTCAGCGTCCGCCGTATCCAACGCGAAGAGCCTCCGTGCCAGCCGAAGCAGGTCCTTGTAGTTGTTCCCCCGTTCATAGATTCGCTGTTCCAATACGGAACCAATGGGATGTCTGGTGTGATAACTGAAATTGTTGCTGTCATCCAATCGATAGACCGTGACCGCTCGCATCGTGTCCCCCTGTCTCCCTCGTCCTTCAACCGGTTGGCGCACACCTTCGAGGGTTACATACAACATGATCCTGCCCTCCAGCTTACGGTATCGGCTTCCGTCCGAAACGCCCGTCGCTGTTTGTCCTAATTTCGAATCGGGGTTTGTCCTATGGCAGGATGTGGCGCCGGAGGATTCGGATCAATTCGCCAGTGCTAAACTTTTAGTAACAATCAATCAAGGAGGAAGTCATGAAAAGGGGAAAGAAGCGGAGATGGGTGTTGGTATCGGGAATGGCGCTTATCGTCGGAACATCGATAGCGTTCTCCGTTCCCCCCGAAGCCAGCGCCGCCACCCCTTGCTGCAGTATCACCGCCATCGATACGAAGACCGGCATCGTGTCGGCGAAGGATACTGCAACCGGAGAGACCATCGAATTCAGGCTCGTTGATGCGGCGCAGATCAGGAACATAAAGATAGGCGATCAGGTCTCGACGGATTCCAATACCAGGGAGGTGTCTGTCCACAGCTTTCAGCCTGTGGACGGGATCCTCATAAAGAAGCCCATGCCCCGGCCGCCGAAAAAGTGAGAACCCGTCGGCAGGCGGAAGAACCGACACCATCGAAACATGGTTCGTTCTGTATCAAAACCATCTCCGCGTTACCTTTTTCGCACCGAAAGCAGATTCCCGCCGATGCTCTGAACCATAGGACAAACACCGGACCGGGAATCGGACGAACAGCGGCTCGCGTTTCGGACAGAGACCGATAACAAAGGCTGGCGGAAAGGGACGATAATGGATTACAAGGTACCCATTCATTGACCGGTTCCAAAGAGGTCGTCCAGACAGAAGAGACGCAGGTCCCCGGTGCGGGATCTTCTCCGGTTCCGCCCCTCGCCGCGACCGGGCTGCCGACCGATCGGCAACCCGACGCGGGCGATCGGGTGAAACGCGTCCGCTTCGAGGTATCGCCCAAGACCCTGGTGGCGCTCGTTCTCGTCGTCGCTTCCCTCTGGCTGCTGATCCAGCTCTGGCCTGTCCTTCTCGTGCTCATCGTCGCTCTCCTCGTCGCCGGCACGTTGAGCCCCGCCGTCCGCTGGCTCGAAGAGAAGCGTGTGAGGCGCGGGTTCGGAATCGCGATCGTCTTCACGGCCTTCTTCATCCTCTCGCTTCTCCTCGTCTTCTTCACGATCCCGACGCTGGTGTCGCAGGCGGAGGCGCTTCTCGAGAACGAGCCCGCGCTGCGCATGCGACTCGCGGACTATCTCGCCGGCTCTCACCTGAGCGCCCCGCTCGCGACCTGGCTCCGCGGCCTCAAGGCGGACGCGCTGACGGTCGCCGTCCTGGGGATCGAGGGCGGAATCGTCACCTTCGCCGTCCGCCCGTGGGTCCGGACGGAGGACTATTGGGATGTCTATTTCGCCACGAACGAGAACATGAAGAAGCGGTTCGACGCAGAGGGGATCCAGGCCCCGGTGCCCCGGCGGGATGTTCACTTGCACCAGGCGTAGGCGGGTCGCTTGTTCACGGCGTTGACACCCGCATCTTTCTCGACGCCACCGCCCGGGTCAACGACACCAGACTATGGCTCCTGGCCCTTTCGGCGTTTCTTTATTGCCATTTGCTCCAGAGGGGAAACTTCGGGACCTCCACCTCACCCAATACTCGATGACAACAGGTCTTGTCGGAAAATCCTGACGGCGAGTGGATGAACTTTCCTGAAAGAGGGGGGCCATGGAGCAGCGTACGACCAGGATCAATCCTTCGGAAGAAACCATCGGGATCGGCCCGCTGGGGATCCGGTTCCTCCTCACGGGAGATGACTCCAACGGCAGCGCGTCGGTGTTCGAGGTTCTCGTCCCCGTCGGGCAAAAGCTGCTTGCGCCGGCCCACAGGAACGACGCCTACGAGGAGATCCTCTACGGTATCGAGGGCGTCCTCACCTGGACGGTTGACGGCACGCCCATCGAGGTTGGTCCCGGACAGGCGCTGTGCATCCCTCGCGGCGCCACGCATCGCTTCGACAACCTCGGCAGCGAGGATGTGAAGCAGCTCGCCGTCATATCCCCCGCGATCATGGGCCCCGCGTACTTCCGCGAAGCCGCCGAAGTAATCGGTGCCGCCGCCGGCGGCCCGCCCGACCGCGCGAAGATGACGGACGTCTTCCGGCGTCACGGCATGACGGTGGTCCCGCCCCCGCCGGCCAAGTAGCGGGCGGCTCCGCGATCGGATAGAACCCAGGCGGGTCGATCGTGCGAGGAAGGAGCGCGGCGCGGAAAAATGCCCTATGACCTGGGGAGATACTCCACATAGGCCGGATCGTACATCCTTGCTTTCACATGCCCCGCCAGGTCGTCCGGACGGTTCATTTTCGTCAGGCCGCGCCGGAAGGCCACATCCGCGACGACGACCGCGATCGCTACGGACACTTCCCTGATCCGGCCAAGCCGGGGGAAGATCCGGCCCATCGCATATTCTTCCTCCGTCACCATGCCGGCGAGGGTCTTCGCGGCCGCGAAGAACATCTCCCCGGTGATATGGGTCGCCTCGCTGGCGATGGCGCCCAGCCCCACGCCGGGGAAGATGTACGCGTTGTTGCTCTGCCCCGGGACGAAGGTCTTCCCCTTGTACGTCACCGGCTTGAACGGGCTGCCGCTCGCGAATACCGCGCGCCCCTCCGACCACGTATATGCGTCCTCGGCCGTGCATTCCGACTTCGAAGTGGGATTCGAGAGGGCGAAGATGATCGGGCGCCGGTTCATGCGCGCCATCGCCTCGACGATCGGCCTGCTGAACATCCCCGGCGTGCCGGAAACGCCGATGATGGCCGTCGGCGTGATGGTTTCCACGGCCTGCCGGAAATCCCCGATGAACGCATGGTCGTGCGCAAAAGACAGCTGGTGGGGACTCAGGTCCGTGCGGCTCTTGACGATGAGTCCATTGATGTCCACGTACCAGCACCTGCGTTTCGCTTCCGGCTCCGGCATCCCCTCCGCCATGAGCCCCGTAACGATCAGGTCGCCGATGCCGATGCCGGCCTCCCCCGCTCCGAGGAACAGGAATTTATGGTCGGTCAGCCTGTTCCCCGTAATGCGCAGGGCGGAGTAGAGCCCCGCAGGCGCGGCGACGGAAGACCGATGTAGAGCGGATCGTTCAGCAGCGTCTTGTTGTCCGTGCCGCAATCCAGCATGACGGGCAGGCATTGCGTGGGATGGATGCCGGCGCAGGCGGTGTACAGGGAGAGCTTGCCCACGGGGATGCCCATTCCGTTCGCGCCGAGGTCGCCCAGTCCAAGGATCCGCTCCCCGTTCACGTGCAGATGAAGGTGGAAACCGTACGGCATGAAGGCCCTCCCGATCGGCATGGAAATCCCGGGAAGCATACCACGATACCGATAAATCCGAATAAAAGAATCAGTCTTCGGTCCGGGTTTCGCTGAAATCCCCTCGTGCAGTTGGCCTGATAACGGGGACGGGTCACCTCTCCTCGCGCACAGGGAGAAAAAAAGCCCGGGATCGCTCCCGGGCCGGCTACGTTTCCGACTCTTCCCGCGCGCCGGCAGCGGGGCATTCCCCTAATCGCGGTGGTGCCTGTTCCCTTTGTGTATCCCGCCGTGTTTCCCGCCGTGTTTCCCGCCGTGTTCCCCGCGCATCTTCTTCCAGTGGCCGTACGGGACGGGACGCTCGTGAACGTACACCGTGCGATAGTTCGCGGGAACCCGGTACACGGGCGCAGGGACGTGCCGGCGGCCCACGGCCGTCCACGGACCGTTATAGCCGCCGGCCCGGTACCACCGGTCTCCGCGACGGTTCCACCAACGGTCGTTGTAGAAGAAAAGGTCCACGCCGACACCCGGTGCGAAATAGACGCTCGAACTGGGGATCGGGACCATTTCCGGGGGTTGCTCGACATACAACGGTTGCGGGGCCACGACCACGGGGGCCGGCGCGACCGCCACTCCGACCGGTATCCCCATGTTGATGTTGACGTCGACCTCTCCATGCGCGGAGGGTGCGCCCGTGGCGAATCCCGCAAGGACGAAAACCGTCAGAGCAACCGTTACTCCTGTTTTTATTCCCCTCATCATCTCTCCCTTCCGATTCGTTTTTTCGCCTACAGAAATTACAAATCTGTGGCCGAACGGCAGATTCCGAAATATTCCAACGCCTACGCGACCCATAAACGACCGGAAATGCGTAATTTCCGGTCCTCATGAGAAGGCGGTTCACATATCTCACATTCCATGCCATACCTGTCGATCGACAGTGCGGCATGACGACAAAGTCGGGCGTGGAGAGGGGAAAGACGATCGGAGGATGCGATTGAACACAAAATGAAGAAAGGCGCCGGGTCAGTAGCCGATGTATCGAATTTGGCCTGACGCAGCGCCTGGTCCAGCGCCTTGGCGGTGGTCAGGACTCAATTCCTGGTCGCCACAGCGCGCGTGGGGGCGGCCATACCGCCCTCAACCAAATTATCACCCCGATCGGGGCGAGGAATCAATCAATGTCTTAAGACGCGTAACCAGGATACCGCCATACCATTATCGGAACACGCACAAAGGGATTTCCCCCGTCAACAGCATTCCGGCGAAACCCCTTTTCCACCTCGGGAAAAGCAGTTGCTTGCCCGGGATTTATTTCCCGATGGACCGCCCCGCAAACGTCCAACGCAGGGAAAAGGGAACCCGGCGGCGATCCGGGTCCCCGTTGAACATATCCATAGTGACGAAGGAGCGATGGAACGATGTCGCGATACACGCCCGTGCTCCAATAGTCCTTGCCCTCGGGCGAGCGCATGCAAAAGAGATATTTCCCCCCCACGCGGAGATCGATCCTGCAGGCGGGAGACGTGAAACCTTCCGGTCCCCACCAGCGCATCAAGCGATCGGGATCGGTCCACGCTTTCCAGACGGCTTCGCGCGGCGCATCCAGGATGCGCCGGATGACGAGTGCTTCACTACCAGGAAATTCGGCGGCACTGCTTTGTCTTGCGGTCATTTTTCCCTCCTTTCCTTGCGGGAGCGTTATTCGAGCGGGATGCCTGCCTGGATCAGCCGCTTCTCCATCGGTCTTCGCCATTCGGGCGCAAGGGATGGAAGGCGCAGCGCCTTCCTCGCATCCTCCAGGTTCTGCGGTTCAAAGTAGGCGAGGTGCCACAGCTCCCTCACGGTGATATTGCCGACATCGCCCCGGATCCGCTCGATTCCGTCACCGGCGCCCACCTCCCCCTCTTCCAGCACTTTCAGGTAGAAGCCGGTCCTTCCGCTGGCCATGAACCGTTTCGGGAAATCATCCATCCCCATCCGGATTCCGATCTTGAAGCAGGGAACGCGCGGCTGCGTCACTTCCACCAGCGCCGCGCCGATCCGATACACGTCGCCGATGCGAACCGCATCCTCCAGCATCCCTTCTACGGTGAAATTTTCGCCGAACTGTCCGAAGGCGAAGTCCGTCCGCCCCAGCTGGCGGCCCCACCATTCGTAATGTTCAAACGGGTAGGCATACGCGGCTTTATGGACACCGCCGTGGACCGAAGGATCGGCCTGCCGATCGCCATCCGGGTTCAGCCGCCGGAGCATCACCCGGCCCGTCACCGGCTCCTTGAAGATCCCCGTGGATACCGTTCCGTCCCGGTATGGAACCTCTTTCGGCATGGAGGCGTTCACCGAGAGGAGTTTCATCACGGGTCAGGCGGCAAGGGACGCCGCGAAGGAGATAGAATCAAGGGGAATTCCGGTTCTGTGGAGGTGGGGTTTGCGGGAAGCGGGGGTTGTGAACGACTTTCCCTTCCGTGAACTACCGGGGCTTGGCCGGCGGGTGTTCCGCATGGGACTATCGGGGAGCTTCGATCTCGACGAAGACGGATGCAGCGAAGCCCTGGAACGGATCCAATACGTTTTCTGGAGTCCCCGGATGAAAGGACTGACCGTCGCGCTCCGTCGGGCCCTCGCCCATGATCGGGAGAGATACGTAGTCGCCGCCGGCCCGCTGCTCGGGTACACCCCCGGGGCCCTGCGCCGGGCGGCCGTGGCGGCGCTCCGTTCGCTGGGCATCGAATGCCTCGATGTGTTCCAGCACCGAGCTTGGCGGCCCAGCAGGCCGATGTCAGGAGCGAGCAACCCGCAGCCAGCAGGAGAGCGGACTTGATTCTAATGGTCTGTTTCATGGCCGATACTCTTCACTTGGTTGCCCGTTCGCGCAAGCCGCAAGAGCGCCGTTCCGGCGAGCCGGGCGCATTCTCTCACCAACCCTTGGCAGTTTCTCCTTAACACCGCGGCTTCAGCCCGGTGTGGAGTGCGACGAAGCGGGCAGCCGTTTCAACGGCTTTTTGCACCGTGCCCCAAGCCGTTGAAACGGCTCCAAGTCTTTGGACCCAGCTTCACCGGGCTGAAGCCGCGGTGTTAAGGAGAAACTGTCGAAGCTGGCCAGAAGTGCAAGCTGGCCCCCTTTCGCCTTGAGGGGATCCCGTTCGCCCGCTAGGTTCCCCTTCATGCCGGATATAGAGCAAAAGACCGTTCGACCACGGGGACTGCTTCTGATCACCGCAGCCGTGGCCGTGATCGACCCCCGGACGCTTCATCCGGTTGGAAGAAGGAACCCACCACCAATCAGGATGTCGCGCAGTTCCGTTCCGAATTGCGTAGCCTGACCGACGACACGCTCGCCGCCGATGGGGACCAGTACTCCGAGCAGCGATTCCTGGATGTGAAGCGGATCATCGAGCGCTTCCGCGGCCGCGACGGCTACGCGGAGTCGGACAAGAACTGGACCCGGCGGGTCACCGATGTGCGTAACTGGTTCGTCTTCTCAGCCTCCGAACGTGACGTCGACACCGACCTGAAGAGGGAGCACTACAGCGATTCCGACGGCAAGTCCGGCGGACAGAAGGAGAAGTTGG
>CAVPWJ010000130.1:0-19493 GCA_963708955.1 uncultured delta proteobacterium
TTTTTTTTTTTTGAACCACGTATTGCTGGATATTTATAATTAACCATGGTTACAAATCCGTTTGGCATAATTTGATATCCAAGAATTGTTCTGGAACCAATTAGCTCTCTGATGCTTCCCAGAACAAAAAGTGAAATTAAAAATCCCGCACCGTTACCAAGTGCATCAAGAATTGATCTTAACGGATTATTTTTTGATGCAAAAGCTTCGGCTTTTCCAAAAATAATGCAATTAACAACTATCAGAGGAATAAAAGGTCCGAGCGTTTTACCAATCCGGGAAATCGCGCTTTCATTACAAGATCAACAACTGTTACATGTCCGCTTTAAGTCGCCCACGACCCACGAGAATTACAGTAACGGGATCTTCGACGCACTTGAGGGGATTAGCCAACAGCTCGGCCAGACTGTTGACGAAATGATGAGGAATCATTGTCGGGCTTTCGTCAACGGCAGCACCATCGTCACCAACTCCCTGGCGGAAATGAAGGGAGCCAAGGTTGGAGTTCTGGTGACGGCTGGTTTCGCCGACATTCTCAGGCTCGGACGCGGCGCACGGCTCAACGTCCGGGACGATCATCTGCAGAGGAACCTGCCCCAGGTCGTCCCTCGGGATCGGGTGATCGAGATTGATGAACGGATCGATCGAAATGGAAACATAGTGGTTCCGATCAGTCGGGCGCAGGTCGAGGAGGCTGTGGGCACGCTGATCAACAAGCACGTGGATTGTATCGCCGTGTGCTTCCTCTGGAGCGTCTCGAACGAAGTCCACGAGACCTTGGCCGGGAAAGTGATCCAAGAGCGCGCCCCGGGGGTCTTTGTGACCCGTTCGGTAGGAGTGTCCCCGGTGTTCCGTGAATTTGAGCGGTGGCAGACCGCAATCTTGAATTGTTATGTTCAACCGCCTGTCAAGAACTTTGTCGACTCGGTGGTCGCGGGTCTCCGAAAGCATGGGTACAGGCAAGATATTGAATTCTTCAATGGCCTCGGAGGCGTACTAACTGCGGAGGTCGCGAAGCAAGCTCCCATCCAGCTCTACAGTTCGGGCCCTGCCGGCGGCGCGATTGCCTCGGCAGCGCTAGCCAGGCGCTATGAGCTTGCCGAAGTTCTCTGCGGCGATATGGGCGGCACCAGCTTCGACACGATTCTCATCCGGAAGTATACACCGAAGGTGGTACACCGGTGCAGCATCGGCCCCTTTGATACGGCGATTAGCCTTCTCGATATTGCGTCGATTGGAGCCGGGGGAGGGAGCATCGTTTCACTGGACTCCCGTGGGGTCCCCCAGGTGGGCCCGCAGAGCGCGGGTTCGATGCCTGGGCCAGTCTGTTTCGGGCGTGGCGGAACTCGACCAACCTTGACGGACTGCACGGCCGTGATGGGATTCATTGACCCTGAGAATTATCTGGGTGGAAAATTTGTACTAGACGTAGAGGCCGCTACTGCCGCGTTGCTGAAGGAAGTTGGCGACCCCCTAGGATGGGATGCAATCCAGACTGCCGCGGGTGCCTATGAGCTTGTGGTCGCGAACATGGCGAACGCTCTCCGGACGGAATCGGTGAGCCGGGGGCGCGACCCGCGCCGTTGTGCCTTTATCGCATATGGCGGTGCGCTACCTGTTTACGCCGCGTCGATCTGCCGTCGGCTCGGGATCAGCGATATGATTATTCCCGGTCAGAGCTCGGCATTTTCGGCGTATGGGATGCTGGAATCCAATTACGTTCGCCGTGAGGCAGCCACCCTCGGCTGGGTTGTTGGAGAAGAGCCGGGTTACGACCACATGCGTGCGGCCTGCGATCGACTCGAGAAGCTCGTGCGCGATGACTTGCTAAACGGTGCCGGCTTTGACGAAGAGCACATCAAGATCGAGTTCGGCGGCGATTTTCGTTATGCGGGGCAGTTGGCCGAACTTTATATGGCCATTGCGCGAGAGGATATCGACACTGATCTGGGAGCGGGGATCATCCCCACCTTCAATGAGATCTATGAGAAAGAATTCGGACCGGACACAGCATGGCGCGAGTCGAAGTTGATGCTGGTGAATTTCGTCGTTGTAGGGACCGGGATTCGGCAGAAACCTACGATTGATACCCTACCGGTAGAGCCGCGTGATGTCTCGACGGCTATACTGTCGCGGCGCCGCTTATTCTTGCCGGAAGAGCGTGAATGGGCGGAGATCCCGGTGTATGACGCCTCGAAGTTGTTCCCCGGGGCCGAACTGGATGGGCCTGCGATCGTGGATTGCTGGGATACTACAATTTACGTACCGCCGAGGTCTTCACTGCGTAGAGATGAGCACGATAACTTCAGGATGCGAGTCTAATGGAAGGAGGGTGACCCAGGCGATGACACATCCAGCGGACTTAGACCCGATTACCGCCGAAGTGATCCGATCCGCCTTTGATAACATCACGTCTGAAATGAGCTCGATCCTCTTGCGTACGTCTGGGTCTCCGATCCTGACGGAATCAAGGGACTTCTCGACCGTACTCTTCGATGCCGACCTGAACCAAATCGGAACTTCCGGGTATGTATTATTGCACGTTGCCGCGTCGCGGCGAGGAGTGCGAACGGTTGCCGCGGCTCGCGCGCGCGACGTCCGGCCGGGCGACGGGTTCATCTGTAATGATCCACATTCCAGTGGAGCCCTCCATCAAGGCGACGTTGGCATTGTCATGCCAATTTTTTACGGCGGGGTGCTCGTGGGGTGGACCTTCTCTAATGCTCACCTAGCGGACGTCGGTGGTTCGGCGATCAGTGGGTTTGCTCCGGGAGCCCGCGATACGTTTTCCGAGGCTCTCCGCTTCCCGGGAACTCGGATCGTGACCGAGGGGAGACTGAACCCGGAGTGGGTTGGGTATATCAGCAACAATGTACGTCTGCCGCTCTCTGTGATCAGCGACCTTCGAAGTCTTGTCGCCGCGTGTAACGTCGGAAGCGAACGCATGTGTGCCCTGATTGATGAATATGGACTGGACTCGCTCAAGGCGTATATCCAGTACAACATTGAGTTGACCGAGAAGGCTCTTCGGGCGCGGATCGCAGCGTTACCGGATGGGGTATTCAAAACCTACGAGTTTGTCGAATACCCCATCCGGTAACGCTGTGCGATCCGCGCCGAAGAGCCTTCTTGGTCAACTCAATGTTGTACTGGATATACGCCTTGAGCGAGTCCAGTCCATATTCATCAATCTCAGCGGCACACATGCGTTCGTTCCAAACCGCTACCGGCGACAAGACTTCGAAGGTCGCTGATCACAGAGAGCAGCAGACGTACATTGTTGCTGATATACCCAACCCACTCCGGGTTCAGTCTCCCTCGGTCACGATCCGAGTTCCCGGGAAGCGGAGAGCCTCGGAAAACGTATCGCGGGCTCCGGAGCAAACCCACTGATCGCCCAAACCACCAACATCCGCTCCATGACATTGAGAGAAGGTCCACCCCACGAGCACCCCGCCTGAAAAAATTGGCATGACAATGCCAACGTCGCCTTGATGGAGGGCTCCACTGGAATGTGGATCATTACAGATGAACCCGTGGCCGGACGTCGCGCGCGCGAGCCGCGACCTCGTTCGCACTCCTCGCCGCGACGCGGCAACGTGCAATAATACATACCCAGGAAGTTCGATTTGGTTCAGGTCGGCATCGAAGAGTACATGAGGAGTCCTCGTCAGGTCGGAGAGGAACGCGCGAGAGGAATTCGACTCATTTCAGACGTGATGTTATCAAAGGCGGATCGGATTTTTGGCGGTAATCGGGTCTAAGTCCGCTGGATGTGTCATCGCCTGGGTCCCCTCCTTCATTAGACTCGCATCCTGAAGTTATCAGTGCTAGATCTCTACGCAGTGAAGACCTCGGCGGTACGTAAATTGTGGTGTCCCAGCGATCCACAATCGGCCGCCCCATCCAGTTGCGCCCCGGGGAACAACTTCGAGGCGTCGTCAGCCGGGATCTCCGCCTTCACGCTCTTCCGGCAAGAATAAGCGGCGCCGCGACAGTATGCATCGAGACGTCACGCGGCTCCTACCGGTAGGGTATCAATCGTAGGTTTCTGCCGAAACCAGGTCCCTACAACAACAAAATGCACCGGCGTCGACTTCGACTCAGCGGCCATGTGTCCGGTCCCGATTCTTTCTCATAGATCTCATTGAAGGTGGGGATGATCCCGACTCCCGGAATCAGTGTCGATATCCTCTCGCGCAATGGCCATATAAAGTTCGGCCAATTGCCCCACATAACGAAAAAGGCCGCCGAACTCGATCTTGATGTGCTCTTCGTCAAAGCCAGCGGCATTCATCGCGCACCGAGCTTCTCGAGTCGATCGCAGGCCGTGACCCGGCTCTTCTCCAACAACCCAGCCGAGGGTGGCTGCCTCACGGCGAACGTAATTGGATTCTGTTTCCAGCATCCCATACGCGGAAATTGCCGAGCTCTGACCGGGAATAGATCATATCGCTGATCCCCATTTGAACAGCGGCCCGTAAACAGGTAGCGCACCGCCATATCCGATAAAGGCACAACGGCGCGGGTCGCGCCCACTAGCCGATTGCGTCCGGAGCCAGCATTCGCCATGTTCGCGACCACGAGCTCATAGGCACCCGCGGCAGTCTGGTTGCCGTCCCATCCTAGGGGGTCGCCAACTTCCTTCAGCAACGCGGCGGAGATAGCGGCCTCTACGTCTAGTAAATTTTCCACCCAGATAATTCTCAGGGTCAATGAATCCCATCACGGCCGTGCAGTCCGTCAAGGTTGGTGGAGGGCCACGCCCGAAACAGACTGGCCCAGGCATCGAACCCGCGCTCTGCGGGCCCACCTGGGGGACCCCACGGGAGTCCAGTGAAACGATGCTCCCCCGGCCCGGAATCGACGCAATATCGAGAAGGCTAATCGCCGTATCAAAGGGGCCGATGCTGCACCGGTGTACCACCTTCGGTGTATACTTCCGGATGAGAATCGTGTCGAAGCTGGTGCCGCCCATATCGCCGCAGAGAACTTCGGCAAGCTCATAGCGCCTGGCTAGCGCTGCCGAGGCAATCGCGCCGCCGGCAGGGCCCGAACTGTAGAGCTGGATGGGAGCTTGCTTCGCGACCTCCGCAGTTAGTACGCCTCCGAGGCCATTGAAGAATTCAATATCTTGCCTGTACCCATGCTTTCGGAGACCCGCGACCACCGAGTCGACAAAGTTCTTGACAGGCGGTTGAACATAACAATTCAAGATTGCGGTCTGCCACCGCTCAAATTCACGGAACACCGGGGACACTCCTACCGAACGGGTCACAAAGACCCCCGGGGCGCGCTCTTGGATCACTTTCCCGGCCAAGGTCTCGTGGACTTCGTTCGAGACGCTCCAGAGGAAGCACACGGCGATACAATCCACGTGCTTGTTGATCAGCGTGCCCACAGCCTCCTCGACCTGCGCCCGACTGATCGGAACCACTATGTTTCCATTTCGATCGATCCGTTCATCAATCTCGATCACCCGATCCCGAGGGACGACCTGGGGCAGGTTCCTCTGCAGATGATCGTCCCGGACGTTGAGCCGTGCGCCGCGTCCGAGCCTGAGAATGTCGGCGAAACCAGCCGTCACCAGAACTCCAACCTTGGCTCCCTTCATTTCCGCCAGGGAGTTGGTGACGATGGTGCTGCCGTTGACGAAAGCCCGACAATGATTCCTCATCATTTCGTCAACAGTCTGGCCGAGCTGTTGGCTAATCCCCTCAAGTGCGTCGAAGATCCCGTTACTGTAATTCTCGTGGGTCGTGGGCGACTTAAAGCGGACAACCCGCGCACCTTGAACCGCCGAAATATCGGTGTGAGTACCGCCAACGTCGATACCGATGCTGATGGGATGCAAACGATACACTCCTTTAGGATCAGCTAGTCAGACCACTAGTTTACAGTTCTCACTCCCTACTCTACGTCACACCTTTGCCGAGTGATCCTGGTACGCGAAACACTACGATAACGTTCATCACGCTGGCAAGCAGAAATAACGGCAGGTTGGTAGGTAAGGCCTACCAAGAAACCCATACATAAGTTCTTGAAATTGCTACGGTCTAAGGTTCGTCCCTCAGGGCGTGCGCGCATGACAACTCAGAGCTCTGTAGAGTACCGAGGTCCAGCAGGATACGCATGTTTTATGCACGCGTAGGGAATGGACGACGTCACGCGGTTCCTGGAGGAAATCAGGAAGCTTTGGTCGGTGGTACGGGGCACCTTGGCCGAGGGCGCCAAACCGTGCATTGGCAGGTCTGTGCGGTCTACAGAACCGCGTCAACCGAGCGCGGCGTGGGCGATCTCGGCCGCCGACAGCGGCTCGAATCGCGTGCGGCCGATGGCTTCGAGGCAGACGAACGTGATCTGTCCGCCCGCGGCCTTCTTGTCGGCCTCGATGGTAAGCGCGACCGGGTCCACGGAGAGATCGTCGGGCACGTGCGTGGGGAGCCCGAGCGCCTGCAGCAATCGCTCGATGCGTCCGGCTGACTCCTCGTCGAGCCATCCGCGGCGTCGCGACAGGCGCGCCGCGCACACCATGCCGATCGCGACGGCTTCGCCGTGCAGCAGGCGGCGATACTCGGTGAGCGTCTCGATCGCGTGCCCCAGCGTGTGCCCGAAGTTGAGGATCGCCCGGTAGCCGCCCTCGGTCTCGTCCTTCTCGACCACCATCGCCTTCAGACGACAACTGATGGCGATGACCTCGGCGAGCAGGTCGGGGTCCTGGCGGAGCAGCGCGGGTACGCTCGCTTCCAGGCGCGCGAACAGGTCGGCGTCGAGGATTGCTCCGTACTTCACGACCTCGGCCAGCCCCGCCAGGTACTCGCGCGGCGGCAGCGTCTTCAGGGTGTCGACGTCGATCGCCACCAGGCGCGGCTGGTGAAAAGCGCCGATCAGATTCTTGCCGGCCACGTGATTGATGCCGGTCTTGCCTCCCACCGAAGCGTCCACCTGGGCGAGCAACGTGGTCGGCACATGCACGAACGGAACGCCGCGCAGGATGGTCGCCGCGGCGAATCCCGCGAGGTCGCCGACAACGCCGCCGCCCACCGCCACGACGGGCGAGGAGCGATCGATGCGCGCCTCGATCAACCGATCGTAGGTGAGCGCCAGCCAGGCGAGGTTCTTGTGCCGCTCGCCTTCGGGAATCTGCACTTCGGCGACCGTGAGCCCCGCCTCGCGAAGCGAGGCGGCGACTCGGGGCACGTAGAGCGGCGCCACGCGGGAATCGCTGACGATCGCCGCCCGGGTTGCCCTGCCGCCGAGAACTTCCCGCACGCGGCCGCCGATCTGGTCGAGCCAGCCGCGGCCGATCAGGATCGGATAGGAGCGGGCGCCGAGCTCAACACGGATCTCCTTCATCGGCTACTCCCGCGGCGCGCCCATCCAGCAGAGGATCTCCTCGACCACGTCCTCGACGCTTCGCGCCGAGGTGTCGACTGCGTGGTCGGCATCCGCGTAGGCGGCGGCGCGCTCGCCGAGCAGCCGGTGGATCCTCTCGCTCCGGCCGGCGGCGCCGGCGAGCAGCGGCCGATCTGCGGCGTCGCCGAGGCGGGAGAGGATGCTCGGCGGATCCGCGCTCAAGCAGACGATCTTGCCCGACGCGCGCATGGTTCGGCGGTTGCGCGCGTCCATCACCACGCCGCCGCCGGTCGCGACGACGGCGCGATCGAGCGCCGCCGCGCCCTCGAGCGCGCGGCACTCGCGATCACGGAACTCGCCCTCGCCGAACCGCGCGAAGATCTCCGCGACGCTCGCGCCGCAGGAGCGCTCGATCTCGTGATCGAGGTCAACGAACGGGCGCTGCAAGCGGCGGGCGAGCAGCCGGCCGACCGCGGTTTTCCCGGTGCCCATGAAACCGGTGAGGAAGAGGTTGTCCATCGGCGCACGGGGCGAGCTCAGGAATCGCGGATCTGCCGCAGGTACCCCTGATGATTGCGGCGGATCTCGACCAGCGAGTCGCCACCGAACTTCTCGAAAAACGCCCGCGCGAGCTCGAACACGACGACGCTCTCGGCGATGACCGCCGCGGCGGGGATGGCGCACACGTCGGAACGCTCGATCGCCGCCACCGCCTCGCTCTTCGAGCGCAGGTCGACCGAATGCAGCGGGCTCATCAAGGTCGACAGCGGCTTGAACGCCACGCGGATCGTCAGGGGAGCGCCGCTGGTCATGCCGCCCTCGATGCCGCCGGCGTTGTTGGTGCGGCGAACGAACTCCTGGGCGCGGTCGTCGAAGAAGATCTCGTCGTGTGCCTGCGAGCCCGGCACGCGGGCCACGCGAAAGCCGAGGCCGATCTCGACGCCCTTGGCGGACTGCAGGGACAGCAGCGCGCCGGCGAGCCGTCCGTCGATCTTGCGGTCGTAATGCGCGTAGCTACCGAGGCCCGGAGGCAGCCCGGTGGCCACCACCTCGACGACGCCACCCAGCGTGTCGCCGCGCTCCTTGCACTGGTCGATGGCGGCGACGATGCGCTGCTCCGCGGCCGGATCCGCCACGCGAACGGCCGAAGACTCCGCGCGCTCGAACACCTCTTCGCCCGATAGGTGCGAGTGGTCGGCAGCGATGCCGCCGATCTCCGACACCCAGCCCATCACGCGGACGCCGAACGGCGCGAGCAACTGCTTGGCGAGCGCTCCGACGGCGACGCGCGCGGTGGTTTCGCGGGCGCTTGCCCGCTCGAGCACGTTGCGCACGTCGTCGTGATGGTACTTCAGCACGCCGGTCAGATCCGCGTGGCCCGGCCGCGGGCGGGTGACCGCCAGGCTGGGATCGCGGTCCGCGGGGTCCGGCGACATCTTCTTCTGCCAGTTCTTCCAGTCGCGGTTGTCGACCACTAGAGTGATCGGCGAGCCCAGGGTCTCGCCCCAGCGGATTCCCGACTTGACGGCCGCTTCGTCCTTCTCGATCGCCATGCGCCCGCCGCGGCCGTAGCCCTGCTGGCGGCGCCACAGATCGCGATCGATCGCCGCGACGTCGATCGGGAAGCCTGCGGGAACGCCCTCGACGATCGCCGTCAGGCACGGGCCATGGGACTCACCGGCGGTGAAGAAGCGCAGCATGGTGAACGTCAACGTCTAACCGAATCGACGGGGCAAGACAAATCAGCGACGAGCTTGACGGAGCGGTGAAGCGTCTTCGGAGATGCGCGTCGGGGCGCCGCGCTTCTCCTCGATGGCCTGGGCGAGAAGCTGCCAGTTGACCCGACTCGACCAGCCTTTCGCGGCAAGCAAGCGCAGCGCTTCCTGGAGATAGTTGAAGTTGGTGTCGTAGACGTCGGGATGAACCTCGACGTAGACGTGACCGCCGCGCGCGCCGACCTTCACCGGTTGATAGACGAACTGCCCGGGGGCGCCCACCGGCACCATGGCGAACAGCCGCTCGATGTCCTCCGGGTAGAGCCGCACGCAGCCGTGCGTGACCTCCATGCCGATGCCCCACGGGACGTTGGTCCCGTGAATGCCGTAAAGCGGCAGATCGAGGCGCAATCGGTAATGGCCGAGCGGGTTCTCGGGATCGCCACCCGCGATCACCGTGCGCGAGTCGCCGCGCTCGCGAATGTGCTCCGCGCGGATGCTCTCGGGGATCAGCCAAGCGGGATTGACGGTCTTCTCCACGACCTTGAAGCGCCCGATCGGAGACCGCCAATCGTCGCGGCCAAGACCCACCGGATAAGTGACGACGGTCCCGGGGCTCGTGCTCGGGAAGTAGTAGAGCCGCAGCTCGGGAACGTTGATCACCAGCCCCTGGTAGTCGCTGTCGGGCGGGATCCACCAAGTCGGGAGCTCGAGGGTCTCGCCGGCCGGCGGGTGCACGAGGTCGAAGTCCGGAAAGGCCTCGGCCACCTGGTTGATGCCGAGCCCGTGATGGCGGGCTACCTCGTAGAGCGTCTTGTCGTCGGGCACCGTGTAGCGGGTCGGCTCGCCGATCACCGTGGAGTAGCTCGGATCGTCGAGCGAGAAGCGATGAGCGACGACCGGCCGCGGCGGGAAATCGGACTCGCTCCATGCGAAGCCCGGCATCGCCGTCGGTACGCCGGGGCGCCGCGGCGGCGCCTCCTCGTCGCGAGCCGGCGGCGGGCTGGGATCGAAGACCTCCACCCAGGGATCGGGAGAGATCTCCTCCTCGGGCAGGCACTGACCATGCCGCAGAACGTAGCCGCGCTCGCAGCTCCACATCCCATAAGCGACCTCGACGGCATGCGGAGGAAGCTCCGACGAGGAAGCGGTAGCGTCGACGGGCGCTCGCTTGACTCCCGGCGCGCACGCCGAGACGGCGGCGGCAACGAACGCGGCGAGCAACCATGTGTGCTTCATCGAAGTCTCTCCAGGCATGATCCGCCGGCCACTGGAAGATCGGCGAAGCCCGCGGCAAGAATACGCGCATGACCGGTGGCGACGCAAAGCTCGGAACGGCGAAAGGCGCACATTGGGCGCTCCGACTCTCGCTGTGCGGTGTGCTCGCCGCGGCGTTGATGGCGGAGGCGGCTCGTCTGACGATCACCGTGCGCGCCGATCCGCCGCGTCTCACCTGGTCGATGTTTCGGCGCGTGGACGTCATGCCCGATCCCTCGGAGGACGCGCACATCGCCGCCGCGATGTCCTTCCCTCAGCCGCTGCGGGCGGAACACGTGGACGGCCGCTACCGCTTGCCGCCGTTCACGATCACCGTCGCTCTCGAGCCGACGCGCACGATGGTGCGGCGCTCGGTCGGGCCGTCGGGCGAGCTGCTGCGACACGAACAGGGCCATTTCGACATCGTACTGCTCGCGGCCCGGGCGCTGGCACGGGAGATCGAGTTGATCACCGCCTCTTCGGGGAGCGAGCTCACGAGCCTGGTGGAGGACTGCGTCGACAAGCACACCTCGCGGGCGGAGCGCGTGAGCGAGGAGTACGATCGACAGACCGATCGCAGCCGCGACCCGGCGGCGCAGCGGCGCTGGAACCAGCGGATCGCCGCCGCACTGCGCGAGCCGACCGCCACGCGAATCGCCGGTCTGCCGCTCTGATCTACTACCACCGAACTTCGCGGCTTCACACGAAAATCCCCATAGACACTTTCAGTTCCCTCCTCTCCGAAGAGCGCGAATATCGACTCGTGCCGCACTTGTTGCAGGCCGAGCCCTTGCTTCAATGGGGTTCTCGGCTCTTGTGGCGCGTGCCCCACGATCCTCACGTCAAGCCAAGGCGGCGACACGGCAAGCCGTTGGCCGCGAGGCTGATGCGTGGGACCAGGAGCAGCTCGCACGTACGTCGTTGGAAGACCGGTTGCGAATCGCCGAGCTCTTGCGACGGCGAGCCTATGGCGAGCATGCAGCGGACGTTCGCGAGTCCGAGCGCCAGTCGTGCGAGGCGACCATTTTTCCGCTGACGTTCAGGAGCTGGTCTCGACGACGCAAAAGGGGTCAGACGACTTTTCCAAACCCCTGTCGCCAGTCAGCCTCGCGACCGTCGGAAAAGTCGTCTGACCCCTTTTTGTGGTCTCGAAAGAAGAGAGGGGCAGGCGCGGCGCGCCTGCCCCTCTCTGGTCTCACGTGTCGCTCGGCCGATCGGCCTATTTCTTCCAGCTCTGCGTTGGCCCCGGCTCGACCGGTTCGTTGCGGTGATCCCAGAGCTTCTTCGCGGGCGGCAGTCCGATGGTGGAGCCGCTCCCCTGCACGACGCGCGGGGTCAGGAACACCAGTAGCTCCTCGCGGGTGTTGTCTCGCAGCATCCGCTTGAACAGCCACCCCAGCCCGGGGATGCTGCGGAACCAAGGAATCCCCGTCTCGTTGTCCGTGCTGTTGTTGCGGAACACGCCGCCGAGAACCAGCGTCTCACCAGCCTTGATGAGCACCGTCGTGCTCGCCTCCCGGTCGATGGACCCGGGGATGTTGTCCGGCGGTTGCGGGGGGAGCGGCGTGCTCGACACGACCTTGAGCTGCAGCAGCACGTAACCGTCGTTCGAAACCTGTGGAACCACCTGGAGCACGATGCCGGTGGTGAACTCCTGGAAAGCCACGGCCGCCGCGCCGCCGCCCGAGCCGATGATCGTGCCCGCCGACGGCAGCCGTACGCGGTTGATCACCACGCTGGCAATACAGGCGTTCTGGTTGTTCGCCGTGGTGACCTTCGGACGGGAAATGACCTTGGCCACACCCTCGCGCTCGAGGGCCGTGATCCGCGCATCCAGGGCCTTCGACCCGTCGATCGAACCGAGCGACAGGTCGAAGCTCGATCCGGCTCCCGTGGTGACGCTCGCCGGGAAGTCGGCGATGAACGGAATGACCGCACCCGGGATACCGGATGCTCCGGGTACGCCGGCGGCGATCGCCGGGCCCGCATTGAACAATCCGCCAGCGGGTGCCCCAGGTCCGGTGCCCGGCACGAGCCCGAAGTTCGGGGCATCGACGCTGCCTCCCCCCGTTCCTCCGCCAATGCCGATACTGGCGGGGAATTCCTTGCCGGTGGCGGTGCCGAACTGCGGGCCGACCGCGTAGCTGTAGCCCCACTGGATGCCGAGGTCGCGCGTGAAGGTATCGGTCGCCTCGACGATGTTCGACTCGATCAGCACCTGCGGCGTCGGCACGTCGAGCTTGGCGATCAAGTCGCGGCCAGCGTCGATGCCGCGCTGGATGTCGCGCACGACGATGGTGTTGCTGCGCGCGTCGACGCGGACCTTGCCGCGCTCCGAGAGCACGTCCTTGAGCAGGTCGACGATCTTGTCGCCCTGATCACTCTGTCCTTGCGTGGCCTGGTTGCGGCAGACTTCCTGGGAGCCGAACGTGCCGCCCCCTTGAAGCTGCGGAAGAATGTCCTTGCCGGTGACCTTCAAGTAGTTGACGTGAATGTAGGCGGTCTTGAGCGGCTCGAGCTCCTTGGCCGCCTGGTCGGCGGCGAGCTGTGCCTCGCGCTCTTCCTTCAAGCGAGTGACCGTCGACACGCGCCGGACGTTTCCGATCTTGACGCTGTCGAGCCGGTTGGCCTGCAGCACGATGTCGAGCGCCTGATCCCAGGGAACGTCGACCAGCCGCACGGTGACTTTCCCCTTCACGTCGTCGGTGGCGACGATGTTCTCACCACCCACCTCGGAGAGGATGCGCAACACGTTCAGAACGTCCGCATCCTTGAAATCGAGAGAGATCTTCTGGCCCGTGTAGACCCTTGCGGCAGGCCTGCCGGACTCCGCCGCCGCCCGTTCCGGGCTCGGCGGCTCGACGCTGGCCATCTCCATCCGCGGCCCGTAGCCGGTTTCGGCGGCCTCGCCGGCGCTCGGCGCCTCGGCCTCGGCGTACAGCACCTGGGACTTGGCGGGCGCGGCGGCGCCACCGCGCTCGCCGAGGAAAGCGACCACCATGGTCTTCAGGTCGTTGACCGTGTACGGCGTCCGCCCTTTGACGTCGACGGTAACGCGCAGCCGGCCGTCTTGCGGGGCGACGCGCACGCGCGAAACGCGCGGGTCGCCGGTCGCCGGTCGCTCGATCGGCTGCATGTCCGCCGGCACCGGCCCGTGGAGGTCGATCACCAGCCGGTCGGGCTTGGTGAGCGTGAAGTTCTCCACCTTGTCGGGCACGCGCGACAGCTTGATGAAGATGCCGGTCTGTCCCTGGTCTTCGACCAGCTTGATGCCCTTGAGCCGCAAGCTCTCTTCTTGCGCCTCCGCTGCCGGCGCGGGTGGCTGCACCGCCTCGGTCGCTTCGGCCCTCTCCTCCGTCGGGGGAGGTACGTTGGTGTCGGGGGTCGGAGGCTTCGGGCGCTGCCCGCAGCCTGCAGCGACGAACACTAGACCGAGCGCCAAACCGTAACCGCCCCAAGATCTCCGTCCGCTCATGGCCTCTTCTCCCCTTCTGGCTTCAGCCTGAGTACGATCTCGGTTTTCTTCTTTTCGCCGTAAAAATCAACAAATTCCTCTTCCACGACAACACGATCTGGTTCGATCGTCTTGACCACCCCGCCCTGATTGCCGATCTTCGTGCCGTGCGCGACCGTGTAACCGAGGCCGGTATCGTCCTCGACCATCGCCTTCGGATCCTGCGTGTCGTAGATGACCGCGACGAGCTTCAGCGCGCCCACGTCGTACTGTTCGAGGGGCGTCTTCGGCGTCTCCACCGGCTTGGGCCGGAGCGCCAAATTAAACGGGCGGAAGGGATCGCGCAGTCCCCCGCTCGCCGCCGGGGTCGGCGTCGCCGCCACTCCCAGCGTCGGGCGACCCATTGGAGAGGCGTCGGCAGGGTCGGCCGCTCGCGAGACCGCCGGCAGGGCGATCGCCATGCCGAAACAGCTCGCCAGGAGGATGGCCGGACGGCGGATGCTCATCATCGTTCCCTCTTGGCGCGCTCGGCGGCGAGCCGCGCGCGCTCCTCTTCGGACAGGAAGCGGAAGGTGACGACGATGCAGCTCGTGCTGAGCACCACGCGGCCCTCGGTGACCACCGGAGACTTCATGCTGATGTCCTTGACGTTGACGATCCGGTTCAGCTTGCCGACGCGGTCGAAGAACTCGGTGAGCTGCGCGTACGTTCCCTTCATCACCATCTCGACCGGCACTTCGGCGTAGAAGTCCTGCAAATTCTCGGGACGCTGGCGGAAGAGCGGGATCTCGAGGCCCGATTCTCGCCCGAGCGACGATACGGTGGAGAGCAGGTCGGGGATCTCCTTCTGGTCCGGCAGTTGCTCCAGCGCTTCCTTCAGCTTGGCGTCGAGATCCTTCACCTGCTTGCGTAGCGCTTCGAGCTGGGCGACCTGGCGAGCCTTCGTCACCTGCTGGCTTCGTAGCTCTTCGAGGCGAGCGGTGCGCTCGCCGAGCACCGCCGCCGTCGGCGAGTAGGAGAAATTCCAGTAGAATAGCGAGAGCAGCAGCGCCACCCCGACGTAGGAGGCGAGGCGCATCTGCGGCGTAAGCCCGAAGAAGCGTTCGAGGAGGTCGTTCATGCCGCCGGCTTCTCCACCCCCACACGCTCCGCTTTCTTCACGTCGCCGGCGGCGTAGTTGATCTGCACCTTGACGATGAACTTCCGCAGCTTGTTCTCACCCACTTGATCCTGGGTGGTCTCGACCAGATCGACGCTGGTGAAGTACGGAGACGCCGACAGGTTGCGCAAGAACTCCGCGACGATCTGGTTGTCGACCGCCTGTCCCGTGATGGTCGCCGCGCTGGCGGCCTCGCTGACGTCGGTCAACCAGACACGCTCCGGAGTGGCCTTGGCGAGGTCGTTCATCACCCCGACCGGCCCGACGCGCTTCTGGCTGAGATCGGCGATGACCTTGAACTTCGCGTCGAGCGCCTTCTGCTTGCCCTCGAGATCGCGGACGTCCTTGACCTGGACGTCGAGCGCCTTCACCTGCTCCTCCACTTGGGCGATCTGCGCCTCGGCCGCCGCGAGGTCGTGCCCCTGCTTCATGCGCTGAAGGAGGAACAGGGACACCAGCAGCACGAGCAGCAGGCCCGCGCGGATGAGCTCCTGCCGCTGCCGCTCGGCCTGCGCGGCCTGCTTGACCGGAAGAAGGTTGATGCGGATCATTTGTCACCCGGGCGGCGGACCCCGAGTCCGACCGCGATCGCATAGGACGGAGCATCCTTCTCGAGCGCCGAGCGGTCGACGCCGGAGGCGAACGTCACGTTGGTCAGCGGATTGACGATGTGCACCGGCACCTCGAGGCGCTCGGAGAGGAGGCTCACCAGCCCGGGTACCCGCGCCGTGCCGCCGGAGAGGAAGATCGTGCTGATCTGCTCGTCGGTGGCCGCCGTCCAGAAAAAACTGAGCGCGCGGTGAATCTCTTCGGCGAGGAATTCCTTCACCGGTTGGAGCACGGGCTCCACCTGGTCGAGGGGATGAGCGGGATGGGTGCCGAGCTTGATCGTCTCGGCCTCCGCGGCGCTGACGCCGAGATTCCGCACCAGCGCGTCGTTGAACTCCTTCCCGCCCACCGGCACGTCACCCGTGAACGTCGAGCGCCCGCCGCGCAGGATGTTCATGCACGAATAGCGCGCGCCGACGTTCACCAGGGCCACCACATGGCTTTCGCTCGGCGGGTAACTGATCTCGTACATGTTCTCGAGCGCGAAGTAATCGACGTCGACCACCACCGGCTCGAGGCCGGCGAGCTGCAGCGTGTTCGTGTAACTGTTGATGATGTCGCGCTTGACCGCGACGAGCAGCACCTCGAACTGGCGCTCCTTCTCGAGGACATCGGTCACCATGTAGTCGAGATTGACGTTCTCGAGATTCTCGGGGATGAAATTCCCGGCCTCGAACAGCACCGAGTTCTCGAGCTCGTTCGGCGATTGCGAGGGCAGTTGCAGCTTCTTGACGATGACGGCCGGACCGGGCACGGCGGTGATCGCCTCGCGCGCCGTTGCCCCGACCTCCTTGAGCAGTCCCCGAATGATACCGGCGACGCTGTCGGGCTCGACGATCATGTTGTTCTGCACCGCCGTGGGCGGCAGCGCGGCAGACCCGTAGGCGCGAATCACCAGCCCGCCCGAGCTGCCGTCCACCTCGAGGAGCTTCAGCGAACTCGAACCGATGTCGAGGCTCACGTACCGGCCGTCGCGTCGGAAAAGACCACCCAGGCTGGCGTTGAAAACCTTCGAAAGCGTATCTGACAAAACGTTGCGCTCCCCACCAGTCCACCCCGACGCAAATCCACGCGCAGGGGAGAAACGAACTCCGTAGTCCCCGTGACTCCTGAGGCGGTGCTTAGCACACGAAAGAAACCCGCCGCAAACGGTACGCCGAGAAAAGCGCCGCCGGCACGCGGGACTACGAGCGAGGAGGGGGCGCGAATTGACTTGCCGTCCGGGTCTCGCCTAGACGGCAAGTCAATTGGCGCGCCCCCTCCCTTGCTCGTAGTCCCGCCCTGCCGGCGGCGCTTTTTCTCAGCGTACCGTTTTGGCGGGTTACTTTCGTGTGCTAAGCACCGCCTCAGGAGTCACGGGGACTACGGAGTTCATTTCTCCCCTGCGCGTGGATTTGGTGGACTGGTGGGGAGCGCGAGACGTTTTGTCAGATACGCTTTCGAAGGTTTTCAACGCCAGGCCTGGTGGTCTTCCAACGCGACGGCCGGTACGTGAGCCTCGACATCGGTTCGAAGTTCGCTGAAGCTCCTCGAGGTGGACGGCAGCTCGGCGGCTGGTGATTCGCGCCTACAGCACTGCCGCCCACGGCGGTGCAGAACAACATGATCGTCGAGCCCGAGCAGCATCACCGTATCATTCGGGGACTGCTCAAGGAGGTCGGGGCAAGGGCGCCGCGAGGCCATCGCCGCGGCGCTGCCGGTCCGGCCGTCATCGTCAACTGCCCTCAGATCGCCGAACGAGCTGGAGAACTCGGTGCTGTTCGAGGCCGGGAATTTCGTCCGAGAATCTCGAGAACGTCAATCTCGACTACGTGGTGACCGATGTCCTCGAGAAGGAGCGCCAGTTCGAAGAGGTGCTGCTCGTCGCGGTAAGCGCGACATCATCAACAGTTACACGAACACGCTGCACTCGCCGGCCTCGAGCCGGTGGTGGTCGACGTCGATTACTTCGCGCTCGAGAACATGTACGAGATGAGTTACCCGCCGAGCGAAAGCCAGGTGGTGGCCCTGGTGAACGTCGGCGCGCGCTATTCGTGCATGAACATCCTGCGCGGCGGGCGCTCGACTAGGGTGACGTGCCGGTGGGCGGGAAGGAGTTCGACGACGCGCTGGTGCGGAATCTCGGCGTCAGCACCACGGAGGCCGAGACGGATCCGAGCTCGCCGTCCGCTCATCCCCTCGACCAGGTGGAGCCCGTGCTCCAACCGGTGAAGGAATTCCTCGCCGAAGAGATTCACCGCGCGCTCAGCCTCTGGACGGCGGCCACCGACGAGCAGATCAGCACGATCTTCCTCTCCGCGGCGCGGCGCGGGTACCCCGGGCTGGTGAGCCTCCTCTCCGAGCGCCTCGAGTGCGTGCACATCGTCAATCCGCTGACCAACGTGACGTTCGCCTCCGGCGTCGACCGCTCGGCGCTCGAGAAGGATGCTCCGTCCTTGCGATCGCGGTCGGACTCGGGGTCCGCCGCCCGGGTGACAAATGATCCGCATCAACCTTCTTCCGGTCAAGCAGGCCGCGCAGGCCGAGCGGCAGCGGCAGGGAGGAAGCCGTCCGCGCGGCCTGCTGCTCGTGCTGCTGGTGTCCCTGTTCCTCCTTCAGCGCATGAAGCAGGGGCACGACCTCGCGGCGGCCGAGGCGCAGATCGCCCAAGTGGAGGACGAGGTGAAGGCGCTCGACGTCCAGGTCAAGGACGTCCGCGATCTCGAGGGCGAGCAGAAGGCGCTCGACGCGAAGTTCAAGGTCATCGCCAATCTCGGCCAAGAAGCGCGTCGGGCCGGTCGGGGTGATGAACGACCTCGCCAAGGCCACTCCGGAGCAGCGCTCAGCGCGGCGACCATCACCGGGACAGGCGGTCGACCGAATGAGTCGCGGAGTTCTTCGCAACCTGTCGGCGTCTCCGTACTTCACCAGCGTCGATCTGGTCGAAGAGCCACCCAGGATCAAGTGGGTGAGAACAAGCTGCGGAAGTTCATCGTCAAGGTGCAGATCAACTACGCCACCGGCGACGTGAAGAAAGCGGAGCGTGTGGGGGTGGAGAAGCCGGCGGCATGAACGACCTCCTCGAACGCTTCTTCGGCTTGGCGCAAGGAGATGCGCCTCGCCTCCTACGTCGGGGTGGCGCTGCTGCTCTCGCTATTCTACTGGAGACCCTCCTCTACTCGCCGGGACCACAGGCGGCGGTGCTCGGCGAGCGCACCGCTCGCCTCGAAGAGCTACGAAGCCAGCAGGTGACGAAGGCTCGCCAGGTCGCCCAGCTCGAAGCGCTACGCAAGAAGCAGGTGAAGGATCTCGACGCCAAGCTGAAGGAAGCGCTGGCGCAACTGCCGGACCAGAAGGAGATCCCCGAGCCTGCTCTCCACGGTATCGTCGCTCGGGCGAGAATCGGCCCTCGAGATCCCCCCGCTCTTCGCCAGCGTCCGAACTTGCAGGACTTCTACACCGATCGAGTGGTGGTGGAGACGTACGCGCGGCGCCGAGTTCTTCGACCGCGTCAGCAAGCTGAACCGGATCGTCAACGTCGACGTCTCCGGTGGTCACCGAGGGCCGCGTGCATGTGCGCACAAGCTGCATCGTCGTCACCTTCCGCTTCCTGTCCGAAGAGGAGCGCGCGCGGCTCGCCGCAGGGCGCGAGGGAACGATGATGAGCATCCACCATCCGGCCATCCTTCTGGCTCGCAGTCGGCATCGGCCCTGCCGGCGGCGTCCGCGAGCGGCCGACCCTCGACGCCTCTCCAATGGGTCGCCCGACGCTGGGAGTGGCGGCGACGCCGACCCCAGCAGCGGGGACTGCGCGATCCCTTCCGCCCGTTTAATTTGGCGCTCCGGCCCAAGCCGGTGGAGACGCCGAAGCACCCTCGTCGACGTGGGCGCGCTGAAGCTCGTCGCGGTCATCTACGACACGCAGTCCGAAGGCGATGGCGACCGAGGCGGAGGATGCCCACCG
>CAVPWJ010000131.1:0-8907 GCA_963708955.1 uncultured delta proteobacterium
GCAACGTATCGCTGCCGTTCCTCTCGACGACGACGGACAGGCGCCGTCGTTCGAAGTCGAACGGGATCTCGTCCGTCTTGGTGAAGCCAGCGGTGTCCGCGACGGCACGCTCGAGGATTGCGACGTCGAGCGGGCTCTTGATGCCGGTCTCGAACTGGCTGTTGAGGTGCGCGAGAAAGAGCGCTCGGTCCGCGACACGTCCGAAGGGATCGAGCGAGTCGTCCAGCGACATCGTGCCGGCCGTCAGCGTCCCCGTCTTGTCGCTACAGAGCACGTCGATGGCGCCGAGGTTCTGGATGGCCGACAGGTGCTTCACGAGGACCTTGTCGCGCGCCATGCGGAGCGCCCCCTGCGCGAGGGTGACGGTGGTGATGATCGGCAGGAATTCCGGCGTGAGCCCGACCCCTAGCGCTACCGAGAAGAGCAGCGATTGGAGTGCGTCGCGCCCCAGGCTCAGGTTGACGACCAGGATGAAGAGGACGAGGAACAACACGGTTTCGAGGATGAGCATCCCGAACCGGCGCGTGCCTCGCTCGAACTCGGTCTCCTCCGGCCGCGCGGCGAGACGCGCGACGACGTCGCCGAACGCAGTGTCCCGGCCCGTCGCAAACACCACGGCCGTGGCCGTGCCGCTCACGATCGAGGTGCCGAGGAAGACGAGATCCGGAGCGTCGGGGCCCCTCGAGGCCGGTACTCCACCGGTCACGAACTTCTCCGCGGGCAAAGATTCCCCCGTGAGCGCCGCCTGCTGCACGTGGAGATCACTCGCCTCGAGGAGCCGCGCGTCCGCGGGCACCAGGTCGCCGGCCGCCAGTCGAACCACGTCTCCGACCACGATCCGACGACGGGGAAGCTCGTTCCACACGCCGTCGCGTCGCACGGTGGCGGTCGGGGCGATCCGCTCCTGGAGCCGGTTCACCACCCGCTCGGAGCGAAACGTCTGCCAGAAGTTGAGGCCCGCGCTGAGGAAAACGATCGCCCCGATGATCCCCGCGTTGGCGACCTCGCCGAGGAACGCGGACGCCGCTCCCGCGACGAGTAGAATGACGGCGAGCGGGTTCAGCGAGGCGCGAACGAATTCCACCACTTTCGATCGCACCCGCGTGATGGCGAGCTCGTTGGGGCCGGACCGTTCGAGGCGACGCTCGGCCTCCGCGGTCGAGAGCCCTTCCCTCGAGGTGCCGACCCCGGCGAGCCGGGTCGGTACGAGCGCCAGTTTTGCGTCCCGGGCCTTCACTTGCGGGAGATCGCTACCGTGGGTACGTGGACTTGGCCAACCGGAGTGTGCATCTTGTTGAATCGGTCCGCGAGGGTTTAGCGAGTGCGTCCCATGGGTTGAGTGCTCCCCGCAACCAACCACTTAGCGCCGCGCGAAGACCACCATGGGCTCCAACTTCAGTACCGGGCGTGCGCTCAGCACCGCGGCCACGACGCTCACCAGGACGACGCTCGCAACTCCCAGCAGTGGCGTGAACCACATCATGCGGAACGGAAAGCCGCCCGCGGCCGCGATGCGGCCGACGATGGCGCACAGGCCGATCCCAAGCCCCGTGCCCAGCAACCCGCACAGCCCGGTCTGCGCGAAGATCATCGTGAGGAGTACTCGCGGTGTCGCGCCCATCGCGTTGAGCACTGCGTACTGCCACAGGTTCTCCGTTGTGAACATATAGAGCATGACGCCAGTCACCCCGAGGCCCACCGAAATGGCCAAGGAGAGCATCGCGTTGACGTCACCCACGTCTTCGGAGTTGATCAGGTACCAACGCACGGTGTCGGCCTTGAAGTCCTCCGACGAGCGCGCGCGGAGGCCCGTGCGCGTCTCAATGCGCGCGGCGAGCTCGCGCGGAGCGACACCGGGTGCGGCGGTCGCGAGCACGAACGTCAGCTGGCGCCGCTCCGGCAACAAGATCCGGGCTGCGTTGGAGAAGCTGGTGTACATCAGCGGCCGTGGCGGAAACCGCGGCAGTCCCTCCGAGCGCCCCCAGACTCGGACGCGGTGGTCATTGACCAGCAGATCATCGCCCAGCTCCAGCGGACGCGTTGGCACTCCGAGGTGCGGCTTGCCGTAGGGCCACTGGTCGGCCGGTAGGCGCGGCGTCTCGAGCTTACCTTCGGTACCACCCGAATCGACGATCACTGCATCGGGGTCGCGGAGCACGCTAGGATCCATGCCGTCCTTCGTCGCGGGCACGCCGGTGAGCGTGGCGTCGTCCACTCCGATTACTTGGAAAGGTTGGAAACGTCCGTTTGGAAGGCGTGCCCCGGCGGTGCCCAACGCCAGCGGGCCAGCCGACTCCACGCCATCCACGCTGCGAACGCGGTCCAGCGCCGACGCGGGCATGTTGGTGGTCTGCTCGACGGACTCCACGGTCGGGTCCATGACCCATACGTCCGCCGCTGGGTTCTCGGCTATGAGGGCAAACCCGCGCGTCATGAAGCCGGACAAGAACGACGCGGCGAACGTGATCAGGAACGAGGTGAACGTGATCCCGAAGATCAGTCCGGTGTACTTGGCACGGTCGCCCACGAGCATCTTCAAGGCCATGCGGAACATTCTTGGAGACTTCTCCCGGGGAAGTTCGGGACCAGGCACTGCGGTCACGGCGTGAGTGGCCGCCCGGTGGCAGGTGACGCGGCGTCCCATCCCCCGCCAAGCGCCTTGTACAAGGCGACCAGGTCAGCCGACAGGGCAGCATCGCTCTGCGCTAGCTCGCTCTGCGTTTGGAAAAGGTTGCGTTGCTCGTCGAGCACACTCAGGAAGTCGCTGAGACCGCTCACGTAGATCTCGCTGGCTAGATCAACAGCGCGTTGGTTCGAAGCGACCGCGTGCGCGAGGGCCTTGCGGCGATCGCGCTCACGTGTGTAGGCGACAATCGCATTTTCGACGTCCTCGAGCGCGCTCAGGATCGCCTGCCGGTAGCCGATCAGTGCCTGCTGCTGTTGGGCGTCTCGCACCTCGATGGTCGCGACGATCTGCCCGCCCTGGAAGATCGGCCAGGTGATCGATGGACCGATCGACCAGAGCTTGCTGCCACTGCTGAAGAAGTCGCCGGCAGCGAGGCTCTCTAGCCCCGCTGTCCCGACGAGAAAGAACTTCGGGTAGAGGTCCGCGGTGGCGGCGCCGACGCGTGCGGTCGCCGCCGCGAGCTGGCGCTCGGCGCGTCGGACGTCGGCGCGCTTGCGGAGCAGATCCGACGGCAGGCCAGCGGGAAGCTCGGGCGGGGCGACGGGGATCGGTCGCGCTGCCAGAAGCTCGTCGACCAGCGCTCCGGGCGGCTGACCGAGCAGGACGCCCAGGCGGTGCACCGTCTCCCTATGTGAGGTTTCCAGGGTGGGGATGTGCGATGCCGTTCTCTTGAGCTGTGCCTCGGCGCGCGCCACGTCGAGCTCGGTTGCCAGCCCGCCCTGGTAGCGCGCCCGCGTCAGGTCGAGGATGCTCTGCTGCGCGGCCAGGTTGTTGCGCGCCACGTCAAGCTGCCTCTGGAAGCCGCGCAGCTCGACGTAGTTGCGCGCCACTTCGGCGAGCAGCGTGACGAGCACGTCGCCGCCGTCATAGAGCGCGGCCTCGAGGTCGGCCTGCGCCGCCTCGACGGATCGCCTTCTGCCGCCGAACAGGTCGACCTCCCAGCTCGCGTCGAATCCCGCCTGGAAGAGGTTCTGCGGCTGGACTTCGAGAGAGACGGGCTGTCCACCCACTGACAAGGCGCCGAGCAAGTCCTCGTCTTGCCACTGGCGGGTGTACGACCCGGTCGTGTCGACCGACGGCCACAGCGGCGCCGCGGCGATCACCCGCCTGCCGCGAGCCTCGCTGAGCCGCGCCTCGGCAAGCTGGCGACCCAAGTTGGCGTGGACCGCCCGGTCGATGAGAGAATCGAGCTCGGGGTCGTTGAAGATCGTCCACCAGGCCGACAGCGTCGGCGCGTCCGGCGCGCTCTCCTGCGGCCCATCGCTCCAGCGCGCCGGCACGTCCGCAAACGGCGGACGGTAGTTTGGGCCGACCGCGCAGCCCGCCGCAGCGACGGCGAGCGTCGCCAGGGTGATGCGTGGGCACCACGTGTTCACGGCCTGTTCCCCGATTGATGTTGCACGCTCGCCGACTCGACCGGGGGCGCCGCGATGAACACGTCGATCTGCTGGCCGACATAGACTGGCAGCGCCGCTTGGTCGAAGCTGTAGATGACCTGCAGGACGCGCGTATCCACCCGTTCGGTGCTCTGGCCGGTAAGCGACACCTTCGGGATCACATAGGGCTCGATGCGCTCGAACGCGAGCGGCGTGTTGAGCTCCGGGTTGCCGCGCACGAACCCCAACGCAGGCGCGCCGGGCCGGAGCCGCCATGCGTCGTTCTCATCGATGTCGACGCGCACGTGCAGCCAGGTGTCGTCGCCGAGCAGCATGAGCGGCGTGCTGAGGACGCCGGCCTGCGCGAACTCGCCCGGCCGCGTCTTAATCTGCAGGATCTGGCTGGGCAGCAGCGCACGGACCGTCCGCCGTTCGATCTCCATCTTGATCTGCTCGACGTGGGCCTTCGCCGACGCGAGCACCGCCTCGTCGATCGCCACGGCGGAGCGGCGGTTGCTCAACTCCTCGGCGCTGATTGCGCGCTTGTCGGGCACGCTCTCGGCGAGCCGGAGCCGGTTCTTGGCTTCCGCCAGCCTTGCCTCGGCCTCCTTGAGCTTGCCGAAAGCCGGCGGGAGCTGCGCCTGCAGATCGCGGTCGTCGATCTTGAAGAGCGGATCGGATGCCTTCACGCGGTCGCCCCACTTGACGTAGATCGCTACGACGATGCCGGAGACGGGCGTGCCGACGGCGATGTTCTCGGTGCTGGCCTCGATGATGCCGCTCCCGCGACGTACGAGGCGAACGGCGCCTTGGCCGGCTGGGCCACTAGCGGGGCGACCGGAGCGGGCTGGTTGCCGTGGATGATCGTGATGATGGCCACGACCACGCCGCTCGCCGCCATCAGTGGAAGCATGTACTTGCGGATCATCGTAAGCGCCCTCGTTCTCTTCCCTCGACGACCTCGAGGATCTTTCCATCATCCATGCGCGCAATACGATCGGCGAACTCGAAGATGCGCGTGTCGTGGGTGACGACGACCAGCGCCCGGTCGGAGCTCCGCGCCACGCGTCGCAGGATCTCCATCATGCTGTGTCCGGTCTCGCGATCGAGGTTGCTGGTCGGCTCGTCGCAAACGATCAGCTTCGGGTTATGGACCAGCGCGCGGGCGATCGCCACGCGTTGCTGCTGGCCGCCACTGAGCTGCGCCGGCAGCGCGCCAGTGCGCGCGCCGAGCCCGACGGCGTCGAGGACCTCTCGCGCAGCCGCATCCGCGCGCTTGTACGGCGTGCCGTTGATTAGTAACGGTACTGCGACATTCTCGGCTGTGGTAAGCGACGGCAGCAGGTTGAATGCCTGGAACACGAAGCCAATAGACGCACCGCGAAAGCGCGCGCGCTCGCTCTGGTCCATGTGATGCAGGTCACGGCCGAGCACCACGCATTCGCCGACGTCCTGGTCCAGAATCCCCGCGATGACCGAGATCAGGGTTGGCTTGCCGCAGCCCGATGGACCGACGAGCATGAGCAACTCGCCGCAGCGGACGTCGAGATCAACACCGCGAAGCGCCGTTACCCTCGCGTCTCCTGTGCCGTAGCTCTTGGTCACGCCCCGGCAGCGAACCGCGATGTCGTGGCGTGACTCTGCCATGGTGACCCCTTGCGAGTGACCACAGCGCCGCTACTGCTCCGTGGGGGACCGATCTGCCTAGAACTGATAGGTGGCGGAAAATAGCGTCTCGTGGCGACTATCGCCCGAGCGTCCGAAACGACCGCCGATAAACCAGGGGTCTTCGTAGATCCTGCCCCAATAAATGTCCTGCTGAAGCTTAAACAGGATGTGATCCGTGTATAAGTAATCGAGCTGGATGCGGGTAAAGCCCGTTGCCGCAAGCGGGTCATATGCGAATGCGACCAACGGACTCCAAATCGCCCCCGGTCCATAACTGGTCGGACGGTGCACCCAGGGAAAAGCGATTGTAGTCTATATGACGCCGCCAGAAGATCTGACCGCTCAAGAAGAGGGTTCGTATCCGATTGAGAGGGCGAAACCAGGTTGGACGGTCAAAAGCCAGCATCAGGACCGTACGCTCGGCAGAATCGTAACCATTCCCATCCGGGTCTATTTTGCTGGGTGCTCCCTGCGCAATTTGGACCGGGATTCCGGTTGTGTAGGTGCTCTCGATTCGGAAAACAGTCTGGGTATATCGTTCTTCCGAGTAGTTGGCGGAAACGCCGACCACATGACTGCGTGGATTGACTAAGTCGACCGGTAAAATCAGCGTACCCGCACTGCCGCCCGTCACCGGGGAGGCATCCACGCGGGCTAGATCGGAGCGAGTCTTGAATCCAGTATCGTCCGAGAGGGTCCAGAAATAGTTGAGGCTGAAATCGAGCCCACCCCAAATGCTCTTCAGGCGAACGGCAAGTTCGCTACTGCGGAGGCTCGCGTCGGGCTCACGGTTTCGTACGATCGTCTTTAGATCCAGAATCTGACCGTTGACGATCGCGGTATTGGATCGCTCCGGTAGGCCTTGGCCAAAAAAGCCCCAAGGTCGCCGTGGGTCCGCTGATACCTCATTGCTCTCAAAATCGCCGGGAATCCATATCCCCTCGACAAATGATTCCTCGAGAAACCCGAGTTTTCCGATGTCGTAGATTCCCCGTACCATCCAGAGGGGGATGCGAATATCCTCCCAGTTCTCTCGAGCCCAATGCCAGCGAAAATCGAGCGGGTTAATGACGTCGAGGGCACGGAACTGATCGGTCTCTCCCCAAACCACCTGCTGCTTTCCGATTCGAAAGGTCGTGGGCGGGAGGACAAGGTCGGCATAAATCTCGCGCAGCTTGTATTCCAGCTTGAGGTCGTCCCGCTCTTCGGACGAAAAGCGATCCCGAAAGGAATCTCTGACATCAAGGAATCTCTGACATCGTAGATGGAGTCATAAACTCCCCGGCCAATGGCGCTGACCGTGCCTTCCTCCAACCATCCGGTCGGCACGTCCCCGAAGGCCGTGCTCCCGCGCAAGAAAAGCCACTTCCCTTCGAACTGTACGGTATTGCGCTGCATGATGAGCTCGGCATCTTGAAAATTTGGGGTCCGAAGAATGTTCTTTGCTTCAACAAAGCCCTCGATCTCTATATCGGAGCCAATGGAGACAACTCCCCAACAGACGCCTCGGGTTAGGGAAATCAGCAAGATGACGATAGAAATCGAATAGTGCACTGCACCGAACAACCGTTCGAGTAGGCTCATACGTCCTTCGATGGGGTCTGCGAGGGGCACGGAGCTTCGAAAAAGAAAACACCTCCCCTGTCGTGCTGGCATGGCAGAAATCAGCGCCGCCCGCTCACCATGTTGCGAACGGAATAAAATTGCTTGGCTCTGCCCGAGGTGAAGTCTTTGTGCATCACCCAGGCGTGGGTCACTGTCGCATGGGGCTTCTGTACGTTCACGTCTGTTTCACCGACGTGAATCAGGACATTTTTTCCGAGGTTCTTCGTGTAATCGAGCGCCATGTAAGGGGGTTGATCGAGCTGTTCCTGGGAAAAGGTTTCCGAGTATTTGCGAAAACCCTGCATGAATCGAAGGAGATGGTCATCGCGATCGAAACCGAAACTGTACATTGTCCAGTATGTGTCAGCGTCGATCAAAACCACCTTGTGTTCGTACGGGTGGCTGGGGCTGATGGGTGTCAGCAGCACCACATGGCAGTCTCTGATTTCCCAGCGTGTTTTGTGGGGGACCCAGAGATTCGGTCCACCGAGCTCGGGATTGTTCGGAACGTTGATCGTAACCAGGATTTTCTTTTTGCCGAGATAGCTCCAGTTATGCTCGAACGTTTTGCCCCCAAAACCGTAGGCATCGTCCATGATCATGTCCATCCCCAAGAGCTCGCCCGTCCGCTCTGAGCCGAGCACACGCCGAGGCTTTCTCTGGCTCGGCATGTAAATCCAGCCGTCGTCTTCCCTGTCATGCTTGAGGTAGACGATCGTCAGCTTTTTCGTGCCCGCTATGTCGCGAGGAGAGCGGAACTCCATCATGGTCTTGTTCCAAACCTCCTCGTATCCGTCCACGAGAAAATGGTCGCCAAGGGCGTATCGGCTGTTGGTTTGAACGTACTCGAATGTTCGATCCAAGCGTCCATGCTCTCCTCGAAGCCAGGACACCATCGCCATCACGTAGTCCTCTGCTCCAGGCCTCCAAAGCATGTTCCACACCACTTTGGCGCCGGCCTGAGGGTCCGTCTCTTCGATGTTGGGGAACGGGAAGCCGCCACCCTTGAACCCAACCAATATCCCTCGGTCATCCAGCTTGTAGCCGGGTTGAACTGCTTTTCCCCAATCAGCCGGCGGCGGATAGTTGCCCGGCGCCGCGATTTCCACGTCCATGTCGGGAAAGAAATAATATTCCCACACCGATTTCGGGAGGAAGGGATCGAGGAGTGCCCGATCTTTTATCGTGACGTGCTGCCCCGGGGCGAAGGGGGACTCCGCGTTGCGGTTGGTCTCTAACCGATCGAGAAACGTCTTGTAGCTGCGATCTTCTGATGCGAAGATTGGAACGGGTCTCAGGAAAGCCAAGACGAATGGCAAAACGACGCTCCACATCAAGAGTCCGCGCCGATACCGAGTGGCCGTGCCGCGTTTCCACAAGAGTTTGAAGGCGCATGGGCCCGACACGGAGTGTCTCATGGTCAGCCCTCCTCTTCAGATGAGAAGCGAAGTGTCACGCCTACCGCAATACTTCGCGGCCGTAAACCGAAATTGATGAATTGGCCTGGCTGACGGCAATGGGCGGGCTGGGCGCCGTTAGCTCTTGAGCGGCGAAACGGTAATCTTCCAGGCA
>CAVPWJ010000132.1:0-15072 GCA_963708955.1 uncultured delta proteobacterium
AGGAGGCTCGCCGATCGACGGCATTCGCCGCGAGCGCGGGCGACTGGCGGCGGTGCGCGCCGCCGCCAGTCGCATCCTCGATACCACGGCTCTCACCGTGCACCAGCTACGGGCCGAGATCACGCGCGACTATGCCGAGCGCTCGACGCGAGACGGCATGTCGATGTTTCTCACGTCCTTCGGCTACAAGTTCGGAACGCCCACCGATGCCGACATGGTGCTCGACGTTCGCTTCTTGCCGAATCCGTTCTTCGTCGAGGAATTGCGCCCGCTCTCCGGTCTGGACGCGCCGGTGTCGCTATACGTGCTCGAGCGTCCCGAGAGCGTCGAGTTTCTCGGGCTCATAGATCGGTTGCTCGGTTTTTTGCTTCCGCGGTATCTTCAGGAGGGAAAGACCTACTTCACGATTGCGCTGGGCTGCACCGGGGGCCGGCACCGGTCGGTGGTGCTCGCGGAGGAAATCGGCCGGCGCCTGTCCGCGGCGGGATACCGCGCGCAGGTGCGCCACCGCGACGTCTCGAGGTGAGGGAGGAGAGGAGAGGAGGAGGATGATCGCCATTGTCATCGTCACTCATGGCCGCTTGGGCGAGGAGATGGTCCAGACTCTCGAGGAGGTGCTCGGCTCGGTTCCGCAGCTCGCGGCCGTGTCGACGCAGGAGAACGACCCCGAGATCGTCAAAGCCAAGATCCGCCGCGCCGTGGAGCGCATGGACGACGGCGGGGGCGCGCTGATTCTTACCGACATGCTCGGAGACACGGCCACCAATCTGAGCCTTCTGGTGGCCGGCGCGTCGCGCGCCGAGGTGGTGGCGGGCGTCAACATGCCGATGCTCGTCAAGGCGGCGACCTCCCGCGGAGCGATGGATCTGCGCGATCTCGCGGCCTTCATCCGCGAGTATGGTCGAGACCACATCTTCTGGGCGAGCGAGCGAAGCGGCTCGTCGGATGGAGCGTCGCGGCGATGAGCGAGCCGCGGGCTCCGACGCACAAGGCGTCGTTCGTCATCCAGAATCGGCTCGGGCTGCATGCACGGGCCGCCGCGCTGTTCGTGCAGACCGTCGCGCCGCTCGACGCCGACGTCTGCGTCACCAAGGAAGGCGAGACGGTCAACGGCAAGAGCATCATGGGGCTGATGATGCTCGCGGCGGGGAAGGGAAGCTCGATCGACGTCGAAGCACGCGGGCCGGCGGCGGAAGAGGCGATCCGCGCTCTCGGCGCCCTGATCGCCGACAAGTTCCGCGAAGCCCAGTGATCCGGATGCAGGCAGGATTGATTGTCCACGGACGATCGGCTAGCTACAGGCGTTTTCCTCTTCGACACTCGGGCGGAGGGATCTTATGGCCCTGAAAGATTTCTTCTTCACTTCGGAGTCCGTTTCCGAGGGACATCCGGACAAGATGTGCGACCAGATCTCGGATGCGATCCTGGACGCGCTGATCGCCAAGGATCCGAACAGCCGTGTGGCGTGCGAGACGCTGGCGAAAACCGGGATGGTCGTGGTGGCGGGAGAGATCACCGCCAATGAGCTGGTGAGCTATCCCGACATCGTGCGCGGAGTGGTCCGCGACATCGGTTACACGTCCTCGGACGTTGGCTTCGATGCCGACACCTGCGCGGTGCTCGTGGCGCTGGATCGCCAGTCGGGCGACATTGCCCTGGGAGTCGATTCCTCTGGCCAGAGGGAGCAGGGCGCCGGCGATCAGGGCATGATGTTCGGCTTTGCTTGCGACGAGTCGCCCGAGCTCATGCCGCTGCCGATCCAGATGGCGCACGAGCTCGTCAAGCATCTGAGTAAGATCCGCAAAGAGGGGCGGTACGATTTCTTGCGTCCGGACGCGAAGTCGCAGGTGACCGTCCAGTACAGGGACGGCAAGCCGGTGCGCGTCGACTCGGTGGTCATTTCCACCCAGCATGCGCCGGAAGTATCCAACGAGACGCTGCGCGAGGTGGTGGTCGAGGAGGTGATCAAGAAGGTCATCCCGACGCAGTACCTGGACGGCAAGACGAAGTATCACGTGAACCCGACCGGCAGGTTCGTGACCGGCGGCCCGAAGGGCGACTGCGGGCTCACGGGCCGGAAAATCATCGTTGATACGTATGGCGGCTACAGCCGCCACGGCGGCGGCGCGTTCTCGGGCAAGGACCCATCGAAAGTGGACCGCAGCGCCGCCTACATGGCGCGCTACGTGGCGAAGAACGTGGTGGCCGCGGGGCTCGCCAAGAAATGCGAAGTGCAGGTCGCTTACGCCATTGGCGTCGCCGAGCCGCTCTCGGTGCTCGTCGACACTTTCGGCACGGGGCTCATACCCGACGAGAAGATCGTCGACCTCGTGACCAAGAACTTCGATCTGCGGCCTGGGGGGATCATTCAGGCGCTCGACTTGAAGCGTCCGATCTACCAGTCGACGGCGTCCTATGGGCATTTTGGCCGCAATCCCGACGGCGGAAAGTTCCCGTGGGAGAAGACCGATCAGGTGGACAAGCTGCGTAAGGAAGGATGGTGAGAATGGGGTCGAACGGACGGAGATCCGACGTAGCGGATCTAGGGCTGGCGAAGCGGGGGCTCAACCGGGTCAACTGGGCCGACCAGAGCATGCCCGTACTGCGTCAGATACGCGACGAGTTTGCCCGCGCGCAACCGCTGAAGGGCATGACCGTCGGCGCTTGCCTGCACGTCACGGCCGAGACGGCGAACCTGATGCGGACTCTCCGCGCGGCCGGGGCAAAGGTACTGCTGTGCGCTTCGAACCCGCTGTCGACGCAGGACGACTCCGCGGCGGCGCTGGTCAAGGAGGGAATTTCGGTCTTCGCGAGGCACGGCGAGGACCACAAGACCTACTACGACCACCTGCGCGCCGTGCTCGACGCTCGGCCGGACATGACGCTCGACGACGGGGCCGACCTCGTGTCGCTGCTGCACACGGAATACGCCAAGAATTCGGACCGTGTGATCGCCAGCATGGAGGAGACGACGACCGGAGTGATTCGGCTGCGCGCGATGGCGGCCGACGGAGCGTTGAGAATCCCGGTCGTCGCCGTGAACGATGCCGCCACCAAGCACCTCTTCGACAATCGCTACGGCACGGGGCAGTCGACGATCGACGGCATCCTGCGAGCGACGAGCGTGCTGCTGGCCGGCAAGAACATCGTCGTCGCTGGCTACGGATGGTGCGGCAAGGGCGTGGCGAGCCGCGCGCGCGGCATGGGCGCCAACGTCATCATCACCGAGGTCGATCCCATCAAGGCGCTCGAGGCGGCGATGGACGGCTTGCGCGTGATGCCGATGAGCGAAGCGGTCGCGGTGGGCGACATCTTCATCACGGTGACCGGAGACGCGCACGTGATCCGCAAGGAGCACCTCGCCAAGATGAAGGACGGAGTGCTGCTCGCCAATTCCGGGCACTTCGACATCGAGATCGACATCAAGGCGCTGCGCGCGATGTCGAAGAAGGTCCTGAAAAACGTGCGCCCGTCCGTCGACGGCTACGTCCTGAAAGACGGCCGCACGCTCTATCTGCTCGGTGAAGGACGGCTCGTGAACCTCGCCGCGGCCGAGGGACATCCCCCGGCGGTGATGGACATGAGCTTTGCCACGCAGGCTCTGATGGCCCACTGGACGGCCGAGAACGGGCGCACAAAGCGGCTCGAGGTCAAGGTGCACGACGTGCCGAAGGCGATCGAGGACCGCGTGGCGACGCTCAAGCTTGCCAGCATGTCCATCAAGATCGACCGCCTCACGGCCGAGCAAGAGAAGTACCTGCGGTCGTGGGATCAGGGCACCTGAGTACCCGCGGACAGAAATACGGCGACGCATTCCTCGGTCCTTGCGGCCGTATTGCCATCCGAGGGTACTGAGGCAGCGCCTTCGACCGGCGAGAGAGAGAATCGAGCAGAGCCCCTTCCGTGATCCACGCATCGGGTCCGTTCGGAGCTCGCGGGCTTTGACTCCTTCTGGCCGAGGCCAGGGCCGGGGACTTCCCTCCGTGAGCGCGCGTGTCCCGTGAGGTAGCAGAGCGGACGGGGTCAAAAAAAGAGCCGGGGCCCCGTTGGGGGCGCCCCGGCTCGAGACCGCCTGAGGCTCTCGAACGCTTACGCGTCGTAGTAGAGCGCGAACTCGTACGGATGCGGGCGCAGGCGAATCGCCGATCACCTCGTTCGCCATCTTGTAGTCGATCCACGTCTCGATGACGTCCTCGGTGAAGACGTCGCCCTTGAGCAGGAAGGCGTGGTCGTTGCGCAGATTCTCCAGCGCCTTGTCGAGCGATGCCGGCATCGAGGGCACGCCCTTCAGCTCCTCGGGCGTCAGAGAGTAGATGTCCTTGTCGAGCGGATCGCCGGCCGAGAGGCGGTTCTCGATGCCGTCGAGCCCGGCCATCAGCATGGCGGCAAACGCCATGTAGCCATTGCAAGCCGGGTCGGGGAAACGCACCTCGATGCGCTTTGCCTTCGGGCTCGGCGAGTACATCGGGATGCGGATGGCCGCGGAGCGGTTGCGGCTCGAGTAGGCGAGATTGACCGGCGCCTCGAAACCCGGCACCAGGCGGCGGTAGCTGTTGTTGGTCGGGTTGGTGAACGCCGCGAGAGCCGGCGCGTGCTTGAGGATGCCGCCGATGTAGTGCATCGCCAGCTCGCTCATGCCGCCGTACCCGTTGCCGGCGAACAGCGGCTTGTCGCCCTTCCAGATGCTCTGATGCGTGTGCATACCGCTGCCGTTGTCGCCGAAAATCGGCTTGGGCATGAACGTCGCGGTCTTGCCGTGGCGGCGGGCGACGTTCTTGACGATGTACTTGAACCACATCAGCGTGTCGGCCATCTTCACCAGCGGCGAGAAGAGCACGTCGATCTCGGCCTGTCCGGCGGTGGCGACCTCGTGATGCTGCTTCTCGACCACGATGCCGATGCTCTCCATGACGTTCACCATCTCCTGGCGAATGTCCTGCATGCGAATCGGTGGGCGGGACGGGGAAGTAGCCTTCCTTGTAGCGCGGCTTGTAGCCCAGGTTCGGCGCCTCGTCGCGTCCGGTGTTCCACGCGCCTTCGCCCGAATCGATGAAGTAGTACCCCGAGTGCTGGTTCTGGTCGAAGCGCACGTCGTCGAGCACGAAGAACTCGGGCTCCGGGCCGAAGTACGCCGTATCGCCGATGCCGGTCGACTTGAGGTACGTCTCGGCCTTGCGCGCGATGTTGCGCGGGTCGCGCGAGTATTCCTCTTTGGTGATCGGATCGACGATGTTGCAGATCAGGCTGAGCGTCACATCCTTGGTGAACGGATCCAACACCGTCGTCGACGGATCGGGAATCACCAGCATGTCCGAGGCGTGAATCGGCTGCCAGCCGCGAATCGACGACCCGTCGAAGCCGAGGCCCTCGTCGAACAGCGCCTCTTCATCTCGCTCATCGGCACCGTGAAATGCTGCCAGATGCCGAGGAAATCCAGGAACTTGAGATCGACGCAGACCGCCTTCTTGTCCTTGGTGAACTTCAGTGCTTCCTTCGGACTCATCTTGCCTCTCTCCTCCTGCACAGTTCGTTTTCGTGAATTGGATCTCGACACGGACCGTTTGACCGTCGTGGAAGCCGTTCCGCTCCGACGCCCTAGATGGCGTCACTCCCTCGTTCCCCCGTGCGAATGCGGACGACGTCCTCGATCGGCAGCACGAAGATCTTCCCGTCGCCGATCCGTCCGGTCTTGGCGGCGTGCTGGATCGCCTCGACGACCTGCGCGACGAGCTCGTCTTTGACGATGATGTCGAGCTTCACCTTCGGCAGGAAATCAACGACGTACTCCGCGCCGCGGTAGAGCTCGGTGTGGCCCTTCTGCCGGCCGAAGCCCTTCACCTCACTGACGGTGATGCCCTGGACGCCGATCGCGCTCAGCGCCTCCTTCACTTCATCGAGCTTGAAGGGCTTGATGATCGCTTCGACCTTCTTCATGTCCGACTCCTCTTGGGCGTTGCTGTGAGGGTGCGCGGCAGAGACGAACAGCGCAGCGCTGGTAAGGCATACGTTAAAGAGGAGAGACTTGTAAAGGTCTGAGCCACGCGGACAAAAGCTCTCCCGTGCGATCGCATTGGCTCGGCAAAGCAAGCCACGTGCCCGCGAAATGTCCTGAAGAATCGGTCGTTTGTGCTCTGGCCGCTGGCTGCTTTTAAGGCACTGCCGCCTCTTTGATCAGGAGGCGCGGGCCACGCCTCACCTCCCTCGGCTGGCGAAGCGGGGCTCGGTCCCGGCGAGCAGGCGCGAGATGTTTTCGTGGTGGCGAAAGACAATCAACGCGACGATCAGCGCTGCCGCCAAAGAAGCGGACGTCGGGTAACCGAAGAGCAACATCGCGGGCGGCGCGCTGACGGAGGCGAGGATCGAGCTCAGCGCGACGATCCGCCACAGCACGACCGTGACGGCGAAGATGCCGAGCGGGATCGGCACGACCGCCGGTGCCAGCCCGAGCAGCACGCCGAAACCCGTCGCCACTCCCTTGCCGCCGCGAAAGCCGAGGAAGATCGAGAAAACGTGGCCACACAGCGCGGCCACCGCGGCCGCGGCGGTAACGGCCTCGCTTCCCGCCTCCAGCGAGCGAACGATCAGCACCGGCACCAAGCCCTTCAACCCGTCGCCGAGCAGCGTGAGGATGCCGAGCGTGCGACTGGCGGTACGCGCCACGTTGGTGGCGCCGATGTTGCCGCTGCCCTCGGCTCGCACGTCGACGCCGGCGACGCGCCCGAGCAGGACGCCGGTCGGGATCGATCCCACCAGGTACGCCAAGAGGATGACGAGGATTTCCCTCACGATCTCAAAAGCGCAGCCGGGAGCGTTGCGACCGCGACCGGCGCCGCGTGAAGGCCGAGCCGAGGACCCAGCCGACCAGCAGCGACAGCAACGCGACGGCGAAGACGCCGGCGCTCTGCTCGCGCGAGGAGCCCGGATTGGTCGGCGGCGGCGCTTCTACCTGGGTGGCGAGCGCTTCCGGCGCCGCCGACCGGTCCGCGGCGAGATCGGAGGAGCGGTCTTGGATCTTCTGCTTCAGATCGGCGATCTCGGCACGCAGCCCGGCGACTCCGGCGGCGATTTCGTCGCCGCTCGCCGCCGTGGGCACGGCAGGCGGCGCCGCGGGCGTCGCCACGCTGATCCCCGCGGCCGCCGCCACCGGAGCCGTCCGCGGCGCATTGCCGCCGTACGCGGCGCGAGATCCCGCAGCGCCGCTCGGAGGTGTCGTTGGCTCGCCGTTCGGCCCCGCCGTCTTGGAGGCCACGTAGCGGTGGTAGACGAACCCGACCTGGCCGTCCTGCGTTTCGACCTTCGTCCACGAACCTTCGCCGTCGAGGACATTCACCGCGTCGCCGGCGCGCAGCGTGGCGATCACGGCCTGGTCGGTGCCCGGACCGGCGCGCAGGTATACCCGCTTGATGCCCACAATCTCCGCCTGCGTGGCCAGCGCCGGGAGTCTCGTCGCCACCAGTAATCCGAGGCCGGCGAGCAAACGAAACGCACCCGCCCGCCAGCGCCAAACTCTCATCTCGCTTCTCTCTGAGAAAATCGGGGTGAGAGGATTTGAACCTCCGACTTCACGATCCCGAACCGTGCGCTCTACCAAGCTGAGCTACACCCCGACGCAGAGGCGGTGTACTAACACAGGGGGCGAAGGGCGTAAACCGGGCCCGCTCACGCGGGCCCGGCGCGCTCAAGTCGTGCGCCGCAGCGCTTCGATGGCCCGCGGGTAGTCGTCAGACTTGAATACCGCCGAGCCCGCGACCAGCACCTCGGCGCCGGCACGGGAGATCTCCGGCGCATTGTTCGGCTTCACTCCGCCGTCGACCTCGATCACGAAGCGATAACCGCCCGAGCGCTTGATCTCCGCGGCTCGGCGGATCTTGTCGAGCACCTCGACGATGAACTCCTGGCCCGCGGCCCCCGGATGCACGCTCATCAGCAGGAGCGTGTCGATGTCGCCCCAGAATCCGTCGAGAACCGACAAGGGGGTCTCGGGGTTGATCGCCGCCGAGACCTTCGCGCCACAGCTTCGGATCAGTCGAACCGTGGCCGCGAAGCTCTCGCAGGCCTCGGGATGAACGGCGATCTGATCGGCGCCGGCACGGACGAACCGCGGGATGTGGGGATCGGGTCGTTCCACCATCAGATGCACGTCGAAGAGCTTCTTCGTTCGCGGACGGATCGCTTCGACGACGACCGGGCCGATGGTGATGTCCGGTACGAAGTGTCCGTCCATCACGTCGACGTGAATCCAGTCGGCTCCCGCGCGGGAGACCGCCTCGACCTCGTCGCCGAGCCGGCTGAAGTCCGCCGAGAGAATCGATGGTGCGACGAGCGTCATGCCTCCGGTCGAAAATACTCGACCCTCGCCGCGTCCTCAATCATCGGGCTCGCCGAGGCGCTCGCCAGCGGCGAGCGGGTTGCCGGCGAGGAACTCCGCGGCGCCGAGGCGCCGCCTGCCCTCGAGCTGGACTTCGAGGAGGCGCAGCGTTCCGGACCCGGTGGCGACGGCGAGATCCGACCCGACCGCGCGCACCACGACGCCGGGCTCCGCCGCCGCGCTGGCCTCGACTGCCGCGCGGTGTAGCTTCAGTCGCCGCCCGCGCAGCGTGGTGTAGGCACTGGGCCACGGCGTGAAGGCCCGCACCGCCCGCTCGATCTCCACGGCCGAACGCCGCCAATCGATCGACCCCTCCTCTTTCCGTACCATCGGCGCCCGTGTCGCCTCGGCTTCGACCTGCGGCTCTGGGACGAGCGCGCTGCGAGCGAGCCGATCGAGCGCCTCGACGAGCAAACGAGCGCCGATCTCGGCCAAGCGCGCGCCGAGCGACTCGGCGGTATCGTCCTTGCGGATCGCGAGGCTCTCGCGAAGGAGGATCTCGCCCGCGTCCATCCGCTCGTTCATCTGCATGATCGTGATGCCGGTGGTCTCCTCTCCGGCGAGGATCGCCCGCTGGATGGGCGCCGCCCCCCGGTATTTCGGCAGCAAAGACCCGTGCACGTTGATGGCGCCGCGCCGCGGGACTTCGAGCAGCGGCCGGGGGAGGATCTTGCCGTAGGCCGCTACCACGATCGCATCGAGATCCAGGGCGCGCAGATGCTCGGCGAGCGCCGGGTCGCGCAGCGTCTCGGGCTGCGCGACCGGCAGCCCGCGCTCCAGAGCGAGCTGCCGCACCGCGGAAGTCTGCGGCCGCTGCCCGCGTCCCGCGGGCCGATCCGGCTGCGTGTACACGCAGGCGATCTCGTGGCCGCGATCGGCGAGCGCTCGCAACGACGACACCGCGAACGCCGGCGTGCCCATGAACACCAGCTTCACGCGCTCGCGGCCGCCCTTAGATGTGAACGGCGGGGCTCTTTGCCGCCGCCTCTTCGAATCGGCCCTCGCGTTGCATCTTCTTCAGCTTTCGCTTGAAGAGGTCTCGCTTGAGGCGGCTGATCCGGTCGATGAAGAGCTTGCCGTCGAGGTGATCGATCTCGTGCTGAAGCGCCACGGCGAGAAGGCCTTCGGCTTCGATCCGCACCTCTTTCTCTTCGGGCGTGAACGCCTTCACGAGAACGTGGCCCGCGCGCTTCACCTCCGCCGTGAAGTCGACCACCGACAGACAGCCCTCTTCCCAGACGACGTCGCCCTCGGCGGCGACGACCTCGGGGTTGATGAGCTTCAGCAACCCGTGGCCGAGCCCGTCGGCCCGCTCCTCCGCGCTGTCGCAGTCGAGCACGATCGCGCGCTCGGAGAGGCCGACCTGCGGCGCGGCCAACCCGACTCCGGGGGCCGCGTACATCGTCTTCGCCATGTCGTCGAGGAAGGCCGCGAGCCTGCCGTCGATGTTGCGCACTGGACCGGCGACCTTCTTGAGGATGTCGTCGGGAAACTTGTAAATGTGTTGCATCGCGTCCAGCGAACGTAGCGTCTCCGTGACGGAGAATCAAAGCATGCCGTAGGGATCGACGTCGACGGCCAGCCGAACGGTTCCCGCCCGCCGCCGGTCTTGGCTGGTCTCGACCACCGGGCGCAGCAGCGACTGGAGGATCTTGGCGTCCCGTGCCTTGATCAGGATCTGCCATCGATGGCGGCCGCGCAGCCGCTCGATCGGCGCGGGGGCAGGCCCGAGAATCGTCGCTTGACGCAAGCGGGTGGAGCGGAAGTTCGTCTGGCGCAGATGCTCCGCCGTTTCGCGGGCCGCTTTCTCGACCCGCGCGGCGTCGAGGCCGTCGAAGCGCAGGTTGGCGAGTCGCGCGTGCGGGGGATAGCCGAGCGCTTCGCGGTAGCGGAGCTCTTCCTCGGCGAAGCCGAGGAAGTCGTGCTCCATGGCGAAGCGCACGGCGTAGTGCGCGGGCCGGTACGTCTGCACCAGCACCCGCCCCGGTTTGTCCCCGCGCCCCGCCCGCCCGGCGACCTGGGTGAGAAGCTGGAACGTGCGCTCGGCCGCGCGAAAGTCCGGGAAGTTGAGCGTCTGGTCCGAGGCCACGACCCCGACGAGAGTCACTCCCGGAACGTCGTGGCCCTTGGCGACCATCTGGGTGCCGATCAGCACGTCGAATCGCCCTGCGCTCCAGTCGGTGAGCAGGCGCTCGAGCGCGCCTTTGCGCGCCATGGTGTCGCGGTCCATGCGGGCGATGCGCGCTCGGGGCAGGAGCTGTCGCGTCACGGTCTCGACTTGCTCCGTGCCGATGCCGAAATCGCGCAGGCGCGGGCTCGCGCATTCCGGGCAGAGGTCCGGCGCCGGCAGCGCGTAGTCGCAATGGTGGCAGCGCGCGCGGCGGAAGCGCAGATGGAACGTCAGCGTCACGCTGCAGTTCGGGCAGCCCATCACGTGGCCGCACAGGGTGCACTGCAAGTAGTGCGCGTATCCTCGTCGGTTGAGAAACAACAGCGTTTGGCCGCCCGCGGCGAGGTTTTCGACGATCGCCTCTCGCAGCCTCGGAGCGAACAACGACGGGTCACCCTCCGGCTTCTCGCTCTTCAGATCGATGACCTCGACGATCGGCAGCGCGCGGCGCTCGACGCGCTCGGAAAGCTCGAGGAGGCGATACCGTCCGATCCGGGAATTGTAGTGGCTCTCGATGGAGGGAGTCGCCGAGCCGAGGACGACGGGACACGCCGCATCCCGCGCGCGCACGATCGCCAAGTCGCGGGCGTTGTAGCGCAAGCCCTCCTCTTGCTTGTACGCCGCGTCGTGCTCCTCGTCGACGATCGCCAGCCCGAGATCGCGCAGCGGCGCGAACACCGCCGACCGCACGCCGACGGCGATCCGCGCTTCGCGTCGCGCCAGGCGGCGCCATTCGTCGAACCGCTCGCTGTCGGAGAGCCCGCTGTGCAACAAAGCGACCGCGTCGCCGAAGCGCGCGCAGACCCGCTGCACGAGATCGTGGGTCAGCGCGATCTCCGGCACCAACACCAGAACGCCGCGCCCGGCGTCGAGCACCTTCGCGGCTGCCTGCAGGTACACCTCGGTCTTGCCGCTGCCGGTCACGCCGCGCAGCAGAAACGGCTCGAACCGACGCTGGGAGGCCGCCTCGGTGATCTGATCGATCGCGCGGCGCTGCTCGAAGCTCGGCGTGAGCGCCGGCTGTGCCGGGCCTTCGCGCGCCGCGACGACCGTCCGGTACTTCTCTTCGCGTTCGACGCGCACGATGCCGCGGGCGACCAGCGCTCGGAGCGCGGCCGGTACGCTCGCGCCGTCGATCTCGCCGGCTCGTAAGCCCCGGTCTCCAGCGGCGAGAATCCGCTCGAGCACCCGCCATTGCGCTTTGGCTCGCCGCTGCAGCTCGTCGCGCTCATCCGGCGACGGCGCGCGAGCGAGCAACCAGAGCTTCTCGTGCTGGATGCTGGCGGCGGCGCGCGGCGGGCTCTCGTCGACGGCGACCAGACCGTGCGTGGCGAGCGAGCGCAGAGCCTCGTGGAACCCCGAGGTGCGAACGACGCGCGCCAGCGCGCTCGTACGCACGGCTTGGTTGCCGACGAGATGCGAGAGAATGCGCCGTTCCGTGCCCGTGAGCGCGGCGAGCGCCTCGCCCTCGGGCGGCGGTCCCGCCAGACGGACGCGGCGGTGGCTTTGCGCGCGCAGGCCGGCCAGCACCGCCGTGGCGAGCACCTCGCCGAGCGACGCGAGATAGTACTGCGCGGCGAATCGACAGAGGCCGATCAACTCGCTCGAGAGCAGCGGCTCGTCGTCGAGCAGGTCGATGACTTCGCGAAGGACGATTCCGGGCGGGCCGGCGCCGAGCTCGATCACGATGCCCGTGACTTGCCGCCGACCGAGCGGGACGAGGACGCGCATGCCGGGGAGAAGGCGCGCCGCGAGAGACCGGGGCGCGGCGTAGGCGAGCAGCTCTTTGCCCGCGATGGGCGGGATGATGGCCACGCGCGCGGCGCACGGGAGCGAATCGCTCTCGCTCATCGCCAAGGGACCGTGCATCTCTTCGACTTCTGTCCCGGCATGCTGCTAGAAGACGCACATGAGCGGGAAAAACAAGGCAGTGGCCCTCGCCGTTCTGTTCCTGGCCCTCAACGTCGCCGCGGGCGGTTGTTCGACGGCGGTCGGCGGCAAGTCGGACCGTCAGGTGGTCGCCGCGGACGACGGAGAGGTCGAAGAGGTGCTCAGCGACGAGAGCAGACTGGACGATCTCGGGCAGGACGAGTTCGGGCGTCCGCTGGAATCGAGCCCCGACAGCGGCGCCGGAGGCGTCCTCGTCTCGCTCGGCTACCTCGGGTTGATGATCGGCTCGGCCTTGCTTCCGTACCTACTGCTCCTCTGATCCTCCTGTGATCCTCCTGCCCGTCGAAACGAACACGGTTCGGCACGAGGGGCTCCCCGAGCGCGTTACTGCAGGAACGACGGCGGCTTGGCGGTGCCGGAGAGCCGTTCGAGCTCCGCCTCGACCCGCCGAGCGATCTCGAGAAACGCCAGACTCTGCGGATGATCGGGGTCCGCGGCGACGATCGGCGCGCCTCGGTCTCCGCCCTCGCGGATCTCGCGCACGAGGGGAAGCGCGCCGAGAAATGGTATGCCGAAGCGGCGGGCCATTCGTTGTCCACCACCGGTACCGAACAGATCGTGCTGATGCCCGCACTTGCGACAGACGTGGTAGCTCATGTTCTCGACCACGCCGAGCACCGGGACGTTGACCTCGCGGAACATCGTCACGCCGCGCTTGACGTCGAGCAAGGCGACTTCCTGGGGCGTGGTGACGACCACGCCGCCCGACAGCGGCACCTGTTGGCAGAGCGTGAGCTGCGCATCGCCGGTTCCCGGAGGCATGTCGATCACCAGATAGTCGAGGTCTCCCCACAGCACGTTGCGCACGAATTCGATGAGCAGCTTGGTGATCATCGGCCCCCGCCAGATGATCGGTTTCGCCTCTTCCACGAAAAGGCCCATCGAGATCGCTCGCAGTCCGTGTCGCTCGACCGGCTCGATGCGCTTCTCTTCGTCGGCCCGCGGACGCTCGGACAGGCCGAGCATCACCGGGATGCTCGGCCCGTAGACGTCCGCGTCGAGCAGCCCGACCGCGCGTCCTTGCTGGCGAAGCGCCAGTGCCAGATTGACGGCGACGGTCGACTTGCCGACTCCTCCTTTGCCGCTGGCCACGGCGATGATCCGTTTGACGTCACCGACCTTCGGTTTGGGGCGAATCGCCCCGAGCGCCACCTTGGGCGGCTCTTCGACGACGATCTCGACCGTCGGTACCCCCATCGCCTGTACCGTCTCCACGACTCTTCGGCGAATCTCGGCGATGACGCCCTGGTCGTCGGTCGTCGGAGCTAGGACGATCGTCGCACCGCGGCCTCCCACCTCGACGTCCTTGACGAAGCCGAAGGCAACGATGTCGCGGCTGAGTCCAGGGTAGGCGACCCGCTTCAGTTGCTCGAGGATCTCCTGAGGCGTAGGCATAGTCGCCCAGCGTTATATCGCGATGGGGGCGGCTTCAAGGAGGGGGTGAGGGAAAGCGGCGGCGGCCTCAGCTCGCGGACTCTCCGGGGTAGACCTCGCGCTCTTCGCGCGGCGAAATCGGCAGATAGACGCAGAAGGTCGCGCCCCCGGTTTCGGAGCTGACAACCTCGATTCGCCCACGATGAAGACTGGCGATCTTATGGCAGATGTACAGTCCGATGCCGAGGCCGTGATCCTTGGTGGTGAAGAAGGGATCGAAGATGCGCTCGTGCATCTCCACCGGCAGTCCCGGTCCCTGATCGCTCACCCGGGCGACCACGCAGGGTTCGTCGAGACCCTCCACGGACAGGCGGACCGAGATCTCGCCGCCGACCGGGCTCGCCTGGATCGCGTTCTTGAGCAGGTTGATGAACAACTGCTTGACGCCCTCGGGGTCGAGCGGAATGCGCGGAAGCTCCGGGGAGTCGGTTCGAACGCGGATCTGCTTCTTCTGGATCTCGTCGTCGAGATGGCCGATGGCGCGCGCGATCAGCTCGGCCAGCGACTGCGGAACGCGCGGGGTCGTTTCCGTGAATGCGTAGCGAGTGAGCTCGTGGACGAGGAGAGCGATCTTGTCGAGGTCCGTGCGGCAGGTCTGGAGAAAATCGGTTCGGAAGTAAGGATCGTCGTAATGCTCCGGGATGAGATCGAAGAACGTCTTGAGCGAGGTGAGGCGGTTGTTGATGTTGTGAGCGAGGCCTGCCGCCAGGATGCCGAGCGAGGCCAGCCTCTCGGCTTGGCGCAACTCGGCTTCGAGCCGAGACTTCTCTCGACGAAGCTGCTGGCGCCCGAGCGCCTCGCGCACGATGAGAGGCAGGATGGCGAGATAACCCTCTTGCTTCTGTACGAAGTCCTCCGCGCCCAGTTTCATGGCCTCGACCGCGAGCTGTACCGAGTCCGCGGTCGTCACGAAGATCACCGAGACGTCGGAGCCCCTGGCCCGCAGCGTCTTCATGATCTCGAGCCCATCCGTGTCGGGAAGCCGGTAGTCCAGGACCACCAGATCGAAGCGGACCGCGGCGAGTCGCTCGAGGGCGAGGGCCCCGGTCTCCACCCACTCGACCTGAGCTTCGACGGCGCTCTCTTGGATCTCGTCTGTGATCAGCTCCGCATGGCGCCGGTTGTCTTCTACAACCAGGACTCGCAACGG
>CAVPWJ010000133.1:0-24238 GCA_963708955.1 uncultured delta proteobacterium
CAGTACACGTCCGCGCCGATCTGTAGCACCGGGACGCGTCGATAGCCGCCGGTGAGCGGCGTGAGCTGCGGTTTCGGGGCCACGATCGGCTGCTCGACCGCTCGCCAGCGGAGCTGCTTCAGCGCCAGGATCTTGCGGATCTTCTCGCAGAACGGGGACGCCTCGTACTGGTGGAGGATGATCTCTTCCATGGCGAACCGTAGTGGCTTCACCTAGCGCGTGGAAGCGGCCGCCGCCAGCGCGCGACGCTTCTCGTAGACCTCGCGCACGAGGCGCACGTCCTCGAGATAGGCGCGCAGATCCCGCACCAGCAGCGCCTGGGGGCCGTCGCACAGCGCCTTCTCGGGAGCCGGGTGGAAATCGACGAGCAGCATGTTGGCTCCGGCGATCACCGCCTGCGCCGACACGTGATGGATGTCGAGCAGTCCGTCGGGGGTGGGGTCGCGCCGGCCGACCGAGTGGGACGGATCGACGCATACCGGCAGGCGCGTCAAGCGCTTCACCACCGGCACGTGGGCCACGTCGACCAAGTTGCGGTGCGGCTCGCCGAGGTTCGACTTCACGCCGCGCAGGCAGAAGACGATGCGGCGGTTTCCTTCGCTGGCGACGTACTCGCAGGCGTTGAAGGATTCTTCGAGCGTGATGCCCATGCCGCGCTTGTAGAGCACCGGGAACTCGGTCTGATGTCCGACGACCTTCAGCAGCTCGAAGTTCTGCGCGTTGCGCGTGCCGATCTGCAGCATGACGCCGGTCGGATTGCCCGGCCGCCGAGCGCCGCGCGGATCTCGTCGATTTGCGCTCGTGGGTGATCTCCATGGCGATCACGCGGATGCCGTGGGCGCCGGCGAGCTCGAACACGTAGGGCAGGCATTTGCGGCCGTGCCCCTGAAAGTCGTACGGGCTGGTGCGCGGCTTGTAGGCGCCCATGCGGGTGGTGACCAAGCCGGCGTCGGCGAGCGCGCGCAGGGTCTGCGCGGTGGACTCGCGCGAGTCCACCGCGCAGAGCCCGGCGAACACGTGCAGCGTGTCCTGATCGAAGCGCACGCCGTTGTATTCGAAGCCGAACGACTCGACCTGTCCCCGGTGCCGGCCGATCAGCCGGTAGCGGTCGGACACCCGCACGACCTGCTGCACGCCGGGGAGATCCTCGATCGGTTCCTTGGGGATCGCCGCGGTGTTGCCGATCACATGGATCTCGATCACCGAACGGGTCTGCCCGCGCTCGGCATGGACGCGCGTGCTGACGCCGGGGTAAGCGGCGACCAGCCGCATGACTTGATCGACTTCCGGGCTTCCCTGCGCGACCTCGGGCTTGAGCAGGATGATCACGGCAGGCGTCTCAGAGCGGCCTCGCAGCCGCGACCGAACGACGGTGGTCTACCGAAGGCCTCGGATCTCATTTCTTCGTGTGAAACCGCAAAACTTTGCCGTAGGAGGTTCAGAGCACTTTGTTGAGCGGGTACTCGATGATGCCGACCGCGCCGGCCGCCAGCAGCCGCGGCACCAGCTCGCGCACGGTCACCTCGGCGATCACGCTCTCGACCGAGAACCATTCCTCGCCGTGCAGATTCGGCGTCGGGTAGAGGTTGGCGACCGTGGGGGCGGTGAGGCTCGGGATCAAGGTGATGACCGCGTCGAGCTCGTCCCGCCGCACGTTCATCTTGAGGCCGACCTGGCTCTCGGCCGCCATCGCGCCCACCACCAGCCGCTCGATCTGGCGGATCTTCTGCACCTTCCACGGGTCGGTCATCGACGCCGGGTTGGCGACGAGCTGGGGATTCGACTCGAGCAGCTCGGCGACGATGCGCAAGCCGTGCGCGCGGATCGTCGAACCGGTCTCGGTGACCTCGATGATGGCGTCGACCAGACCCTCGGCGGCCTTCGCCTCGGTCGCCCCCCAGGAGAATTCCACGTGCACGTCGATGCCGCGCTCCTTGAAGTAGCGGCGGGAGAAGCTCGTCATCTCGCTGGCGACGCGCTTGCCCTTCAAGTCCTCGAGCCGCCGGATCGGCGAGTCGGCGGGCACCGCGAGCACCCAGCGCGTCGGCCGGCGGCTCACCTTCGAGTAGACGAAATTCGCGATCACCTCGAGCTCGACGCCGTTCTCGACGATCCAATCCTTGCCGGTGACGCCGGCGTCGAGCGTGCCGTCGGCGATGTAGCGCGGCATCTCCTGCGGGCGCATGAGCGTGCAGCGGATCTCCGGGTCGTCGATCGAGGGGAAGTAGCTGCGCTCGCCTCCGGAGATTTTCCAGCCCGCCTTGCGAAAGAGATCGATCGTCGCCTGCTCGAGACTGCCCTTCGGGAGGCCGAGCTTCAGCGCCCGCTCGCCCGTCACTTCTTCGCTCCGTATACTTTCTCGGGATCGAAGATAGGGTCGAGGATCGTTTGCCACGAGACTCCGTCGTCGCTCTCGCGATAGAAGCACGTGCGCCGTCCCGTGTGGCAGGCGGCGCCACCGTGCTGGCGCACCTTCAAGAGGATCGCGTCGGCGTCGCAGTCGACGGATATGCCGCGTACCTCCTGGTAGTTACCCGACTCCTCGCCCTTGCGCCACAAGCCGCGGCGCCGACTCCAGTAGACCGCGCGCCGGGTGCGCAGCGTCTCGCGCAGCGCCTCCTCGTTCATGTGGGCGAGCATCAACACCTCGCCGGTTTCGGCATCTTGGGTGATGACCGGAACGAGTCCGCCTCCCTTGTTGAAGTCGAGCTGGATCTCCTCCATGGCTAAGCCGGCGACTATTCCGCAGGGCGCGGGGAAAAGCAATTGCGGGGCCGCTCGCCCTTTTTCTTCGCCCGGCGAACGGCTATCAGCAAGGTGGGATGAAGCTCGGCGACCTGGCGGAGAAGATCGGCTGCACGCTCGAAGGCGACCCTTCGATCGAGATCGTCGGTCCGGCGCCGATCGACGACGCCGGACCGGGCGAGGTGACGTTCGTCGCCAACCCACGCTACCAGTCGAAGCTGAAGGATCTGCGCGCCTCAGCGGTGATTCTCGCTCCTGGCCTCGAAGCGGCCGGAGTCGCGGTGCTGCGCTCGACGGAGCCGTACGGCGCGTTCCTGCGGCTGCTCGGCCTGTTCCATCATCCCTACCGGCCTTCGCCGGGGATCCATCCGACGGCGCAGATCGCGCCCACCGCGCGGGTCGGCGTCGGCGCGTCGATCGGCGCCTACGCGGTGATCGGCGACGAGGTGACGATCGGCACGAGCGCGCGCATCGATCCCCACGTGGTGATCTATCCCCGGGTGACGATCGGCGATCGGTTCCTGGCGCACGCGGGAGTCGTCGTGCGCGAGGGGGTGACGGTCGGCGACGACGTGAAGCTGCAGGCGGGCGCGGTGATCGGCGGCGACGGCTTCGGTTACCTGCCGGACGAGAAAGGCAACGTGCATCCGATTCCGCAGATCGGCGGAGTCGTGCTCGAAGACGGCGTCGAGATCGGCGCCAACACCACGGTGGATCGGGCCGCGGTCGGCGTCACGCGCATCCGCCGCCACAGCAAGGTCGACAACCTCGTGCAGATCGGACATGGCTGCGATGTCGGCCCGGCGGCGCTGCTCGCCGCCCAGGTTGGGCTCTCGGGCAGCACCCGAGTCGGCGCCGGTGCCCAGCTCGGCGGTCAGGTGGGCGCGGCCGGCCACCTGACGATCGGCGCGGGGGCGCGGGTGGCGGCGAAGTCGGGGGTGCCGAACGACGTGGCGCCGGGAGCGACCGTCGGCAGCGGGTTGCCGGCGGTGGACATCCAACGCTATCGGCGGATCATCGCCGGCTGGCTCCAGCTCCCGGAGATCGTGCGGCGGCTACGCAAGGTTGAACGGCGGCTCGGAATCCGCGGGGGCGACGCCGGTTGACGTCCCGTCCGGGGCTTTCCTTACCGGCGAGTCCACGTTATATCTAACGGATTGCCCTCTCGTCGCGAGAACCAGCAGAAACGGCCGTGAAGATTCGCCTCGACGAGATCAAGGAAACCGAGAAAGACGCAACCTTCGTGGAAGAGGTCGGCGAGATCAACGACGCGCTCTCCGGCACCGGCATGGCCGACTACCAATTCGAGGGGTCGGTTCCGGTGGACGTGCGCTACTACCGTCTCGGCGCGGATCTGTTCTTCGGAGGGCGTTTTTCCGGCGCTGTCCGCGGTGCGTGCGCGCGCTGCCTGGCCGAATACTCGTTTCCGCTGCGCAACGACTTCGCGTTCGTCTTGAAGCCGGCGCTCGAGCGGGCCGAGGACGTCGAGCTCAAGGTCGACGACTTGTCGCTCAGCTTCTACCGCGGCAACGAGATCGACCTCTCGCCGCTGGTCCGCGAGGCGATGATGCTCTCGCTGCCCACCCGCCCACTCTGCAGCGAGGACTGCCGCGGGCTCTGCCCGCGCTGCGGGGCCAATCGCAATCTCGGGGCGTGCGATTGCCGCGACGGATGGACCAACCCGCGCCTCGAGGGGCTGCATAAGCAAGCGCGCAAGCGCTGATTGCGGCGAACGATCGGAGACTCGAATGGCCGTACCGAAGCGAAGAACCTCTCGTCAGAAGCGCGACAAGCGCCGCGCGCACGACGCCCTGGTGGTGCCGCAGTCGATCGCTTGCCCGTCGTGCGGAGAGCCGGCGCAACGACACCGCGCCTGCCTGCATTGTGGACAGTACCGGGGCCGGCAGGTTGTCGAGATCGCTCAGGAGTGAGAGGCGTCCGGGCCATGGCGTGCCGGGCGGGTCGGCAGCCATGAAGGCCGTTGCCGTCGACGCGATGGGCGGCGATCACGCGCCGCAGGCGGTCATCGAGGGAGCCATCGCGGCGGCTCGCGACCTGCGCATTCCCGTGACGCTGGTCGGCGACCGCGAGACGTTGACGCGCGAGCTCGCACGGCGCCACGCGGGCGACCTGCCGATCAACGTCCATCACGCCTCGCAAGTGGTGGGGATGGAGGACAGCCCGGTCGAGGCGCTGCGCCGTAAGCGCGACAGCTCGATCCGCGTGGGCTTCCAGCTCGTCAAGACGGGCGACGCCGCCGCGTTCGTCGGCGCGGGCAACTCCGGGGCGATGATGGCGGCGGCGGTCATGCTGCTCGGCAACCTCCCCGGGGTGGATCGGCCGGCGATCAGCCTGCAGATCCCGGCGCGACGCGGGTACGTCACGCTGCTCGACGGCGGCGCCAACGTGGAGTGCGTGCCGCTCAACCTCGTGCAGTTCGCCGTCATGGGCGACGTGTTCGCGCGCAGCGTATGCGGCGTGCTCTCGCCGCGCGTCGGCATCGTCAGCAACGGCGAAGAGGAGAGCAAGGGTACGGATCTCACCCGCGCGGCCGACCGCGTGCTGCGGCAGATGCCGCTCAACTACGTCGGCTACGTCGAAGGCCGGGACATCAACGCCGGCAACGTCGACGTGGCGGTCACCGATGGTTTCACGGGCAACGTGATCCTCAAGTCGCTCGAAGGGCTCGGCGGGCTCGTGCAGTTCCTGCTGCGGCAGATGTTCGAACGCAACCTGAAAACCAAGCTGGCCTACCTGCTGCTCAAGAAGGACCTCGACCACATTCGCCAAATGCTCGACTACGACGCGGTCGGTGGGGCTCCGCTGCTCGGAGTGAACGGCGTGACGATCATCGCCCACGGCTCGTCGAGCCCCAAGGCCATCCAGAATGCGATCCGGGTGGCGGCTGAGGCTGCCCGTAAGAACCTGACCGGGCAGATCTCGGGAGGCATGCGCGACCTCCCCGAGATGGAGGAGCTGACCGGGACGCTCAAGCGCCGCGCGGGATTCTGGCAGCAACTGAAGGGACGTTTTCGTCGCGACGGCAAGGCCGACCGTAACGGCGATGCGCACGGCGAGACGGTAGAAGGCGCGGAGGAGCCGGGGAACGTGCCAAAGCGCGAGTAGGAGCTCCCTATTCCTCGATAGATCGATGTGATAGGGACGCCGAATCTCAACGGGAGGTTAGAGCAAAATGGCAGGTGTTGAAGCGGGGGCCAAAGACACCGAAGCACGGGTGAGAGAGATCATCTGCGAGCACCTCGGGGTGGGGGAGGAGGAAGTCACGCCGGAAGCGTCGTTCATCGAAGATCTCGGCGCGGATTCGCTCGACATCGTCGAGTTGGTGATGGCGCTCGAGGAAGAATACGAGATGGAGATCTCCGACGAGGACGCGGAAAAGATCCGCACCGTCGGCGACGTCGCGAAGTATATCCAGGAACACAAGAAGTGACGCCGGACTGCCGGCGGAGGGTAGACCGAGGACTCTCGGCTTGGTCCGGACTCTTCGCCGTCCGCCAGGAGCGAAGCGACGGAGCCGCGGGTTCTCGGTCTGCCCTCCGCTGACACGAGATGAAATGCCCCTTCTGCCGCGACCTCGAAAACAAAGTCATCGACTCCCGCCTCAGTAAAGACGGTGACATCATCCGCCGCCGGCGCGAGTGCCTGCGCTGCGAACGGCGGTTCACCACCTACGAACGCGTCGAAGAGATGCTGCCGATGATCGTCAAGAAGGACGGTCGTCGGGAGGTCTACGACCGCATGAAGGTGACGGCCGGCCTGAAGAAGGCCTGCGAGAAGCGCCCGGTCAGCATGGAGATGATCGAGCAGGCCGCCGACCGCATCGAGCGCATGCTCCAGGAGCGAGGCGAAAAGGAGGTCTCGAGCTCGGTGATCGGCGAGGCGATCATGCGGGCGCTCTACGATCTCGACAAGGTCGCCTACGTGCGCTTCGCTTCGGTGTATCGCTCGTTCGAGGACGTGAACGAGTTCATGCGCGAGCTGAAGGATCTGATCCAGACGAGCCGCGACGAGCACGTGGGCAAGGGCACGCGGCCGAAGGCCAAGGCCGCCGCGCGTTCGGCGCGCGCCCGCGACGCCGGCGCTTGAATGGGCCCGAGGATGCCGTGACGCGTCGGGACAGGCTCGACGCCGATCATATGGCCGAGGCGCTGCGGCTGGCGCGGCGTGGGCTCGGCCGGACGAGCCCAAACCCCGCCGTCGGCGCGCTGGTCGTGCGCGGCGGCGAGATCGTCGGCCGCGGCTTTCACCGTCGCGCCGGAGGCCCCCACGCGGAGATCTTCGCGCTCGGCCAGGCGGGAACCCGGGCGCGCCGCGCGACGCTCTACGTCACGCTCGAGCCCTGCTGTCATTTCGGGCGCACTCCGCCCTGCGTCGAGACGGTGCTCGCCGCGGGCGTCTCGCGCGTCGTGGTCGGCTCGCTCGATCCCAACCCCCGCGTTCGAGGCCGTGGGGTGGCGCGCCTGCGCCGAGCGGGGGTCACGGTCGAAGTCGGCGTGCGTGCGGCCGAGTGCCGGGCGCTCAACGAAGACTTCGAGAAGTACATCACCACCGGGATGCCGTTCGTGGTGCTGAAGCTCGCCGCCACGCTCGACGGGCGGATCGCCACGTCGGGCGGGGATTCGCGCTGGGTGACGGGCTCGGCCGCGCGCCGCCGGGTCCACGAGATGCGCGATCGATTCGATGCCGTGCTGGTCGGCTCCGAGACTGTGATCGCCGACGATCCCGAGCTCACCTGTCGGGTCCGCGGTGGGCGTCACCCGCTGCGGGTGATCGTCGACGGGCGGCTGCGCGTGGCCGAGGGGGCGCGCGTCTTCCGCGACGGCGCCGAGCGCACCCGCCTCTATACGCTGGAGGACGGCACCGCCAAGGCAGAGCGGTTGCGACGGCGCGGGGTCACGGTCCGCCGCGGCGGGGGCGATCGTTCGGGAGCGCTCCGCCGGGTGCTTGCCGACCTGGCGGGAGCGGGCGTGAAGAGCGTGCTCGTCGAGGGTGGGGGTCGGGTGGCCGCCAGCGCCTTGCGGGAAGGTCTGGTCGACCGGCTGGCGTTGTTTCTCGCGCCGAAGCTGCTCGGTGCCGACGCTCGGCCGGCCGTCGGTCCACTCGGCATTCGCCGCATGGCTGGCGCGGTGTCGCTGTCGGCGGCGCGCTGCGAGCAACTCGGTGAGGATCTGCTGATCAGCGGAGTGCCGGTCTTTCAAAAAAAACCGTGAAGTGTTAACGTTTTGTGACGAATGGACTTCGAGCCGCTATTCGAGGAAGTGCGCAAGGGGCGCATGGTCGTGGTCGTCGACGACCGCGACGGCAGTGGCGAAGTCTGCCTGGCGGCGTCGTGCGTGACCGCCGACGCGATCAACTTCATGGCCACCCATGCGCGGGGCCTGGTGTGCCTGGCGGTGACCGAGGAGAAGATGCGCGCGCTCGGCATCCCGCTCGTGCTCGGCGAGGGAAGCGTGCGACGCACGTACGGCGTATCGATCGAGGCCCGCCGCGGCGTCACTACCGGCATCTCGGCGGCCGACCGCGCCACCACCATTCAGGCCGCGGTCAAGGAGGGTGCGACGCCGGGCGATCTGGTGATGCCCGGGCACGTGCTCCCCGTGCAGATCCGCCGCGGCGGCGTGCTGTCGCGGCCCCAGGTGCCGGAGGCGGCGGTCGACCTCACGCGGCTGGCGGGAATGGCGCCGACCGCCGTGACCTGCGCGATCCTGCGCGACGACGGGGCGATCGCCCACGGCGCCGATCTCGACGCCTTCGCTGAGCAGCACGGCTTGCCTCGGGTCAGCATCGAATCGCTGGTGCGTTACCGGCTGCGCTTCGAGACGCTGGTCACCCGCGTCGCCTGCTCGTCGATCCAGACCCCGGTTGGCGAGTTCGAGGCGATCGCTTACCGCAGCGAGGTGGATCCCTACGAGCACGTCGCGCTGGTGTGCGGCGACGTGTCGAGCCACGAGTCGGTGGTTGTCCGCATCCATTCGCAGTGCCTGACCGGCGACGTCTTCGGGTCGCTGCGCTGCGATTGTGGCGAGCAGCTCCATCAGGCATTCCACCAGATCGCGCGCGAGGGCCGAGGCGTGCTCGTCTACATGCGCCAGGAAGGACGAGGCATCGGCCTCGGCAACAAGATTCGCGCCTACGCGCTGCAGGACAAGGGCCGCGACACCGTGCAGGCGAACCTCGACCTCGGCTTCAAGGAGGATCTGCGCGACTACGCCATCGCCGCGCAGATCCTGCGCGAGCTCGGCGTGGCGCGCGTGCGGCTGCTCACCAACAACCCGCGCAAGATCGCCGACCTCGCGCGCTACGGCATCCAGGTCGTCGAGCGGTTGGCGCTCGAATCCACGCCGCACGACGACAACATCGAGTACCTGCGCACCAAGCGCGAGAAGCTCGGCCACTTCTTCAGCACGTTGTCACTGGTCACCTGAGGCTACGTTCGCCGCTCGCGGCGCCGGCGTGCGGCCCGGAGGCCGCCTGGGGTGAATTCTCTCCCTGGGTCAGCTACACACAGGAGATCATGCCCCACGAGATCATCGGTTCGGCCGACGGGTCCGGGCTCCGCATCGGCGTCGTCGTCGCCCGCTTCAACGCCTACATCACCGAGCGTCTGCTGGCCGGAGCGGTCGCCGAGCTTTGCCGCGCCGGCGTGCGCGACGAAGACGTCACGGTCGTGCGCGTGCCGGGCGCGTTCGAGGTGCCGCTCGCCGCGCGCGAGCTGGCGGCGGGCGGGAAGGTCGACGCCGTCGTCTGTCTCGCCGCGGTCATCCGCGGCGAGACGCCGCATTTCGACTTCGTCTCCCAGGCGGTGGCCGCCGGCGCGGGGCGCGTCATGCTCGATTTCTCGCTTCCCGTGGCGTTCGGCGTGCTCACCACCAACACCGTGGAGCAGGCGATCGAGCGCTCCGACGAAGGCAAGGGCAACAAGGGGGCGGAGGCGGTGCAGACCGCGATCGAGACGTTCCGCGTGCAGCAGCGGCTGCGCAGCGGCCGGGAATCGGCGAGCTGATGGCCGGCCGCCGGCAAGGACGGGAGATCGCGCTGCAGGCGCTCTACCGGGTGGAGCTGACCGGCGACCCGTCGCCCGAGGCGCTCGAGCTCCTGTGGGAGCACTTCGAGGCGCCGCTCGACGCCCGTGGCTTCGCCATCGAGCTCATGCGGGGCGTGCTCGCCGAGCGCGAGCAGATCGATGCGCTGATCGCCGCCGCCGCCGAGAACTGGAGCCTGTCGCGGCTTTCGCGCGTCGATTTGAACCTGCTGCGGCTCGCCACCTACGAGCTCTTGCAGCGCGCCGAGCGGGTGCCGACCCGGGTGATCCTCGACGAGGCGATCGAGATCGCCCGCCGTTTTGGCGGCGAGGAGTCGTCGCAGTTCGTCAACGGGATCCTCGACCAGATCGCCGGCCAGCTCGGCCTGCGCGATCGCCCGGAGCTGTCGCAGGCCGCCAAGGACTGACGGGCGATGGACGAACGCTACGACCCCGCCGCGGTCGAAGCTCGTTGGCAGGAGCGCTGGGACACGGAGCGGAGCTACGCGGTCGACGATCGCTCCGCCGCCGAGCGCTACTATGTGCTGGAGATGTTCCCCTATCCCTCGGGGCGCATTCACATCGGCCACGTGCGCAACTATGCGATTGGCGACGTGGTCGCGCGCTATCAGCGCATGCGCGGCTTCACGGTGCTGCACCCGATGGGCTGGGACGCCTTCGGCATGCCCGCCGAAAATGCCGCGATCCAGAGCGGCGAGCACCCGGCGAAGTGGACGTATCGCAACGTCGACACGATGCGTGCGCAGCTTCGGCGCATGGGGCTCTCCTACGACTGGCGCCGCGAGCTGGCGACCTGCGATCCCAGCTACTACCGCTGGGAGCAACTGGTGTTCCTGCAGATGCTCGAGCGCGGCCTCGCCTATCGTCGTCACGCCCCGGCCAACTGGTGCCCGTCGTGTCAGACGGTGCTCGCCAACGAGCAGGTCGAGGACGGCGCGTGCTGGCGCTGCGGATCGAAGGTCGAGCTGCGCGCGCTCGAGCAATGGTTCTTCCGCATCACCGCCTACGCCGAGGAGCTGCTCGAGGGTTGCGATCGGCTCTCCGGCGGCTGGCCGGAGCGGGTGCTCACCATGCAGCGCAACTGGATCGGCAAGAGCGTCGGCGCCGAGGTGCGCTTCCGCCTGCTCGAGCCGCGCCCGGCGGATGCCGCCGACGTCACGGTGTTCACCACGCGGCCGGATACGCTGTTCGGCGCGACCTTCCTGAGCCTCGCGGTCGAGCACCCGCTGGTCCTCGCTCTGGCACGCTCGGCAGGGCGCGAGGCCGAGGTCGCGGCGTTCGTCGATGGCGTCAAGAAGCAGTCGCGCGAGGAGCGCGCGGCGGGCAAGGAAGGAGTCTTCACCGGCGCCTACTGTGAAAACCCCATGACCGGCGGCCGCATGCCGATTTACGCCGCGAACTTCGTGCTCATGGAATACGGCACCGGCGCCGTCATGGCGGTGCCGACGCACGACCAGCGGGACTTCGAGTTCGCCCGCCGCTACGGCTTGCCGATGATCGTCGTCATCGAGCCCGAAGGGCGGACGCTTGACCCGGCGACGATGACCGAAGCCTACGAGGGTTCCGGCCGGATGGTGCGCTCCGGCCCATTCGACGGCTTGCCAAGCGAGGAAGGGAAGCGTGCGGTCGCCGAGCAGTTGAAAGCAGGTGGGCTCGGCGGGCCGGCCGTGCAGTATCGGCTGCGCGATTGGTGCATCTCGCGCCAGCGCTACTGGGGGGCGCCGATTCCCGTCGTCTACTGCGGCGGCTGCGGCGTCGTGCCGGTTCCCGTCGTGGATCTCCCGGTCGTGCTGCCGCTCGACGTGCCGCTCACCGGCGAGGGCGGCTCCCCGCTGGCCAAGAGCGAAGCGTTCATGCGTACTTCCTGCCCCCGCTGCGGCGGTGCGGCGCGCCGCGAGACCGACACGATGGACACGTTCGTCTCGTCCTCGTGGTACTTCGCTCGCTTCGTCTGCCCCGACGAGAACACCCGGCCGCTCGATCGCGCGCGCGTCGACCGCTGGTTGCCGGTCGACCAGTACATCGGCGGCATCGAGCACGCGGTGCTGCACCTGATCTACTCTCGTTTCTACACGCGGGTGCTGCGCGACTTGGGGTACGTCGCCGCCGACGAGCCGTTCGCCAATCTGCTCACCCAGGGCATGGTCTGCAAGGAGACGCTGCGCTGCGCGGAGCACGGATGGCTCTACCCGGAAGAAGCCGAGCAGGGGCTTTGCAGGACGTGCCGCCGTCCGGTCGAGGTCGGCCGGATGGAGAAGATGTCGAAGTCGAAGAAGAACGTCGTCGATCCCGACGACCTGATCCGTCGCTACGGCGCCGACACCGTGCGCCTGTTCTGCCTGTTCGCGGCGCCGGTCGAGCGTGACCTCGAGTGGCATGATCAGGGGGTGGAGGGGGCCTCGCGCTTCCTGCATCGGCTGTGGCGCATCGTTCACGCGAGCCGCGCGCGCGTCGGTGCGCCGGAGGCGCGCCCGGTGCTCGACGCGCTCCGCGGCCGCCCGCTCGCGCTCTTTCGCCAGACCCACCGCGCGATCCGCAAGGCGGGCGAGGACGTCGGCGAGCGCTTTCACTTCAACACCGCGATCGCGGCGACGATGGAGCTCTTGAACGCGGTCAGTAAGTTCCTCGAGGAGCGCGGCCTCGAGGAGCCGGGCGGCGCTGCGGTCGTGCGCGAGGCGCTGCGCTCGGCGGTCTTGCTGCTCGCTCCGGTCGTGCCGCACGTCGCCGCCGAGCTCTGGCAGGCGCTCGGCTACACGAGCTCGCTCGATCGCGAGCGCTGGCCGCAGGCCGATCCCGCGGCGCTCGTCGAGGAGAGCGTCACGGTGGTCGTGCAGGTGAACGGGAAGCTTCGCGGGCGGCTTACCGTGCCGCGGGGCTCCGCCGAGCAAGCCGTGGTCGACGTGGCGCTCGCCGACGGCGGCGTCGGCAAGCACCTCGACGGCCGCGTGGTTCGCAAGCGCGTGTTCGTCCTCGACAAGCTATTGAACCTGGTGGTCGATTGATGGAGATTGGGCCCCGCGAGGAGTGAGAATGCAATCTGCCGTGCCGATTCTCCGTGTCGTCGCCGCCACCGCCTGCCTGTGGCTGGGCTCGGGCTGCGGCTACAACTTCGCGGGCACCGGCAACCGCCTGCCGGCCGACGTCCATACCATCAGCTTGGGACCGATCCAGAACACCACCCGCGAGATCGGCATCGAGAAGCAGCTTCTCGAGTCGATCGAGGACGAGGTGTCGAGCCGCGGGCGGCTCGAGGTGGTCCCGCAGGGGCAGGGCGAAGTCACGCTCTCCGGCATCGTGCGCGACTACTTGAACCGCCCGATCGCCTTCAACGCCCAGGACGAGGCGCTGCAGTACCAGGCGAGCGTGTCCGTCGACCTCGAGCTTCGCCGTCGCGACAACGGGAAGCTCCTGTGGAAGACCGTCGAGCAGCGCGAGACGCAAGACTACAGCGCGGTGCCAGGCGTGGTGGTCACCAGCTCGTCGCAGTTCCAGAAGAGGACGTTGAACGCGCAGAACGTCAGCCAGTTCACCGACATCCAGCTCTCCGAGGGGCAGCGGCGGCAGGCCAACGAGGCGTTGATCGAAACGCTCGCCCGCGAGCTCTACAACCAGATGATGGAGGACTTCTGATCCTTCGTGGATCTCGCCGCGTTTCGTAGCCGCTTGCGCGAGAAGCCGAGGAAGCTTCTCGTCGCGTACCTCTTCTCGGGGGATCAGGATCTGCTGAAGGCCGAAGCTATCGAGGAGCTGCGCGGCGCCGTGGGCGGGGCGCGCGGCGCCGTGCGGAGCTTCTTCGGCGCCGGCACCGAGGCGGGGCGGATCCTCGAGGCGCGGCAGAACCTCTCGCTGCTCGAGCCGGTCGCCGTGGTGGTCGTCCGCCAGGCGGCGCGGTTTTCCAAGGACGACGGCGAACGGCTCGCCGCTGCTCTGCCCGGCCTCGGCGACGGGCCGCCAATCGTCTTTTGGGACGAGGCGTTCGACAAGCGCGTCAAGCTCTTCGCCGCGATCGCCCGCGACGGCGGGGAAGTCGAGTTCGCCGCGCCAAAGAAAGATGCGCTCGCGGCGTGGATCCGCGGGGAGGCGCAGCGCCTCGGCCACCGCATCGCGCCCGACGCCGTCGCCGAGCTCGTCGACCTCGTCGGCGACAACCTGCTGCAGCTCCGTTCCACGTTGGAGCGGCTTTCGGTCGCTCTCGGCGCCGGGGAGGCGATCGGCGCCGACGCCGTTCTCGAGCACGTCGCCTCCTCGCGCCTGCACGCGATCTACGAGCTCCAGGGCGCGATGTCGGAGCGCCAGGCGGTGCGCGCGGTGGGCCTGTTCCGGCGCCTCATCGACGAAGGCGAAGCGGTGCCGGCGCTGGTCGGATCGCTGTTCGCCGAGGTGCGCCGACTGCTGATCGCGCGCGAGGCGCCCGGGCAGAATCTCGCGAGGCTGCTCGATGTGCACCCCTTCCGCGCCGACAAGATCGCTGCCGCCGCCAAGCGCTTCTCGATCGTGGAGCTGCGGCGGGCGATCGACAAGCTCGCGGCGATCGATGTCGTCAGCAAGACCGGACGCGGCGACGCGCAGGCCGCGCTCGAGGAGTGGCTGATCGCGCTCTGCGAGCCACCCCGCCCGACCGGAGCCTCCCATGCGGGAAGAGGTTGAGCGCCGGTTTCGCGAGATCGCTCCGGCGGTCGACTTCTGCTCGCTGCGCCTCGTCGAGGAGCGCGACGAGCAGATCTCGGTTCGCCGCGGCGTGCTCCAGCCAGTCGTCACCTCGCTCGACGTCGGCGCGATGATCACCGTGGTCGAGGGCGACGGCATGGGCTACGCCGCCACCTCGGACCTGACGGCCTCCGGCCTGCGACGCGCCGCCGAGCAGGCGCTCGACTGGGCGCGGCGGACCCGCGGCTGGAGCCTCGTCGATCCGCGGCGGATCGTTTGCCCACCGGCGGCGGGCGAGTACGAGACCGCGGTGCGCGTTCCCTGGGACTCGGTGCCGCTCGGCGACAAGGTTGCGCGACTACAGGCGCAGTGCGCGCGCTTGAAGGCCGACGACCGCATCCAGGACTGGGAGGCCGGTCTGTGGTTCTCCGAGAGCGAATCGGGGATCGTCACCGCCGACGGCGTGGGCTCGCGCCAGCGCTTCGCCTATCTGTTGCCGACGCTGTCGGCGAGCGCCAACCAAGGCACCGAGACCCAGACCCGCACGTTCGGCGGCCACGCCTATTGCCGCCAGGGCGGGCTCGAAATCGCCGACGAGACCGGCTTCGACGCCGCCGCGCCGCGCATCGCCGCCGAGGCGCTCGAGCTGCTCTTCGCGCCGAACTGCCCGCCGGGACGGCGTGACCTCCTGCTCGCGCCGGACCAGATGATCCTGCAGATCCACGAGTCGATCGGCCATCCGCTCGAGCTCGACCGCATCCTGGGCGACGAGCGCAACTACGCGGGGCGAAGCTTCGTCACGCTCGACATGTTCGGCAGCTACCGCTACGGCTCGGAGCTGCTCGACGTGACGTTCGACCCGACCCGTGGCGGAGAGCTCGCGAGCTACGCGTTCGACGACGAGGGCCAGCCGGCGCGGCGCGAGTACGTGATTCGCGAGGGCGTGCTGCTCCGTCCGCTCGGCGGCCTCGCCTCGCAGGCGCGCGCCGGCATCGCCGGCGTGGCCAACGCGCGCGCGTCGAGCTGGAACCGCCCGCCGATCGACCGCATGGCGAACCTGAACCTCGAGCCCGGCGGCGCGAGCCTCGAAGAGATGATCTCGCGGGCCGAGCGCGGTATCTACATGAAGACCAACTGCTCGTGGTCGATCGACGATTCGCGCAACAAGTTCCAGTTCGGCTGCGAGTGGGCGCGATTGATCGAGGACGGGCGGCTGACGACGGTGGTGAGGAACCCGAACTACCGTGGCGTCTCCGCGTCGTTCTGGCGGAGCCTTGCGGCCGTCGGCAGCGCCGACACGCTCGAGGTGCTGGGCACGCCGTACTGCGGCAAGGGCGAGCCGAACCAGGCGATCCGCGTGGGGCACGCTTCGCCGGCGTGCCTGTTCCGGGACGCCGACGTGTTCGGGGGGGCGTGAGCGTGGAGAGCTACTTTCACGACGTCGCCGCCGCCGTGACCGACCTCTGCCGGGGCGTGGAAGTGCATCTCTCCAACTTCTACGCCGAGGACTCGGACTTTGTGCGCTTCAACCAGGGGCGCGTGCGACAGGCGGGCGCGGTGGCGATGCGCTCGCTGTCGATCGACCTGATCGCCGGACGGCGGCACGCGGCGGGCAGCTTGGCGCTGTCCGGCGACCTGTCGATCGACAGGTCGCGCATCGCCCGGCTCGTCGAGCGCCTGCGCGAGCAGCGAGAGGTGCTCCCTGAAGACCCGTTTCTCGCCTACGCGGAGGAGCCGCGATCCACGGCGCGGCGCCGGCCGAATCGGCTGCCGCGGGGCGGCGACGCGGTGGAGGACGTCCACGACGCCACGCGCGGCCGGGATCTCGTCGGCGTCTACGCGTCGGGCGGCATTCACTACGGGTTCGCCAACTCTCGCGGGCAGCGCAACTGGACCTCGAGCCATAGCTTCCACTTCGACTGGAGTCTGGTGCACGCGCTCGACAAGGCGGTAACCGCGAGCTACGCCGGCGTCGAGTGGCAGCGCGCGGCGTTGGAGCGCAAGGTCGAGGCCGCGGCCGAGCAGCTCGAGATCTTGTCGCGTCCGTCGCGCAGCGTGCCGTCGGGCCGCTATCGGGTGTACCTCGCCCCCGCGGCCCTGCGCGAGGTGCTCGGCTTGCTCGGCTGGGGCGGCTTCGGCTTGCGCACGCATCGCACGAAGACCACGCCGCTGCTGCGCCTGATCGAAGGCGAGGCCCGCCTCGACCGGCGCGTCCGGTTGGTCGAGAACACGCGCGACGGCTTGGCGCCGGACTTCCAGGAGGAGGGCTTCGCGAGACCGCCGTCCGTGCCGCTGATCGAAGCGGGGCGATACGCCGAGTGCCTCGTCTCTCCGCGCTCGGCCGCGGAGTACGGCGAGCGCACCAACGGCGCCTCGGCGAGCGAGATGCCGCAATCGCTCGATCTCGCCGCCGGCGAGATTCCCGCCGATCGCGTGCTCGCGGAGCTCGGCACCGGCCTGTACGTCAGCAACGTCTGGTACGTGAACTACTCCGACCGGGTTGCTTGCCGCACCACCGGCATGACGCGCTTCGCGACGTTCTGGGTGGAGAACGGCGTGCTGCACGCGCCGCTCGAGGTCATGCGCTTCGACGAGACGCTCTACCGGATGCTCGGTGACAACCTGGTCGGGCTCAGCGCGGAGCGCGAATGGATCGTCGATGCCGGCAGCTACTCGCAGCGCTCGACGGCGAGCACGCGGTTGCCGGGCGCGCTGATCGATGACTTCACGTTGACGCTGTGAGCGAGCGCGCCGATTGTGGTTACTCGTGGGCCGACCACTTTTCGCGCGGCTCCACCGAGTACGAGCTATGCCGTCCGACCTATCCGCCGGCGCCGTTCGTGGCGCCGGCGGCACTCGTCTCCTCGACCGTCGCCGCATGGGACTGCGAAACGGGAAACGGCCCGGCGGTCGGGCTGGCAGGGCACTTCGCGGCTTCCTCGGGCCCGAAGCAGGCACCGTGGTCGCGGCACGCGCCGCAGCTCGGCGCCCTGCACATCGCCAGCCCCGCCCGCTCGCAGAGCTGCTTGTAGAAGAACTTCTTCCACTTCATATCGCCGACGTTCTTCGTGAAGAGCGTCGGGAAGGCTTCCGCGAGGAGGCTCGAGAGCACCTGCCGGCTCGGCAGCCCGAGATCTTGCCAGAGGTGGTTTTCCCCCATGCAGCCGGTGGCGACGGCGAGGGCGAGCCACTCGCCGTCGCCGTCCTCGCAGGGCGAGTGGTCGAGCAGAAGCTCGAGCAGATCTTCGCTCTCTCGCGCGCGGCCGCGCGCCGGACGCGACGCGTGCGCACGGTCGGTCTGCCAGGGGCCGGGATCCATGCCGGGAAACCGGCGCTCGAGAAGAAGAAGGAACTCCCGCGGCTGCATGCCGATGATCGGGACTTCTCCGAGCACGCACTTGCGGGCGCGGATCGCGATCAGTCCCGCGAACGCGAGCGTCGCAGGGTCGCGTGGGTCCCGCGCGTGGGCGAGGAGAATTTCCACGGTCAGTGGCTTCATCTCTGACGCCGTCCCGGAACCGGCCTAGGTTCCCGCCTCCATCGGTGCGTGCGTGTAGCACTTCTTGGGGCAGATCTTCGCGCACGCCTCGCAGCCGACGCAGTTGATCTGGTTGGCGATGGTCATCACTTTCTTCTCGTACTCCTCGTCGTCGTCCCCGAGCCCAACCGCGGTCCGCCCGCCGCTCTCGTCGATGCCCATGAGTTGCAGGACGTCGCGTCCACACACGCGGAAGCAGCGGCCGCAGCCGATGCACTTCTCCTCCGCGATCGTCTGGACGAAGCGGGGCGTCCAGCTTCGTCCGTCGGGTAGGCTGATCGTCACGACAGACATGGCTCGAACCTGCTTCGAGCTGGACCCGAGCGCGTCTAGCCGTAGCTCGCGACCTCGGGGTAGCGGCGGATCATTTCGATCCCCGCCGCCACCAGCTTCGCGCCCTCCTTGCCGAGCTGCTCGAGTGTCGGGAAGCCGAAGCGATGCACGTCACGGAGCTGCTTGTTCACGACGATCAGGCGCCCGGCGCAGAGAATGACCCGCCCGAAGCCCTCGTGGTGCATCTTCATCACCGGCGTCACCATGGCGCCGGTCTGGCGCTCGATCGCGAGACCGACGGCGTTGTAGAAGAGCTCGATGCGCCACAGCGTCTCGGGGTCCGGGTCGCCGATGATCGGAATCGCGCGGCGCTTGTCGCGATCGAGGATGAAGGGCTCGAGCAGCTCGACGTCGCTCTTCTTGTCCCACGAGCCGTAGGTGTCCTGGGCGCGGAACTGCGTTACCAGCTCCCCCAGGAACAGGAGGTCGTCGCCGGCTCCCTTGCCGTTCGCATCGATCGCTTTCGCGTCTACCTGAGACATGGGATCTCCCTGAGTTTTCTCCGGCCGGGATCGAGGCCACTACGCCTCGGTCGACTCGTCGTCGAAATCGAAGCTGCGCTCTCTGCCCTTGCGGAGCGCCTTGCGGAGCCAGGGCGGCGGATTGCCACGCAACACCGCCTGCATCTTGTCGAGGAGGTCGACGATCGGCTCCGGCTCCTTCACCTTCACGGGATGGACGTTCGCCGCCACCACGCGCGCCGCGCCCGAGCCGCCGATCGCGGCGACGTAGAGGATCGCGCAGTCGCGAATGGCTTCGATCTTGGGCCCGAGCTTGTCTTCGTTGCCGTCCTCCGCGAGGTCGCCCGCGAACTCGACCGCTTCGACGAAGCGGTGGCCGTTGGGTGAGACCTCGTAGATCGCGATGCTCTTCGCCCAGCCGAAGTGAGCGTCCACTCGTTGCAGGTCCTGGGTTGCGAAGGCGACTTTCATGCCCCGTGCTCCTTCTTGCCGTTCAACCAGCCCGAGCCGGCGCGCGGAGCCGCATCGCTCACCTCCGGTAGCGGCCAGGTGTGCGGTGCATTCTCGTGGCCGTGCGCGATCAACAGGTTGCCCACCTCGAAGATCAGATCGCGCGTGCCGCGATAGCCGACGTGCAGCCGATGGCCGGCGCCGAGCCGGTCGAAGCACGGCAGCCCGGCGCGCAGGAACGGGATCCCGAGCCGCGCGGCGGCCTGCCGGCCATGCGAGTGCGTCACCAGCAGGTCGCAGTCGCCTGCCCGCGCCTCGAGATCTTCGAGGTCGCCGATGAGAACCTCCTCTGTCGGCAGGTTCTCGAGGGTGGGCGACGCCGTCGTCGTGACCGCCGCCACGATCTCGCAACCCATCTCCGCGAACCAGCCGCCCAGCGCCCACAGCAGGTCGGGCTCGGCGCCGATCGCGACCTTCTTGCCGCCGAAGAAGAAGTGCCCGTCGAGCATCGCGTCGACGAGCTGGCTGCGCTGGCGGCGGTACTTGCTCGCCACCGGAGCGCCGCTCAGCGATGAAAGGATGGTGAGGAAACGGTCGTTCGCCTCGAGCCCGGTCAGCCGATCGAGTAGCGCGCAGGGAACGCTCGTCTTCATCTCGAGCGCCAGAGCAGCCGACCACATCTGATCGCCGATCGCGATCGTCAACTCGGCGCCCCCCATCGCAAGAACCTCGTCCAACGACGTGCCCCCGAGGGTCGTCGCGCTGAAGTCGTCGGGGACGTGGCCATCGAGGGATCCCGAGAGGTCCGGCAGGAGAATGGCACGCAGGCCGAACGACTCGACGATCTCACGGATCTCCTCGACGTCCGCCGGGGTGAGATGGCTCCCGGCAAGAACGTTCACCAGCCGAGGCTGGCGTGACCTGGGCTCAGCAAGCGCCTCGACGATGCGCACGACAGCCTTCGCCCACCCGTCCTGGAAGGCACCCTGGAAGTCGGGCGTGGACACGTAGACGATCGGTAGCTCGGCGAGCTCGGGCTGGCGCGTGCGAATGAGCCGCAGGTAGCCTTCGACGTCGTCTCCCTTGGTCTCCGTGAGCCCGGTCGAGGCGAGGCCGATGATCGCGGGCTTCGCACGGCGCGTCACGTTGACCAGCGCCTGCTCGATGTTCTCCATCCCTCCGAGGATCGTCGCGACCTCGTTCATGGCCGTGGTCTGAAGGGGAATCGATTCCCGGAAGTGGCGGACGAAGAGCACGAGGCCGAACGAGGTGCACCCCTGCGAGCCGTGCAGGATGGGCATGCAGCCCTCGAGGCCCATGAAGGCGAGCGCGGCGCCGATCGGCTGGCTCATCTTGAGCGGGTTCACCGAGCAGGCCTTCTTCGAGGTGGCGACGCGAGCCATGCGATCCTTCCCGTGTGCTCAGACCGCGGCCGCGGCAGCGATCGCGAGCGGCGCCGCGGCCTCCTGCTGCGGCACGAGCGTCTCGGCCGGTACGGCCGCCGGTAGGTCCCACGGCGCGGGTCGCCGAACCTGCGCCCAGATCGGGTTGTAGAGCGCCCGGTCGATCTCCCGGACGAGATCGACCATGCCTTCGTAGCCGGCGTAGGCGTGGTGGCGCTCCTGGTTGATGTCGAGCCACGGCATCTTCGCCTTGAGCGCGACGAACTGCGATCGCCCTCCGGAGAGCATGATGTCGGCGCGTGCGTCGCGAAGCATCTTGTACATCTCCCGCGGCGTGAGCTCGTCGATCATGTGGGCGTCGCTTCCCATGATCTCCTTGATTCGCTCCTTGTCCTCCGCAGTCGACTTCTTGACGCTCGTGCCGACGACCTCCATGCCGATCTCCTGGAGCGCCGCGACGACCGACCACGACTTGACGCCACCGGTGATGAGCAACACGCGCTTGCCGGCGAGCCGGGGCCGGAGCGCTGCGATCCGCTCCCAGGCGCGCACCTCCTCTCGGGCGATCAGCGCCTCGGTCCGCCCGGCAAGATCCGCGGGCGCGCCGCGCTCGACCAGCAGCCGCGCGATCTGCCGCAGCGAGTCGCTCATGTCGGAGATGCCGTAGAACGAGCCCTCGAAGAACGGGATCCCCCAGCGCTCTTCCATCTTGCGCGCGACGTTGATCATCGCCTTCGAGCAGACCATCATCGCGGCTCGTGCGCGGTGCGAGCGCGCCACCTCGTGGTAGCGCGCGTCGCCCGAGATGCAGGCGAGGATGCGGATTCCCAGGCGGTCGAGGAGCGGCGTCACCTGCCAGAGCTCGCCGGCGAGGTTGTACTCGCCGATGATATTGATGTCGTACGGGGTCGTCTCGGCGGGCTCCTCCGTGCCGATCACGTGCTCGAGCAGGGCCTCGCCGGCGAGCTTGTTGCCCAAGTTCTTGCTGCCGACGAAGCCGGGAGAGTTCACCGGGATGATCGGTTTGCCGAAGGCTTCGCGCGCCGCCTTGCACACCGCCTCGATGTCGTCACCGATCAATGCCGGGACGCAGGTCTGGTACACGAACACCGCGGCGGGGTCATACTTCGCGATCACCTCCTTGATCGAGCGGAAGAGCCGCTTCTCGCCGCCGTAGACGACGTCCGTCTCGCGGATGTCGGTCGTGAAGCCGGTCCGGTAGAGCTCCGAGGCTGACGACTTCGCGCCGCGGTTGTCCCACGAGTTGCCCTCGCAGGCGATCGGGCCGTGCACCAGATGGGCGACGTCGGTGATCGGCTGTAAGGCGATCTTGGCGCCATCGAAGGCGCATCCTCCGGCGGCGGCGCCGGGCTGGAGCTGCTTGGCGCAGCCCTTCTTGCGCTCCTTGGCCGACTTCGCCTGGTTCTTGCCGCAACCGGGCTCGTCGAACACGTCCTGAACCTTGGCACTCAAGGAATTCATCGTGCGTTTCTCCGGCGGCTCGGCTCAGCGGATGATGTCGTAGCTGTAGTCGGTCTTCGCGGGGACGATCGTGTTGTGATCGATGTCGTCGAAGATCCGATCGAGGAGCTTGACGAGCACGTTGAGGGCTCCCTGGTAGCCCCAGATCGGGTAACGGTGGTGGTGGTGGCGGTCGAAGATCGGGAACCCGATGCGGATGAGCGGCGTTGCGGTGTCGCGCTCGAGGTACTTGCCGTAGGTGTTGCCGATCAGGAAATCGACGGGCTCGGTGAACAGCAGCGAGCGCATGTGCCACAGGTCCTTGCCCGCCCAGGCGTGGCAGCCCTTGCCGAAGGGCGAGGAGTCGAGCAGCGCGGTGGCCTTCTCCTTCCAGGCCGTGCCGCCGTTGGTCGAAAGCACGTGCACGGGCTCGGCGCCGAGCTCGAGGAGAAAGCCCGTCATCCCGAGGGTGAAGTCCGGGTCGCCGTAGAGGGCGAAGCGCTTGCCGTGGATGTGCGCGCTCGAGTCGGCGATGGCGTCGATCAGGCGGCCGCGCTCGCGCGTGATCTGCTCGGGGATCGGCCGGCCAGTCAACCGCGAGATCTCCATCAGGAAGCGGTCTGTTCCGGCGACGCCGATCGGGTGATTCAGCGCGAGCGTCTCCTGGCCTTTCTCGGCGCAGTAGGCGAGCGTCTTCTCGGTGCAGAACTCCTGGAACGAGATCGTCGCCTTGGCGTCGAGCGCGGCGCGCGCGGCGTCGAGCGTGGTTCCGCCGTCGTACATGCGAAACTGTCCGTCGGTCGGCGTGTCCCAGGCGTCGCTCGGGTCGCAGAGGATTGTGTAGTCGATCCCCATCAGGTCGAACAGCCGGCGCACCTCGCGCATGTTGCCCACCACGTAGCCGTCGAAGCCGCCGATGAAGTTGATTGCTGCCGACGGCGTTCGTTCCCGGTCCTTCCAGAAGTGGCTCAGGATTCCCTTCAAGGCGTTGTCGAAGCCGGTCACGTGGCTGCCGACGAAGGCCGGGGTGTGCGCGAAGGGCACGTCGAACTCCTGCGGGACGCTGCCCTGGTCCTTCGCGTTCTTGATGAACCCATTCAGATCGTCTCCGATGACCTCCGCCATACACGTCGTGCTGACGGCGATCATCTTGGGCTTGTAGAGGTTGTAGGCGTTAGCGAGGCCGTCGATCATGTTGTTCAGGCCGCCGAAGACCGCGGCGTCCTCGGTCATCGACGACGAGACGCAGGACGTCGGCTCCTTGAAGTGGCGGCTGAAGTGGCTTCTGTAGTAGGCGACGCAGCCCTGCGAGCCGTGCACGAAGGGAAGCGTGCGCTCGAAGCCGACCGCCGCGAACACCGCGCCGAGCGGCTGGCACGCCTTCGCGGGGTTCACGACCACCGCCTCGCGGGCGAAGTTCTTTTCGCGGTAGTCCCAGGTCTTGGTCCACTCGCGTGCTCGCTCGACGTCGTCGGCGGGGACGGGATCCTCGAACTCCCGCTTCTTCTTCGCGAGCATCTCGGTGTATTCCGGCTGGCGGAACAGGTTGAAATGATCGAGCACGTTCTCGGCGTTCTGGCTCATGTTTTCTCTCCTGCACTGGCGGGCCGGACGAGCCGGCTCGCCATTCTCTCGCGTCGGTCGCTTGCCCTTCTGCTCGGCCGCTACTGCTCCAGCCAGGGCGCGCGGATCAGGCTCCAGGCAGGGCTGTTGATCGCCATGTCCATGTCGCGCGCGAAGATCGCGAACCCGTCGTAGCCGTGGTACGGGCCCGAGTAGTCCCAGGAGTGCATCTGGCGGAAAGGCACGCCCATCTTCTGAAACACGTACTTCTCCTTGATGCCCGATCCGACGAGGTCGGGCTGGATCTTGTCGACGAAGCGCTCGAACTCGTAGCCGGTCACGTCGTCGTAGATCAGCGTGCCATCCTTCACGTAGTGGGTGGTGCGCTGATAGTCGTCATTGTGCCCGAACTCGTAGCCCGTCCCGACGATCTCCATGCCGAGGTCCTCGTACGCCCCGATCACGTGTCGCGGGCGCAGCCCGCCGACGAACAGCATGACCTTCTTGCCCTCGAGCCGCGGCCGATACTTCGCCACCACACCCTCGACCAACGGCTGGTACTTGGCGATCACCC
>CAVPWJ010000134.1:0-28978 GCA_963708955.1 uncultured delta proteobacterium
GCACCGCGACCGTCGATTGGCTTCCCGGCCCGCCGCGCGGCGTGCGACTCGACGAGGATTCCCGGCGGTCTCTGCTCGACCGCATCCGCGGATTCGTCAGCAAGGAAGGCGAGACCAGCCTGCGCCTCCTCTCCGACCCGACGCTCAGCGACGAGATGCTCGTCAATTTGTTCGCGTTTGCGCTCGACTTCCCCGTGGCGGAAAAGCAGAGCCTACTCGAGGTTCCCGAGCTCGGCGAGCGCGCTCGGTGTCTCATCGAGACGCTCGAGTTTCATACGCTGGAGCGCGGGTGCTTCCCCGGACCCGAGTCGAAGCCCCGCTATCAGTGAAGGCGGGGCGGCTTGACGGTCCTCGGTACACCGCTATAGTCGACGAGATATCCCCTCCGCGGAGAGGAGCCGCATGAAGCGCGTCGAACAGATGACCTTTGGGGAGCGGATCTACCTGCCGGAGATCCTGCGTGGCTTGGTCGTGACCGGGTGTCGGTTTTGGCGAAATCTGTTCCTGAACTTCGCCCACCAGCTCGGGCTCCTCAAGGATCGGCGCTCGATGGTGACGGTGCAGTATCCCGAAGAGCGCAAGCGCTACGGCGACCACTACCGCGGCAGCCACCGCCTCACGCTCAAAGAGGACGGAGCGGTGCGCTGCACGTCGTGCTTCCTTTGCGCGACGGCGTGTCCGGCGAATTGCATCTATATCGAGGCCGCGGAGAGCCCCGATCCGACCGTCGAGAAATTTCCCGCGCGATACGAAATTGATACGCTACGCTGCATCTATTGCGGATATTGCGTCGAGGCCTGTCCCTGTGACGCGATTCGCATGGATACCAACGTGCACCCGCGCATCTGGGGTTACTCCCGGCTGGACTTCATCGAGACCAAAGAGGTCTTGATGGAGCGGTCGCGAGTGGTCGCCGAGCGAGGTCGCGACGCGCTGATGGACGACATGCTGAAGAGCTACCGCTCGTAGCGCTCGGCGTGCTGTTCTTCTACATCCTGCGCTCGGGAATCTGGCGGGCGCTCGACCGTGAGAAGATGCGTTTCTTCCTCGGCTGGACCCCGCGGCTCTGCCTGTCGCACGCCCACCCACTGTGGCGAAGCCTGCCCTGGGCCGCCGCGCTGTTTTTGCCTCGCCGGGCCCGCGAGATCCACGCCTGGCTCGAGTACCGCGTTTACCTCTACGACGGCAAAGCCGGTTGACAAGCGGCGAGCGGCGGCCCTGCGGCCGTCATTGATTCACGGTGGCGCCCGCGTACAATGGGGCGGATCAAGGAGTCTCCGATGACCAAGACCTACAAGGAAATCATGGCGGAGGCGCGAAAGGTCGTTCCCGAGCTGTCGGCAGCGGAGGTCAAGCAAAAGCTCGATCGGGGTGAAAAGTACGTGCTTCTCGACGTCCGCGAGAAAGAAGAGTATCGCGACGGTCACCTGGACGGGGCGTTGTCCCTGCCGCGGAGCTTCCTGGAGATCCGCGTCGAGGAGGCGATCCCCGATTACTCCACGCCGATCATCGCATACTGCGCCGGGGGCACGCGGTCGCTGATCGCGGGCCGGACGCTGCGGGAGATGGGCTACCAGAACGTCATCTCGATGTCGGGGGGGTTCACCGGATGGAAGAACGCCGGGCTGTCGTTCGCCGTCGAACGGCAGTGGACCCAGGAACAAGCGGCGCGCTATAGCCGCCACTTCCTGCTTCCCGAGGTGGGTGAGAAGGGGCAGGCGAAGCTGCTCGACGCCAAGGTGCTGTGCATCGGCGCCGGCGGTCTCGGCTCGCCGACGGCTTTCTACCTCGCCGCGGCCGGAGTCGGCACGATCGGCATCGTCGACCACGACGTGGTCGATCTCTCGAACCTGCAGCGCCAGATCCTCCACACCAACGATCGAATCGGTCTACCGAAGGTCGAGTCCGCCGAGGTCACGCTGCGCGCGCTCAATCCCGACGTGAAGGTCGTGAAGTTCCAAGAGCGGCTTTCCTCCGCGAACGTGCGCCGGATCTTCGAAGGGTTCGACATCATCGTCAACGGTTGCGACAACTTCCCGACCCGGTACCTGACCAACGACGCGTGCGTCTTCATGAAGAAGCCGCTCGTCGACGGCTCGATCTTCCAGTTCGAGGGTCAGGCGAGCGTGTTCTATCCTCCGCAAGGTCCCTGCTATCGCTGCCTGTTTCCGGAGCCGCCTCCGCCAGGGGTGGCCCCGTCGTGCGCCGAAGCCGGGGTGTTGGGTGTTCTGCCCGGCCTGATCGGCTGCGTGCAGGCGGTGGAGACCATCAAGCTGATCCTCGGCCGGGGCAAGCCGTTGATCGGGCGGATGGTCCACTTCGACGCGATGTCGATGGACGTGCGCGTGCTGAAGCTGCGCCGCGATCCACGCTGCGTCGTCTGCGGCGACCATCCGACGGTCACCGACCTGATCGACTACGAGGGCTTTTGCAGCGGCGTCTCGCCGACCGGGGGGAACGGCGCCGGGCCGGAGCCTCATTCCGAGCCGGTGCCGGCGCACACCTGACCCGATCGCCGCGGGAGTCACCACCTCGTCTTCGTCGCTCCGGAACGGTTGCTCACGCCCCGCTTCCTCGAGTTGGCAGCCGCGTCTCAGTGTGCGGGCTTCACCAGCATCGCGTAGTATAGGCGTCGCCCTTCCGCGCGGTACTTGTGCTCGAAATTGGTGAGCGGACGGCCCGACGGCGTGGGCTCGGGGCTGATCGTGATCTCGAAGCCGGCTGGCGCGAGCTCTGCGGTCATCGCCTCGAAGCGATCGGCGACGTCGGTGGCGAGATGCAGCGCGCCACCGGGCTCGAGCGTGCGGAAGAGATGCTCGGCGAAATCGGCGCCCACGAGCCGTCGCTTGTGATGGCGGCGCTTCCACCACGGATCGGGGAAGTAGAGGTGAACCGCGTGGACGCTCGCGTCGCGAACGAAGCTCGCGAGCACGAACCCAGCATCCGCGCAGAGCACCCGCGCGTTGGCGCGCGGCGAGCGCTCGAGCTTCTGTTCGATCCACCGGACCCAGCGCGGCTGGTTCTCGATGCCGAGCAGGTTTCGTTCGGGGTGCTGCGCGGCGTAGGCGAGCAGAAACGCTCCTTTGCCGCAGCCGACTTCGATCTCGACCGGCCGGCGATTGCCGAAGATCTCTCGCCAATCGACTTCCGGATGCGCGGTGAAGAGCACGACTCGCGGCGCGTGTATCATGCGCGTGCGCGCGACGGAATCCGAGGTGGTCGCGGCGTGTGACGGAACAATCTTGCTGAGGGAAAAGTTTCTGTGGGAAGAAATTTCCTTGCAATCGATCTCGAGCTGCAGTAACAGACGCGCCTTCGAAGCAATCCCCGATCACGAGAATACGCACGACATGCCGGTGGAACACACCCGACCACGGCTCCGAAGAATGGGGCCGAGGCGGGGAGGCTGCGTTCTCTGTGGACGGACCTGTGGATGCGCGGCGCAACTACGGGAAACCGAGGCACGCAGAGAGGTTATCCCCACGTGTGGATAAGGAGCTCGGCGCAGGAGGCGGACGTGGATCTGCAAGATCTGTGGCAACGGAGCCTGGGGAAACTCGCGCAGCGGCTATCGCCGACCGATCTCGGCTGCTGGGTCCAGGGGATCCGGCCGATCGAGCTGCGCGGCGGCCGATTCTACGGCGAGGTGCCGAGCGTCATGCACCTCGAGCAGATCCGAGCGCGATGCCACGGAGAAATCGAAGGAGTGCTAGCCGAGCTGGTTGGTCCCGGCTTGGAGGTCGTGCTGTCGGTGAACAAGAGCCTCCGTACGATGTCGGTGGCGGCAACGGAGCGGCCGGCCGGTGCGGCGAGCCGATACTCCTTCGAGACCTTCGTGGTCGGCGTCAGCAACTCCCTGGCGCACGCCAGCGCCTTGCAGGTGGCGGAGCATCCGGGCGCGCTCTACAATCCGTTGTTTCTCCACGGCCGGGTCGGGCTCGGCAAGACTCATCTGGCGAGCGCGATCGCCGATCGGCTCAAGCGCCGCGGGGCGCGCCGCGTCGCGCTGCTCTCGGCGGAGGCGTTCGCCAACGACTTCATCCGCGCGCTGACCACCAGCGCGATCGAGGCGTTTCGTGCGCGCATGCGCCAGCTCGATGCGTTGGTCGTCGACGACGTCCAGTTCTTGGCGGGCAAGGAGCGGATGCAAGAGGAGTTCTTCCACACCTTCAACGCGTTGCACGCCGCCGGCAAGCAGATCGTTCTCGCCAGCGATCAAGCGCCGCGTTCGATCCCCGACCTCGAGCGACGGCTGCAAAGTCGCTTTGAATCCGGTCTCACCACGGAGATCCAGGCGCCCGAGGCGCCGCTGCGCCTGGCGATCCTCGCGCAGAAGGCGAAGTCGTTGGGCTTCGACCTCCCGCTCGACGTTGCGCAGTGGGTGGCGAACAAAGTCGTCGCCAGCGTGCGCGAGCTCGAGGGCGCGTTGCACCGGTTGGTCGCGGCGTGCCAATGTAGCCGGCGTTCGGCGGATCTCGTCTTCGCGATCGAAGTGCTGCGCCCGATCATGCGCAGCGTGCCGCCGCCCACGCTCGAACAGGTGCAGCGCGTGGTCGCCGACGGCTTCCACGTGTGTGCCGACGAGATCGTCCGGCGCGGCCGCGCGCTGCGCCTGCGCATCCCGAGGCAAGTCGCGATGTATCTGGCGCGCAAGGGAACCAGCGCCACCTATGCGGAGATCGCCGCCGGATTCGGCGGCCGCGATCATTCCACGGTGATGCACGCCGTGCGATCGGTCGAGCGGCGCCGCCAGCAGGAGCCGGAGTTCGCGACGCTGGTCGACCAGCTCGCCGAGAAGCTGGTTTCGGCTTGAGGGGGCGACGAGAGGGAAATCAGACTGGCGATGAACCGCATCGACGAGCCGCGTGGGGGTCCGTGTCGGGTAGGCCCAACAACGGTCGGACCTCCGCTGGGAACCGTTGGCTCTTCTCGCTCTCCGGCCTCCGCGGCCATCCGCGGTGGCTTGGCCGACCGGCCTCTCGCCGTGTAAGCTTTCGGCATCCGATGGCGCCTCGGTCTGCTCAATCCCGCGCTTGCCCGACGCGTCTTCGCTCGGCGATCTGCGTGCTCGCCGGCGTGCTCGTGCTCGCGCAAACCGCTGCCGCGGCGGATCCAGCGGTGCGGATCATCGTCTGGAAGAACCGCCATCGATTGGAGGTGCTGCTCGGCGGAAGGGTGATTCGCTCGTTCCGGGTATCGCTTGGCGTCGATCCCGTCGGGCCGAAGGAGGTGCGCGGCGACGGAAAGACCCCGGTCGGCACCTACGCCGTCTACGACAAGCGTCCGAGCCAGCGATTCCGCTGGTTCCTCGCCCTCAACTATCCGGCCAGCAAAGACGCCGACCGCGCCTTCGAGGCAGGGAGGATCTCCGCCGATACCTGGGCGGACATTTGGCTCGCCGACCGGATGCGCACGTCGCCTCCGTGGAACACGCCGCTTGGCAGCTTCGTCGGCATTCACGGCACCGGTGCCGGAGGCGGGAAAGCGAAGCTACGGCTGGTTTCCGACTGGACCGACGGCTGCATCGCGCTCAGCGACTTAGACATGGGCGAGCTGTACGCGATGACGCCGCTCGGGACTGAGGTGGAGATCCGGGAATGACCGCCGCCAGCGATCGGCGACCCCGGGGTCACCGAAAGAGATCCTTCGATCGCTCGCGCAGCAGATCCGCCGCTCGGCCCGCGCCGCGCTGGAACGGAAAGCCGCGAACCAGCACCGCGGGGATTCCGCGGTCTTTTTCCATCAGCAAGCCCGCAGCCGCGGCAAGCTCGTCGGCCACGGCGACCAACGTGTGGCGGAGCTCGCGGCCGGTGACGTCCCGCCGGCCCCTCAGGTCGAGCATCGGCAGGAAGCCGGAGACGCCGATCGCGACCTCGACCAATCCCTCGCGCCACGGGCGGCCGAAGGTGTCGGTGACGAGCACGGGGAGGTCGATGGCGAGCTGCTCGCGCAACGCTTCCCGCAATCGGTCGGCCGAGGCGTCGGGGTCCTCGGGGAGCAGGATGACGGTCGATTCGTCGAGACTGTTCGACTCGTCGACGCCGGCGTTGGCGCAGACCAGTCCCTGCCGGGTCTCGACGATCAGGTGCTTCTGGTCCATGCGGACGATGCGCCGGGTCTCGGCGAGGATCACCTCGACGATGCGGGGATCCTTGTCGAGCTCGCGCCCGAGACGCTCCGCGATCGCCGACGCCCGCACTTGGTCGAGCCGCACGACCCGCCCCTCGGCCTTGGAGATCGCCTTCTGGCAGACGACGATCAGATCGTCACGACTAACCTCGAGACGGCGTAGCGGGCCGGCGAGCAGGCCCGCGAGATCGTCTCCGGGGTGGATTCCGGGAATGCCCTCGAGGGGGTGGAGTTGAATCGGCATGGTCAGGATCTCCGCAAGCGGCGCCCGAGCTCGATCACGGTGCGGGCCACCGCGACGCTTCTCGCCATCGTATCCATGCGAATGTCGATTGCCACGGCGGCGATGCCCTGACGCTCGAGACGGGGACGGAGCCGCTCGTCTTGCGAGTCGATCACCATCGCGTCGATCAGTCCACGGTAGAGCTTGGCGATGCCGAGCGGCGAGACCGCCAGGCCGGCCGCTCGGAGCATCCCTCCGAGCGGACCGCGCAGGGCGCGCCCGCCGGCCACGGGGCTGACCGCGACCAGCGGCGCGCGCCGCGCTCGCAGCGCGCCCTCGACCCCGCGGATGCCGAGGATCGGCCGGATGCTGGTGAACGGGTTGCTCGGTGGCAGGATCAGCAGGTTGGCGTCGTGGATGGCGGCGAGCACGCCGGGCGCGGGACGCGCCCGGCGCAAGCCCCGATAGAGCAGGCGGCGCACCGGATCACGGGCCCCGCGCCGGACGAAATACTCCTGAAAGGGTAGGCGGGTGCCGCGCCGCGTCTCGATGATGGTGCGCACCGGGTCGTTCGAGGCCGGCAGCACTCGGCTTTCGACGCCGAAGGCATGCGCCAGCTCGGCGGTCACCTCGTGAAGCCTGTGTCCCTCGCGAAGCGCGTGCGTGCGCCGTAGGTGCGTCGCGAGGTCGATGTCGCCGAGCTGGAACCAACTATCCCGGTAGAAGCGGCGTAGCGCCGAGAGCACGCGCGCGGAGTCCCGGGCGATGCCCCAGCCCCGGCCGGGGGGCGCCACGCCGGCCAGGTTGTAGATCGTCGTGTCGAGGTCCGGCGAGACCGAAAGGCCGTAGAACTCCTCGTCGTCGCCGACGTTGACGATCACCGCGAGCGCCGCCGGCGGGATCCGCCGGACGATTCCGCGCAGCAGCCGCGCCGCTCCGATGCCTCCGGCGAGAGCGGTGACCCGTTCCACTAGGAGCCGGAGACACGGCGCAAGGCGGGATGCTCGAAGCGGAACAGGGGCGACTCGGCGAGCTGGCGGTACGTGCCGAACACGGCGTCGGAATCGGTGATGCGGTCGAGCGCGGTCTCCTCGTCGTCCGCGGCCTCGAAGCGGCGGCGAATCGCGTACAGCGTGGAGCGCTCGGCTGGAATTCGGCCCACGCCCCGGACCAACGCACGCAGGCGCTTCGGCGACTGTAGTTGGCCGTAGCTGGCTCCCGCCGAGGTCGAGATACTCTCGTTGATCAGCGTCCCGCCGACGTCGTTACAGCCCGCGGAGAGCAGGTACGCCGAGAAGCGGGGCCCCTCCTTCACCCACGAGGTCTGCACGTTGCGGAAGCTCGCGCCGAGCACGATCCGCGCGAGCGCGTGCATGGCGACGACCTCGTCGGCGGACGCGCCGCGCCGGGCCTCGGGCACCAGGTGGCGGAACGTCATCGGCGCCTCCTGGTGGATGAACGACAGCGGCACGAATTCGGTGAAGCCTCCGGTCTGTCGTTGCAGGTCGCGCAGCAGCATGAGGTGCGTCACCCAATGCTCCGGCCGTTCGATGTGGCCGTACATCACCGTGGAGGTGGTGCGGATGCCGAGCGCGTGCGCCGAGGTGATGACTTCGATCCACTGATCCCGGGTAATACGTCCCGGGGCGATGCGGTCGCGAATCTCCTGGACCAGAACCTCGGCGGAAGTTCCCGGCAGCGTGTCGAGGCCCGCCTCCTTCAGCGCCTTCAGGTAGTCGGGAATCGACGCGCCGGCGCGCACCGACCCGTACAGCACCTCCTCGGGGGAGAAGGCGTGGATGTGGATCTCGGGCAGCTCCTTCTTGATCGCCTTGCAGAGATCGACGTACAGCCCGCCGTCCATCTTGGGCGGCAGGCCCGCCTGGATGCACACCTCGGTGGCGCCGTAGTCCCACGCCTCGCGCGCCCGGCGCACGACCTCGGAGACCGGCAGAAGGTAGCCCTGCTCGGCTTGATGGTCCCGGCTGAAGGCGCAGAACGTGCAGTGCTTGATGCAGACGTTGGTGAAGTTGATGTTGCGGTTGACCACGTAGGTGACGACGTCTCCGGCCTGCCGTCGGCGCAGCTCGTCGGCGACTCGCGCGACCACGCCGAGCGCGAAGCCGCGGGCGGTGGCGAGTTGGAGCGCGCCGTCGGCGTCGATCTCCTCGCCGTCGAGCGCGCGGTGGAGCGGCCGGCGCAGCGGCAGGTCGACGGCGGCCAGCAGACGATCGAGATCGGTCTCAGGCATCGGAGGCCCTCGCTTCCGTTGGGTTCGCCGCCGCGAGGGCCTGCTGCTTGGCTCGCACCGCGGGAAGCAACGCGGGGTCGAGGAATTCCCCGCCGATGAACTCGGGATAGATCGGCAGCCGCGGCGAGAGCGTGAACCCGGCGTCGGCGCAGGTTGCCGCGAGCTTCGCAAGGTGAGGCCACGGCGCTTCGGGATTGATGTAGTCTGCGGTGAGCGGCGAGACGCCTCCCCAATCGTTGAGGCCGGCGCGCAGCAACAGCCGATGACGATGGGGGTTCAGGTTCGACGGCGCCTGCAGGTTCATCTCGCCGCCCAGCACCAGGCGAGCGGCGGCGATGGTGCGCGCGATCTCTAGATCATCGGGCTCGGGAGCGTCGTGCATCGGGATCTCGGGCTTGCGCCGGAAATTCTGCACGATGACTTCCTGGATGTGACCGTAGCGATCGTGGAGATCGCGCAGCGCGAGCAGGCTGTCGGCGCGCTCTTCCAGGGTCTCACCAATGCCGATCAGGATGCCGGTGGTGAAGGGGATGCGCTGCTCCCCAGCCTCGGCCATCGTCCGCAGGCGCACCGCCGGATCCTTGTCCGGCGCCGCGTGATGGGGGCCGCCGCGCGCGAGCAGCCGAGGGCTCACGTTCTCGAGCATCAAGCCCATGCTGACGTTCACCGGCCTCAGCAAATCGAGCTCGTCGGCCGTCAGCACGCCCGCGTTGGTGTGCGGCCACATTCCTTCGTCGAGCGCGATCTCACAAGCGCGCCGCACGTAGTCGATCGTCGACTCGTGGCCGAGCAGCGCGAGCAGCGCTCGGTAGGGGCGAAACGCGGTCTCCGGCCGGTCGCCGAGGCAGATCAGCGCCTCGTGGCAGCCGAGTCGCCGGCCGCGCCGGCTCCAGTCGCGCACCTCTTCGGGCATCATCGTCCAGGCGCCGTCGTCCCATGGATCCTTGCGAAACGTGCAGTAGCGGCAGCGGTCGCGGCAGAGGTTGGTGACGGGAAGGAAGACCGTCGGCGAGTAGGTCACCGTGCGTCCCTTGGCGGCGTCGCGGAGCGCGCCCGCCTGCTCGATCAGCTCTTCGGTCTCCGCCTCGTCGCACTCGAGAAGCCGCAGCGCGTCGGCCCGTTCGAGCCGTTCTCCGTGCGCGGAGCACGCCAACACTTCCCGCAGGGAGAGCCGTGGGCGTGTCGCCGTCGCTCTGCCGGAATCCAGGCGACCCCACATAGTCGACGGAATATGGGAGGGGTAGAGCCTAGTCAAGTTCGACCCTGGCGCCGCGAATGCGGCGCCCCGACGGTCGGGGGAGAGCCGGGCTGCGGAGCGGAGCCCGGCTCTCAGCGGTTCCTGTTAGGCGTGGCTCTCGATCCGGTACCGTCGCGTCAGGCGAATGACCGGGATGTAGCGCTTCAGGTCGCCGTCGATCGCGTCGAGCAGGCGCTCGACGTCTGCTCCGCTGAAGCGGCGGCGCGCCTCTTGGCGCAGCTCCCCCACGATCTCCTCGGGGAGGCACGCGAGCTGGGTGCTCGGATCGTCGCGAACCTCGTCGATGATATCGAGTTGCTCCAGCGGCCAGACCGAGACCAGGCGCGCGCACCGCTGCGTCAGCGCATCGATCTGTTTCGGCGGCGCCACGCTCGGAAACAGCGCCTCGTCGAGGACTCGGCGAAGCACCTCGACATCCACCTCGATCGTTTCGCTATCGAGCCTCAGGCGTCCCGGTCGGATCCAATACTCGCGAGGTCTCTCGAGATCGGTCCGGCCGAACGTCACCACGAAATCGCTCTCGCCGTCGCTCACTTCCCAGGCCACCCGACACATCGGATCCCAGCGAGCGTGCGAGACCATCTCCGTGTCGTTCGAGCGGCGCAGGATCTGCAGGCGGTGGTCGAGGTGCGTGTCGAGATACCTCTGGAAGTCGTCGGCCGGGCTGGCAGAGCCGTCGTTTCGGTAGAAGGGCGCGCGATCCGCACGACTGACGCGGTGGACCGCCGCGCAGTCGGCGCAGTGGAGGAACGCTCCGTCGAATTCCTCGAGCCGCGATGCGCTTCGGCTGGGGACGACCGGTTGAGACATCAGCCATGTTCCTTGCGCGAAGTGAACAGGTCGAAGTTCTCGTCACCCGGCAGCTTCGGACGAACCTGCTCGCGAACGAACCGCACGTTGAAGCGGATGCGGTCGAGCGCGTCTCGATCCGGATTGGACAGCCAGTACGCTGCGCTTTCTTCCAACCGGTCGGCCGCTTCGAGCACCTCCTCGAGCGGGCCGAGCAGCCTCTCGGCCCTCGATTGGCGGTGCTCCCGCGCGGCGCTCTCGACCAGCGCGAGGATTTTCTTCGAGTCGAACGGCTTGGCCACGTAGTCGAAAGCGCGCAGCTTGAGCGCGCTGACGGCGCTCTCGAAGGATCCGTAACCGGTGATGATGATGACCGGTATCCCCGAATCGATCTCGCGGGCGAGCGATAGGGTGTTTTGCCCGCCGAGCCCGGGCATCTTGAGGTCCAGCGTGACCACGTCCACGGGCTCGGTCTTGAGCAGCTCGAGCGCCTGCTCTCCGGTCTCGGCGGTGAGGACGCGAAAGCGTCGTTGCATGATGAGCTGCAGAGCCAGCCGCGGGCCGCGCTCGTCGTCGACGATGAGCACCGTTGCGGGAGGGCGGACCGATTCGGCGACGTCGGGAACCACGTGGTGGAGAACAGCAGCTTCCATGCCACGCAGAGCACGGGAAAAGCTCCGGAACGCCGCGGGGGTAGTGGGCCTACCGGGACGCCGTGTTCAACTTCGCACAGCGTGGCGGTCAATCTCGTAACGAGGCCGTCAGCCGTCGTTGGGGATGCCGAGCTTGTCGATCTTGTACTTCAGGATGCGCCGCGTGGTGCCGAGCAATTCCGCGGCGCGGGTCTGATTGTAGCTCACGTTTTCCAGACCGCGCTGGATGACGGTTCGCTCGAAGACGTCCGTGGCCTCTCCCAGGCTGCGGCGCCCGGAACAGACGTCGGTGACCAGGGTACCGAGCGGACCGTCGCCCGAAGGGGCGCGCAAGCGATCGTTCAGGTCGGCGACCTCGAGCTCCGCGCGATCCCCGGAGAGGATCACCGCGCGCTCGATGGCGTTCTCGAGCTCGCGCACGTTGCCGGGCCAACTGTACGAGAGCACCCGTTCCATCGCCTCGCGCGACAGGTGCTTGATCGGAGCCCGGATCTCCCGAGCCTTGGTCTCGAGGAAGTGACTCACCAGGAACGGAATGTCCTCGCTGCGCTCGCGCAGCGTCGGCAGGTGAATCGAGATCACGTTCAGTCGGTAATAGAGATCGGGGCGGAACTTGCCTTCCTGGATCGCCCGCTCGGGGTTGCGATTGGTCGCGGCGATCACCCGGACGTTCACCTGGATGGGGCTGGTGCCGCCGACGCGAGTGAAGCGCTCGGTCTCGAGCACGCGCAGCAGCTTCGCCTGCAGGTTGATCGACATCTCGCCGATCTCGTCGAGAAAGATCGTGCCGCGATGGGCTTGCTCGAACAAGCCGATCTTGCGGGCGTGTGCGTCGGTGAACGCGCCGCGCTCGTGGCCGAAGAGCTCCGACTCGAGCAAGCTCTCGGGAATCGCCGCGCAGTTGAGCACGACCCAGGGCTCCTCGACGCGCGGGCTCTCGGCGTGCAGGGCGCGAGCCACCAGTTCCTTGCCGGTGCCGCTCTCTCCGGTGATCAGCACGGTGGTCTTCAGCGGGGCCACCGTGCTGAGGGTGCGCAGCACCGCCTGCATCTGCGGGGACCGGCCGATGATCGCGCGCAGCGCGTCCTTCGAGCGCAGCTCGTGCCGCAAGCGCTTCACCTCGGCCTCCAGGTCGGCGGTGCGGGTCGCGCGCTCGACGATCAGCCGCAGATCGTCGACGTCGAACGGCTTCTGCAAGTAGTCGAAGGCGCCGAGCTTCATCGCTGCGACGGCGGTCTTGACCGTCTTCGTGGCGGTGAGAATCACCACCGGAAGGCCAGGATCGGTCGCCCGGACGCGCTCGAGCAGCTCCATGCCGTCCATCCCCGGCATGATGACGTCGACCAGCACCAGGTGAGGCCGCTCGCGCTGGATGGCCTCGAGTGCGGCGTCCCCCGACGGGACCGTAGTGATGTCGTAGTCCGCGCTGAGCAGGATACGCACCGACTCTCGAACACCAGGCTCGTCGTCGACGACCAGTACTCTCTTGCGTTGCTCAGCCATTTCCGACTCGCTCCAGATTCGGCAGGTTCAGTCGGACGTGCACTTGGTCTCCGCCATGGCAGATCTCACTCGAGCCCCCGTTACGGCGGATCAGCGCGTCGGCCATCAGAAAGTCGAGGGAGATCGGCGAGCGGCCGTTGGCCTGATGGTCGAGCGCTTGCTGGAGCTTCTGGCGCGAGCCGTTGGCCGCGCTGGAATGGAACACCAGCACGCCTTCAGGCGAAAGGTCGACCTGGATCGGCGCGTCCTCGGCGGTCTCTCGGCCCAAGCCACGCAGCAGAGATTGCAGCGCGAACCCGAACTGCTCCTCGTCGGCGCGCAACCGGAGCTCTGCCGTCACGCCGTTCAACTGGACCCGTTCACGGATCCGCGCGGTGTTCGCTTCGATTGCCCGGGTGAGCGCCTGGGCCACCGAGACGCTCTGCGGCCTCGGCTCGGCGAAGCGGGAGAACCGCAGCAGCTCCTCGAGGAAGCCGTCCATCCGGTCGATTGCCTCGCGGGTGAGCGCGACAAATTTCTCGCGAAGATTCGCGTCCGCCACCATCTGGTCGAGATTCTCGGCGAACGTCTTGATCGTCACCATGGGGTTCTTCAGCTCGTGCGCCAGCTCGGCGACGACTAGCTCGATCTCGCGGGGATCGAGAGCCGCTCGGGTGCCGTTCCGCTCGCCGCGGACCGAGATCGCCGGGCTCGGGGCCGGAGGAGCCATCGGCGGCGCATCGAAGTCGTCGATCGGCTGACCTTGCGCGGCGAGCAAGCCGCGGGTGACCACCGCGGCGAGCTCGTCGAGGTTCCGCGGCCAGCCACGCTTCGCGAGGCGCCGCAGCGCCGCGTCGTCGATCACCGGCGCGGGCAGCCGCAGCTCTTCGGAGAGCCGGTCGGCGAGCACGCGCGCGATCGTCGCAATGTCTTCGCGCCGAGCGTCGAGCGGCGGCAGGGGCACGATGAGCGCCGACAGGCGATCGCGCAGCGCGGGCATCAGCTCGGAGGCGCGGCAGCCCTCGTCGGATTGCGCGAGCAAGCGAACCAGCGCTGTCCGTCCTCGGCAGCGCATCCCCTCGTCGCCGTAGCGCAGGACGGATTCCTGGACCGCCGCCGACTGCCTCTCGATCCGCTCGACGTACAGGCTGATCGGATCGCCGGCGAGATCGTCGTCGATCGCCGAGCGCAGGCGCTCGTCCACCTCGGCGGCGGAAGCGAGCGGTCGTCGGATCGACACGAAGCCGGCGGGATCGCCGGCGCGGTGCAGCGAGCGCGCGACCTCGTAGGCGCCGGCTCCCGGGCCGCCGGTCAGCCAGACGGCATGCGTCGAGCGCAAGGCGACCGAGATCGCGGCAACCGCTTCGGAGGTCAAAAGGGGAGCTTGGATGGCGTAGGAGAACGCCCCGTCCTCACGGATCCTGCGGTGACTCGAGCCCAGCGCGGAAACCCCACCCCCGAGGATACCGTTCCGCCCAGCGAACGCTCACCGGTCGGAACCGTAGCTTCCTGTCCATACTACGGGTTGCTATCCTGATGCCCGCCTGACGCGGCTTCCAGCGTCCTGTCCCCTCACGACGCCTGCGAGCCCACAGTAAAGGGGCTTTTGCGGGGCTGTCAAGAAGCAGCGCGCGAATTGGCATCGCTGCGAACGATAACTCTGGTGGAGCTGCCTCACGGCGGGCGCTGATTCGGGTTTGCGGTGATCGCTACGAGCGGCTGCTTGGCATCAGATTCGGGTATCGTGGCGCTTTGCGGGCCGCCCACCCGCCGAGCAGGCAGATACATCCGAACAACACCAGGAAGCGTCCACCGCTCTGCACCAGTTGGTAGAACTCGAGCTTGGCACGCGCCACGTCGCGCTCCTGACGCTCGTCGTCGGGGGGCTCGAGCAGGTCGGCTTTGAGGTTCTGGCTGGGGAGCCGCGGTCCTGGATGAAGGCTCAGATATTCCGCGTACGGTCGGGTGCGTACGGCGCCGGTGACCCAGTTGCCGATGCCCAGCAGGATCAACAACACCCCGCCGACGACCAGCATGTTCTTGTATGCGGGCAGGCGCCTCGCCGACACGGCCATCATCGCAGCTCAGTCTACGACTCGCCGCGCGAGCGTGCAAAGCAGGTGAATTGTGAGGTTCGGGGGCGTAAGCTATATGGGGAGCTTCGCGCGGCGGGCGCGGACGGAGTCGCGGAAGAACGCAGTGAGCGTCGGTGTCTGGCATGGTCTCGGACGAGTTTCCTATCGCGCGAGCTTGAGCATTCAGGAGCGGGTCGCGGAGGATCGCGCCCGCGACGCTCGCCCCGACACGCTGCTCCTGCTCGAGCACCCGCCGACCATCACGCTTGGCCGTCGGTCGTCGGAGAGCGATCTCCTGCGGAGCCGGGGGGAGCTGCTCGCCGCGGGAATCGGCGTCGAGCGGGTGAGGCGCGGTGGCCGGGCCACCTATCACGGCCCGGGGCAGCTCGTCGGCTATCCCATCGTGCGGCTCTCTCGCGCAGGGCGAGGGGTGCGGGAATTCGTCGGCGCGGTCGAGGACATGCTGGTCGAGGTCATCGCCGGCTTCGGAGTCCGCGCCGAGCGTCGCGATGGCCACCCCGGAGCGTGGGTCGGGTCGCGCAAGCTCGCATCGATCGGCATCGAGGTGCGGCGAGGGATCAGCCGTCACGGCTTCGCGCTCAACGTCGACATGGACCTCGCCCCGTTCCGTACGATCGTGCCGTGCGGTATGCCCGCTCTCGAGGTCGCCGATCTGTCGCGCGCCGCGTGCCGACCGATCTCGGTCGCCTCGGTCGCCGCGGCGGTGGTTCGAGCGTGGCCGTCGCGGTTCGGACGGATGGACGAGGAGACGCTGGATGGAATCGAGGCTGCCGGTTGAAGCGTGCGATCCCGCGGGGGGGCTGATGGAACGTAGGAACGTCGAAACCCTGATCGCGCGCATGCTCGGCGGTGATCGGGTCGCTCTCGCCAAGCTCATCACCATCGTCGAGAACCGCGATCCCGAGACCCGGCGCGTCATGAGCGCCGTCTACGAGCGGTCGGGCAATGCCTACGTGATCGGCATCACCGGGCCGCCGGGGGCGGGAAAGTCGACGCTCGTCGATCGCATGATCGCCCACTTGCGCAAGCTGGGCTCGTCGGTCGGCGTCGTGGCCGTCGACCCCTCGAGCCCCTTCAGCGGAGGGGCCGTTCTCGGCGACCGCATCCGCATGCAGGCGCACTTCCTCGACGACGGGGTCTTCATCCGCAGCCTGTCTACCCGCGGTCGTCACGGCGGCTTGGCCCGCGCCACGCGCGACGTGGTTCGGCTGCTCGATGCGTCGGGGAAGGGGTTCGTGCTGGTCGAGACGGTGGGCGTGGGCCAGACCGAGCTCGATATCATGGATCTCGCCCACACCACGCTGGTGGTGATGGTGCCCGAGTCGGGCGACACCGTGCAGGTCATGAAGGCTGGGCTGCTGGAGATCGCGGACATCTTCGTGGTCAACAAGGCCGACCGCGAAGGCGCCGATCGCATGGCCGGAGAGCTCGAGCGCATGCTGCACATACTGCCGGGGCAGTCCTCGTGGGAGGTGCCCGTGCTGCCGACGCGCGCGAGCCAAGACGTTGGCATCACCGAGCTGCTGGCGGCGATCGAGCGCCATCGTGAGCATCGCCGCAGCCGCATCGAGCCCGAGAGCATTCGCCGGGCCCGCCGGCGCGAAGTGTGCGACATCGTCGAGGAGGAGCTGGCGGCGCGCCTGCGCAGGTCCATGGAAGGAAGCGCCTTCGAGGACATTCTCGAGCGGGTCGACCGCGGCGACCGCGATCCGTACGGCGCCGCCGGCGAGATCCTGGAGGATCGCGCGCGGCTTTCGACGGTACTGGCCCCCAGCCACCGAGGGGGCTAAAGTCGAGTGGTGTCGACCGCAGACTACAGCATCGACCGGGCCGCATCCGGATCCGGCCGCTTGTTCGCGATCGGCGACGTGCACGGCTGCGTCGACGAGCTCACCGTGCTCCTCCGAGCGATCGCGCCCGGGCCGGGCGACAAGCTGATCTTTCTCGGCGACTACGTCGACCGTGGGCCGAGCCCGCGCCGGGTGATCGATCTGCTGCTGGAGCTGCGCGATTCGCGGCGCTGCGACACCGTGTTCCTGCGCGGTAACCACGAGGACATGTTCCTCGACTACCTCGGTGAGGAAGGCAGTCACGGCGAGGTCTTCCTGTTCAACGGCGGAAAGGCGACGCTGGCGAGCTATGGCATGGCTCCACAATTGCGCGGCGCCGGTGCGTGCGGCCGCATGCCGCCGGCGCATCTCGAATTCCTGCGCGGCCTCGACCTGTGGCATCTGCACGAGCCGTTCCTCTTCGTGCACGCGGGCATTTCGCCGCTGCGGCGGCTGGATCAGCAGCAGAAGGAAGATCTACTGTGGATCCGCGAGGAGTTCATCCGCAACCGCCACCCGCTGACGCATACGGTGGTGTTCGGCCACACGCCGCAACGCGAGGTGCTGTGGAACCTTCCTTTCAAGGTGGGGCTCGACACCGGTTGCGTCTACGGAAACAAGCTCTCGTGTCTGGACTTCACCTCGCGCTCGCTACTCCAGGTCGGGCGCGACTCCCGCCGGGTGACGCGCATCGAGGTGCCGTCCGAGCTGGCGCCGCTGCCGAGTTTTTCCGCCGGCGCCGCTGCCGGCGAGGCGTAGGCGCCGACGCCTCGCCGCGAACTTCGCGTCGCAGCATCCGGCGATCCCGTTCATCGCCTCGCTCCTCCTCCTTCAGGCGAGCAGCCGGCGCCGCACCAGCACCGTCGCCGCTCGATGGGAAACCGCCGCGTAGGCGACCAGCATCGCCAGGTGCAGCACGGGGCGATGCGGCCACTGGCCAGTCATCAGCGGCCGGATAATCTCGACGCCGTGGGTGAGCGGTAGAGCCGCCACCACCCACTGCAAAGCGGGCGGGAGCCCCTGTAGCGGAAAGAACACGCCGCAGAAGAGCATCATCGGCGTCACCACCAGCGTCACGTAATAGAGAAAGAACTCGTAGCTCTTGGAGACGGCGGTGACGACGAGCCCCATCGCGCCGAAGCAGATCCCCACCAGCAGGGCGACCGGCAGCGCCAGCAGCGCGAGCGGGCTGTGTACGATGCCGAGCGCCGCGGCGACCACCAGGATCGCGGCGGCGCTGATCAGGCTCTTGGTCCCCGCCCACGTCATCTCGCCGAGCACGATGTCGTCGACGTCGAGCGGAGCGGCCAGCATGCCCGCCCAGGTCTGTTGCGTGGTCATGCGCGTGAAGGCCGAGTAGAGCGCTTCGAACGTCGCGGTGTTCATCGCGCTCGAGCAGACGATCCCGGCGGCGAGAAACGTGATGTAGGGCATGCCGTCCATCGAGCCCACGAAGCGGCCGAGCCCGTAACCGAGCGCGAGCAGGTAGAGCAGCGGATCGCCGAAGTTGCCGAGCAACGACGGCACCGATAGCTTCCGCCACACCAGCAGGTGGCGCCGCCACACCGCGACCCAGCGCAGACTAGGCGCCGCAAGCGTCATCCGTCGCGCAGCTCCCGGCCGGTGAGCTTCACGAACACGTCTTCGAGGTTGGCGGGACGATGCAGGAAGTGGAGCTCGGGGCGCCCTCGCAGATCGTCGAGCAGCGGCTTCTCGTCGTGCGCGTAGCAGAAGGCCGTCTCGCCGACCTGCTCCGTGCGTCCGCAGAGCCCGCGGCCGCGGCTGTCGAGCCAGCGCTCGACGCCTTCGCCGTAGACTTCGAGAACCTGGGGCTCCACCTGGTCGCGAACCAGCGCCTGCGGGCTGCCGCTCACCAGGATGCGGCCGTGGTCCATGATCACCAGCCGGTCGCACAGCCGCTCGGCCTCTTCCATGTAATGCGTGGTGAGGATCAGCGTCTTTCCCTGCCCGAGCAGCGAGCGCAGGCGCTGCCAGATGAGCTGCCGAGCTTGCGGATCGAGGCCCGTCGTCGGTTCGTCGAGCACGAGCAGGTCGGGCTGGTTGACGAGCGCGCGGGCGAGGATCAGCCGCCGGCGCATGCCGCCGGAGAGCGTGCTGATCGCGGCGTGGGCCTTCGACTCGAGAGCGGCGAAGGACAACAGCTCGGGAATGCGCCCCGCCGCCGCGCGGGAGGAGATGCCGAAATAGCTGCCGTACACCGCAAGGTTCTCGGTGACGGTGAAGTCGGGGTCGAGGTTGTCGCCCTGCGGCACCACGCCGATGCGACGGCGCATCGCTCGCGCCTGCTCGGGGATCGGCAAGCCGAGAACCTCGAGCAGGCCGCCGCTCGGCGGCGTGCCGCCAATCAGCATGCGCAGCGTCGTCGTCTTGCCGGCACCATTCGGCCCGAGGATGCCGAAGCATTCGCCGGCCTGGACGCTGAGGTCGATCGAGTCGACGACCGCGCGTCCTTCGTACGTCTTGCTGAGGGCTCGCGCCGTGACGATGGCCCGACCGTTGCGCTTGCTCATGATCGCATTCAGGATAAGGTCTGCGCGCACGGTGAAAGTCAACGGGACTTCGACGGCGGAACTAGGCGATGGAAGAGCCGTTCGCGCAAGTCGCGCTCGGCACGCCGGTGGCGATCCAGCCTGGAGACGCGGGGCCGATGACAGAGTGCGCGGCGGGCGCTAGATTCGGAGATCGCCGAGGAGGAAACTCGTCATGAGCCAAGCTGGAGAACGCGTCGAATTCACCCGCGACTGCGAGGTCGTGCAGATCCCCGCCGGCCACCGGCTCACGCTGCCGCGCGGGACCGAGGCCACCGTCACGCAGTCGCTCGGCGGGATGTTTACCCTCCAGGTGCCGCGCCTCGGCGTCCTCGTGCGCTTGGCCGGCGAGGACGCGGACGCGATCGGCCTCGAGGTGCAGGCCGCGCCGCGGCCCGCGCAACCGGCCCCGGAGGCCGGAGATCTCGAGCGCCAGATCTGGGAGACCCTCAAGTCCTGCTACGACCCGGAGATCCCGGTCAACATCGTCGACCTCGGCCTGGTCTACGACTTGCGCGTCGGCCGAGCGGCGGGCGGCGGCGCCGCCGTCAGCGTGAAGATGACCCTGACCGCCCAGGGATGCGGCATGGGGGCGACGATTGCCGCCGACGCGCAGCAGAAGATCGAGACGCTTCCCGAGGTGTCCGAGGCGTGGGTGGAGATCGTCTGGGATCCGCCGTGGAGCCCGCAGATGATCTCGCTGGAAGGCCGCGAGAAGCTGGGCATCGGCTAGCGAGCCGGAGTCGAGGCCTCGTGTGCAGAGGAGGATCCTCGGCGAAGAGGGAAATGCGCCGCGGGCCGCCTGCGGCGGTACTCCCGCGGCGAGCGCAGACCGGGCCCGCGGTTTCGACTTTGCCCGCGGATCGGGTTAAGTGGAGGTCATGAACGCGCATGTCGAGGCCGCGATCGTCGCGGCGCGTGCCGCGGGAGAAATCGCCCAGCGCTTCTTTCGCACCGACCTCGCCGTCGAGATCAAGCAGGACCGCTCGCCGGTCACCGAAGCCGATCGCGCTTGTGAGCTCCGCATCGTCGAGATCCTGCGGGAGCGCTTCCCCGAGTACGGAATGTGCGGCGAAGAGTTCGGCGAAGAGGTTGGACGAGCGGCCAAGCGCTGGATCATCGATCCGATCGACGGCACCAAGAGCTTCGTCCGCGGGATTCCCTTCTTTGCGACGCTGATCGGCCTCGAGGAGGACGGCGAAGTGACCGCCGGCGTGGTGCACGCTCCCGCCACCGGCGAGCTGCTGTATGCGGCCAAGGGGGAAGGGGCGTTCGACGAGCACGGCAAGCGCCTGCGAGTGAGCGACGTCGACCGGCTCTCGAGGTCGATGGTGAGCTTCGGCGGCCTCAAGATCTTCCGGCGCCAGGGCCGATGGCAGGCGCTCGAGCGGCTCGTCGAGGCGACGGCTCGGCAGCGCGGCTACGGCGATTATCTCGGCAGCACGGCGGTCGTCCGCGGGTGGAGCGAAGCGATGCTCGAGCTCGACGTCAAGCCGTGGGATCTCGCTCCGCTCAAGATCCTGGTGGAGGAAGCCGGGGGGCGGATGACGGACTTCGCCGGGAGGCCGACGATCTACGGGGGGTCGGCGGTCGTCACCAACGGCCGGATTCACGACCATGTGCTGGCGATCCTCGCCGGGTCTCCGACGGGCTGATGGCGTCCGCCGGTTTCGCCGTCACGGGCCCGAGCGCCTGCTCGCCATCGGCGAGAGGTTCCGCCAGTGCTCGGTGCCGATCGTCACCCGCGCCAGGCCCTCGGTGATGCCCGCCTGTGCCACCTCGGCGGCCGAAAGCTCGCTGTGCGTCGTGGTCATCGGATGGCAGGCCAGGGTCTCGACGCCGCCGAGGCTCACGGTGTTGCGCGCGATCTTCAGCCAGCGGAGAAACTCGAACGTGCCCGCCTTGCCGCCACGGATCTCGAGCGCCATCAGCGAGCCCGGGAATTCGCACTGCGCGTTGCGGATTCGCTTTTGCTCGGGGGCGGTGACGAGCGACGAATAGTGAACGCGCTCGATCCACGGATGCGCCGCCAGCCGCTACGTGCTGCGTCCCCCGGTCAAGACCGGCCTGCCGGGCATGGCCTATGTGCGGCTCGATCCGCAAACGGACTGGTCGTCTGAGTTGAGGGGCAGGTTGCCGCAATGAACCGGAACCCGTCCCCGATCGCCGGGAACGGCGCAGATGCCGCGCCGGTGGCCCGCCTGCGGAATGTGACCTTGCGCTATGGCAAGGTGCGCGCGCTCGCCGATATTGGTCTCGACATCCCGGCGGGCGGCATGATCGGCCTGATCGGCCCGGACGGCGTCGGTAAGTCCAGCCTGCTGGCGCTGATCGCCGGCTCCCGCATCATCCAAGCCGGGCAGGTCGAAGTGCTTGGCGGCGACATGGCCGAAGCCCGCCACCGCCGAAAGGTCTGTCCGCGCATTGCCTACATGCCGCAGGGGCTCGGCAAGAATCTGTATCCGACGCTCTCCGTGTTCGAGAACATCGATTTCTTCGGCCGCCTGTTCGGGCACGATGGCGGCGAACGGGCGCGGCGCATCGAGGAAGTGACCCGAGCCACGGGGCTCGCGCCCTTCATCGGCCGGCCCGCCGGCAAGCTCTCCGGCGGCATGAAGCAAAAGCTCGGCCTGTGCTGCGCGCTGATCCACGATCCGGACCTGCTGATCCTGGACGAGCCCACCACCGGCGTCGATCCGCTCTCGCGGCGGCAGTTCTGGGAGCTGATCGCGCACATCCGCGCCGAGCGGCCCGGCATGAGCGTGCTGGTGGCGACCGCCTACATGGAGGAGGCGGCGCGCTTCGACTGGCTGGTGGCGATGGATGCCGGCCGGGTGCTGGCCACCGGAACACCGGCGAGTTGCTCGCGCACACGGGCACACGGGCACTGGAGGCCACTTTCATCGCCCTGTTGCCGGAAGAGAAGCGCCGGAACTACCGACCTGTGGAGATTCCGCCGCGCTCGGCCGAGGCCGACGGCGAGATCGCCATCGAAGCGCAGGATCTGACCATGCGTTTCGGCGATTTCATCGCGGTCGATCATGTGAGCCTCCGTATCCGGTGCGGCGAGATTTTCGGCTTCCTCGGTTCCAACGGCTGCGGCAAGACCACGACCATGAAGATGCTGACCGGCCTGTTGCCGCCGAGCGAGGGCCAGGCCTGGCTGTTCGGGAAGGCGGTCGACCCGCACGACCTCGAGACCCGGCGCCGCGTGGGCTACATGTCGCAGTCCTTCTCGCTCTACTCCGAGCTGACGGTGCGGCAGAACTTGGATCTGCATGCGCGCTTGTTTCACGTGCCGGCCGAGGATATCCCGCGCCGCGTCGAGGAGATGGTCTCGCGGTTCGATCTGGCCGGGGTCGTCGATGCGCTGCCCGATGCGCTGCCGCTCGGCCACCGCCAGCGCCTGTCCCTGGCGGTGGCGATGATTCACCAGCCCGAGATGCTGATCCTCGACGAGCCCACCTCGGGCGTGGATCCGGTGGCGCGGGACGCCTTCTGGCGCATGCTGGTCGAGCTGTCGCGTCGCGACGGAGTGACCATCTTCATCTCGACCCATTTCATGAACGAGGCCGAGCGCTGCGATCGCATCTCGCTGATGCACGCCGGTCGGGTGCTGGCCAGCGATACGCCTGCGGCCCTGACGAAGCTGCGTGGCGCACTGACGCTGGAAGACGCCTTCATCGGCTATCTCGAAGAGGCAAGCGCCAAGGCCGAAGCCGGCGAAAGCCCCCCGAAGTTCGAGCGGACGAGCTCGCTCGCACGGGACGGGGCGACGATTGCCGATGCCGGGCTCCGCGGATGGCGGCGTTTCTTCGATCCCCGTCGCGCGGTCAGCTACGCGCGCTGCGAGGCGCTTGGACTGCGCCGCGACCCGATCCGCCTGACGCTGGCGCTGCTCGGCAGCGTCATACTGATGTTCGTGATGGGCTACGGTATCAGCCTGGACGTCGAGGATCTGAGCTTTGCCGTCCTCGATCGCGACCAGACCACCACCAGCCACGATTACACGCTCAACGTCGCCGGCTCCCGCTACTTCATCGAGCAGCCGCCGATCGCCGATTATGACGACCTCGACCGGCGGATGCGCGCAGGCAAGCTGAACCTGGCGATCGAGATTCCGCCGGGATTCGCTCGCGACCTCGCCCGCGGCCGATGGGTCGAGATCGGCGCCTGGATCGACGGCGCCATGCCGACCCGCGCCGAGACGGTCCGCGGCTACGTGCAGGGCATGCATGCCCAGTGGCTGGCGACCAAGGCGCGCGAGGCCGGCTCTGGGGACGCGCTGGCAGACTTGGCGAATCTGGAGACCCGCTTTCGCTACAACCCGGACGTCAAGAGCCTGGTGGCGATGGTCCCGGCGGTGATCCCGCTGCTGCTGATGCTGATCCCGGCCATGCTCGACGGCGCTCAGCGTGGTGCGCGAGAAGGAGCTCGGCTCGATCATCAATTTCTATGTCACGCCCGCCACGCGGCTGGAGTTCCTGCTCGGCAAGCAGCTACCCTACGTCGCGCTCGGAATGGTCAATTTCCTGCTGCTGTCTGCTGTTCGCGGTGTTCTTCTTCGGCGTGCCGCTGAAGGGCAGCCTGCTCACTTTGACCGCGGCGTCATTGCTCTATGTCGCGGCGTCCACGGCGATGGGCCTGTTGATCTCGACCTTCATGCGCAGCCAGATCGCCGCGATCTTCGGAACCGCGGTGCTGACCATAATGCCCGCCGTGCAGTTTTCGGGGATGATCGATCCCGTGTCCTCGCTCGAAGGAATGGGACGGCTGATCGGCGAAATCTATCCCACCTCGCATTACCTCACCATCACGCGCGGCACCTTTTCCAAAGGGCTCGCTCTTCCATGACCTGCACGCCTCCTTTCTGGCCGCTCGTTCTGGCCGTGCCGATCCTGCTGGGAGCGGCCTTGGCCCTGTTGAAAAAGCAGGAGGCCTGAGCCATGCGCGATCGGCCAATATCCTGCACCTCGGCGTCAAGGAGCTGCGCAGCCTGGCGCGCGATCCCGATCATGCTGGTGCTGATCGGCTACGCCTTCACTTTTTCGATCTATCAAAAAGCGACGGCGATGCCCGAGACGCTCAACAGGGCGCCGATCGCCATCGTCGACGAGGACCGCTCGCCGCTGTCGGCGCGCATCGCGAGCGCCTTCTATCCGCCCTATTTCAGCCGGCCGGCGATGATCACGCAGGCGGAAATGGACGCGCGCATGGACGCCGGCCTCGACACCTTCGCCCTCGACATCCCGCCCGATTTCCAGCGCGACCTGCTGGCCGGGCGCCGACCGACGATCCAGCTCAATGTCGACGCCACCCGCATGAGCCAGGCGTTCACCGGCAGCGGCTACATCCAGCACCATCGTCAGCGACGAGGTGAACGCCTTCGCGCAAGCGCTATCGCGACGGTCGCGACCTCGCCGGTCGATCTCGCCCTGCGGGCGCGCTTCAATCCCCCGCTGAACAAATCCTGGTTCGGCGCCATTATGGAGGTCATCAACAACGTGACCATGCTCTCCATCGTGCTCACCGGCGCGGCGCTGATCCGCGAGCGCGAGCACGGCACGATCGAGCATCTGCTGGTGATGCCGGTCACGCCCTTCGAGATCATGACCAGCAAGGTCTGGGCGATGGGCCTGGTGGTGCTCGTGCGTCTGCGCCTTCGCTCTCGTGTTCGTCGTGCAGGGGCTGCTTGCCGTGCCGATCGAAGGCTCGCTCGCGCTGTTCCTGGCCGGCGCCGCGCTGCACCTGTTCGCCACGACCTCGCTCGGCATCTTTCTCGGCACGATCGCCCGCTCGATGCCGCAGTTCGGCCTGCTGCTGATGCTGGTGCTGCTGCCGTTGCAGATGCTCTCCGGCGGCACGACACCGCGCGAGAGCATGCCGGAGATCGTCCAGTACCTCATGCTGGCCGCGCCCAACACGCACTTCGTCATGCTGGCCCAGGCGATCCTCTATCGCGGCGCGGGCCTGGCCGTCGTCTGGCCGCAGTTCGTCGCCATCGCCGCGATCGGGTCGGTCCTGTTCGGGCTGGCGCTCGCACGTTTTCGCAGCACGATCAGCGCCATGGCGTGAGGATTGCCAAAAGGAGGTTCTTACGGAGTCAGACAACTTTTTCGCAGTGCATGGGGAAGCCGTTGCCGAAAAAGTTGTCTGACCCCATTGCTCCCTTCGCTATCCCCACGAATCATCAGAGGATTCCGCTCGAACCAGCGGGGAACTTCAGTCTAAGCCGCCTCGACCTGGAGTCGACCGCGAACACGCCGGCGGCGAGCGGTGCTCGGCGATACGATGACGCGCACGTCCTGCCCAAGCAGCGTGAGGTAACGGAAGAGTCGCTCGATGGAGAATCCCGCCAGCTTTCCGTTGACTAGAGCGGAGATCTTCGCCGCGTCGACTCCAAGGCGCTTCGCGGCCTCGGCCTGAGTGATCTCCAGCCGGCGGATCGCGCGTACGAGCTGCAGTACGAGCTCCGCCCGCAGCAGCTCCTCCTCCGGATTGTCGAGGGCGAGATCGGCAAATACATTGCCGCTCCCTTCTTCGATTCGAATCTTTCGCCTGCGTGCCATCATGCCTCCTCTCGCTCTCGAGCTTCCTGCTCGGCGAGCTTGAGCCTCGATCGGATCAGCGCCAAGTCGCGCGGCGGCGTCGCCGCGCCGCGCTTGGACTTCTTTTGGAAGACGTGGAGGACGTAGACGGTGCCCGCGAAACGCACCGTGTAGACGGCGCGATAGGTGTTCCCGTCCCAATCCTCCAAGACTTCGAGCACGGCCGCGTCCCCGAATCCCTTGAGAGCCTTTGCGGCTTCGTGCTTGTCGCCCCGTTGTGCGAAGTAGAGTGCGTAACCAACCTTCCGGCGAACGTCGCCCGGCAGCTTCTGGAGGTCGGCCCTGCTGCTTGCGATCCAGCGGATCGGCTTCAGGACTACCGCTGGTACGTTCGTCGTAACCACTTCGGCATATTGCCAGAAGTGGCAACAGAGCTCAATGAGCTCGCAGGCTCCGGGTCATCGCTTCGAGACCCTGACTGGCCGACCTCACGACGCGTAGCTCGACGTGCGTGCGGATGAGGTCGTAGAGGGAGCTTTGCTGCTTGAGGAACCGGAGCAGCGCGAGGTTGTGTTCGGTGACGACGTATTCCTCCCGCTTGAGGAACTTCGGCTCCGTCCGACTCCGGCAAAGGTTGGCAGAACCGCGCCGGAACCGACACACCCGCGCGTCACCGCTGAAGCTCGATGACGTTCCCGGCCGCCGCCCCGCTGCTCTTCGGCTTCATCGCCGCGGAGATCCTCGAGCCGATGGCCTCCGACGCTTTGGTTCTTCTCGCCAGGAGGTTCTTGTGGGGTCAGACAACTTTTTCGCAGTGCAAGGGGAAGCCGTTGCCGAAAAGGTTGTCTGACCCCATTGCCCCGTCCAGTCGTCTCGTCGTTTGCGCCCGGCGAAGTCGTCGCGCCCAACGCCTCGATCCACTCGCCCTCGATGTGCAGCGTCGCGCGATACGGCTCGAGCGGGTCGCTCGTGCCGTTCCAGATGCGCAGCCCCCTGAGCACAAGCATTACGTGGACACGCTATCATGGTGTACCGTGTCGGCCGTGAACACGAGCGAGCTCGAAGACCCGCCCGTGTTCACGGCCGAGTTCGCGGCGCTGCTCGCCGCAACGCTCGTGTTCGGCCTCGCCCACTCGGCGTACTTCCTGCTGCCGAAGTACCTGGAGCTCGAGCTGCACGCGAATCCCTCCGAGATTGGCGGGATCTCCTCGCTCACCTGGTTCGCAAACGTAGCGCTCGTCGGCTTCGTCGGCATCTGGGTCGATCGACGCGGGCGCCTGCCGTTCGCCTTCGTCGGCGCCGCGCTGATGACGCTGACCGCCGCGGGCTTTCTCGCGGTGGACTCGCTCGGACCCTGGCTCGTCTTTCTGCGCGTCGCGCACGGCTTCGCTTTCACGCTCTTCTTCGTCGCGGCTTCGACGCTAACTGCGGATCTCGCGCCGCCTCGCCGCCTCGGTCAGGCGCTCGGAATCTTCGGCGTGATGACGGTCTCGACGAGCGCGCTCGCGCCGGCCGCTTCGGAGTGGCTCGCCAACGTCGCCGGCTGGGACGCGGTTTTCGCCGCCACGGCCGGCATGGCGGCGCTCTCCGGGCTTCTCCTGCTCGCGGTGCGGGAGCGTCCGCACACCCGCGGCGAGACGCGCGAGATCCCCGGGCTGCGCAGCGTGTTCGCTCGGCCGGGCATGACTCCGATCCTGCTCGTCTCGGGCCTCGCCGGAGTCACCTTCGGGGCGATGTTCACCTTTCACCAGCCGTACGCGCTCTCGCTCGGCATCTCGCGCGTCTCCGATTTCCTGGTCGCGTATTCGATCGCTGCGGTGATCGTGCGCGGTCTTTTCGGCGGCGTTGCGGACCGGCTCGGGCGGCTGCAGGTCGCGCGGTTCGCGCTCGCGATCTATGGCGTGTCGCCGATCGCGATGGTTCTGCTCGGCGCGATGAGCTTCTGGTGGATCGGCGCGCTGCTTGGGCTCGCGCACGGCCTCTTCTATCCCGCCCTGAACGCGGTGATCGTCGACGGCGCGGAGGACGATGTGCGCGGCAAGGTGATGGCCGTCTACAACGGCGCCTTCAACGTTGGCTTCTCGTTCGGTTCGCTCGCGCTCGGCTATGTGGCCCAGGCCGCAGGCTACGGCCTCGTGTTCGTGCTCGGCGGAGTATGCTCGTTCGCGGCGCTTGCTCTGCTTGCACGGCGTGCACCCGCGATCGCAGGTTAGGTAGCTTTCGGCCGCTTGCAGTTATCCTCCGGACGATGGTCAGAGTGGGAGCAGGACGTGTGTTAAGGGGGAAATATGAAAGCTGGCGTGTTTATGATGCCTTCGCATCCACCCGAAAGAAGTCTATTCGATGGGTGTCAGTGGGACCTCGACCATCTGGATCTGGTTGACGGATTAGGTTTCTGTGAAGCCTGGATCGGCGAGCATTTTACCGCTCCGTGGGAGCCAAATCCGGCCCCCGATCTGCTGATTGCGCAAGGCTTACAACGTACAAAGAACATCAAGCTGTGTTCAGGCGCACATCTGCTGCCCTATCACCATCCAGTCGAGCTGGCCCACCGAGTAGCTTTTCTGGACCATATGGCCCAGGGACGTTTCATGTTCGGAGTTGGGGCAAGTGGGCTGCCCAGCGATTGGAAAATGTTTAACGTGGATGGGGTAGGTGGTGAGAACCGTCGGATGACCAAAGAGGCCTTGGACATTATTCTGAAACTCTGGGCGAGCGAAGAACCGTTTGAATTCAAAGGCGACTACTGGACGGTCAACCGTATCGACACGATGCTCGACGGTGCGCTCAGGTTCCACATCAAACCCTTTCAGCAGCCACATCCACCAATCGGTATCGCGGGCATTTCGCCAGGCTCAGAAACCCTGAAGATCGCTGGAGCGAATGGCTTTATACCGATGAGTATCGCGCTGAGTAACGGTTATCTCAAAACCCACTGGGAGGCGGTCGTTGCCGGCGCGGAATCTGCCGGGCGCGAGGCCTCCCGCAGTGAATGGCGGATTGCACGCGAAGTGTATGTTGCTGAAACGGATAAAGAAGCCAAAGGCAAGGCCATCAACGGCATGCTGGGTCGCGTCTATGCTGAATTTTTCCTACCGCTGTACAAGTCATTTGGCTTCGTCAGCTTGTTCAAACACGATCCCGAAGTGCCCGATTCGGATGTGACCGTGG
>CAVPWJ010000135.1:0-12500 GCA_963708955.1 uncultured delta proteobacterium
GAGCAACGCCCGACCGATGGGCGAAACCATTGAGATCTTGCCGGCAGCTGCGTCGACCTCTTCCGGGAAGACGATCTCGAAGATCTGAGCCTCGCCGCCGTCGAGGCTCTCTAAGGTCACCTTGCTTCCGTAACCGACGGCGGCCTGGGGAATCGAATGGACGGAATACAGAGACAAGTCCCGGATGCGCTGCTCCATCTGGGCGATTCGCGCGTTGAGATACTCCTGACGCTCTTTGCACGCCTTGTACTCCGCATTTTCGCGCAGATCGCCGTGTGCCCGCGCCGTCTCCAGCTCTTTGGGCAGCTTGGTCTTCAGCTCGAACTTGAGCTCTTCGAGCTCCTTTTTGAGCCGCTGCATGACGGGTAGTTCCATGGCGGTACTCCTATCACCTCCGGGAGGCGTCTCGCGCGAAATCCAGACAGCGCCTCCTGACGAAGCCTGACCGCCAAATGGCGGTCGGCCACCTCAGGGATTGGACGAACCCAGCTCCCTCTCAACGGCTTGGTGGGCCCGGTCGCCTCGATATCCCGAGGCTGAGCGTTCCATCCATTGAAAGGTGCCGGAAGCCGCCTCTCCGCTGTAATGGATGTACCAGTACATCAGCCCGATCCCGAGCACGAAACCGATCATGAAGCGTTTGAACATGCCGGAGCACCAGACCCGCGCGAAGTTTAGTACGGAGGGAGGTACTCAGTCAAAGTTGTTTACGTCGGGCGGCCGACGATCAAGGTCGCGCCAGGCACCGCGTTCACGCAAGCGCCGTGCCTGCCCCCCGCTCATCGCGCCGGGCTGTCCCAGTGCATCGAGCAGCTGATTGGACATCTCGGCCGCCATCTGGTCGCGCACCGTGCCCGCCCCGCGCTGCGGTTCGGCATTGAGGAAACGCTCGATCTTGTCGGGCGTCGCGCCGGTTCCGTGCAAGGCCGCGAGGAGGGCCCGCATGCCGGAAGACCGTTGGGTTTCCCACGCCGACCACAGCTTGCGGCAGTCCGTACAACGCCGCCGCCACCAAAGAACGCGGTCTCCACACAACCGACATCGCATGGGGCGGAGCATAGCCGCGCGAGGCGGGCGAGGGAAGTTGTGTCTCCGGGGTGTGTTCCTTACGATGCCGCCATGCAGCTCGCGCGCTGGACGCTGGACCTGCTCTATCCGCCGCGTTGCCCCGCTTGCGACGCCCCGACGCGGGTGCGGGAATTGTGCGTTCCATGCCTGGCACATACGCCAGAGATCCGCTCGCCCCTGTGCCCGATCTGTGGAGTCCCATTCGCCACGGCCACCGACCGCGACCACCCCTGCGCCCGTTGCCTGGCGCGCAGGCCCCGATTCGACCAGGCGCGCGCTTGCACCGTCTACGGCGGATCGGCGGGGGTCGCCAGCCCCGTCGCACGCGCTCTGCACCAATTCAAGTACTCTCACGACGTCACACTTGCCCCCGTGCTGGGGTCGCTGCTCGCCCAGCGCTGCCCGTTGCCATTGCCTCACGACATCGTCGTTCCCGTCCCGCTCCACATCTCACGGCTGCGCTGGCGCGGGTTCAATCAGGCGCTCTTTCTCGCCAAGCCATTGGCGGCGCGCGCCGGCATCCGGCTGGATCCCTTCGCTTTGCGCCGCGCCCGCGCCACGGTTTCGCAGGTCGGTTTGGACGAATCGAGTCGACGCCGCAACTTGAACGGTGCGTTCACCGTGGCAGACGTGGGGGCGGTTCGAGATCGACGCATCCTGCTGGTGGACGATGTTTACACGACCGGCGCGACTGCCGATGAGTGCGCACACGTATTGCGGCGAGCCGGAGCGAGGCAGGTGGACGTTCTGGTGCTGGCGCGCGTCGTGCGGGAGAAACCGGCGAGCTCATGAACGACCGCAGCCGTTGGGATGCCCGTTGGGGATCGGTGGGATCGGCGCCGATCAAGGCCCCCTCGGCCTTCCTCCACCACCACATCGATCGCTTACCGCGGGGCATCGCCCTCGACCTGGCCAGCGGCGATGGACGCAACTCCTTGGAGCTGGCTCGGCACGGATTCTCAGTCGAGGCTGTGGACATTTCGTTCGCCGGCCTGGCCAGAGCGCGCGCGGCCGCGCGCGCCGACGCGCTGCCCGTCCGCCTGATTCAAGCAGACCTGCACCAGTGGACTCTGCAGCAGGACCGGTACGACGTCGTCGTCAACATCCGCTACTTGCACCGCGAGCTGTGGCCCGCAATCAAGTCGGCCCTGCGCGACGACGGCGTGTTGGTTTTCGAGACCTTCCTGCGCGATCAGATGCAGATCGGCCATCCGCGCAATCCAGATTTCCTGCTCGAGCGCGGCGAGTTGGCCGCCGCCTTCGCCGACTTCGAGTTACTCGTGTACGAGGAGGGGCGGTTCGAAGCAGACGGAGATCCCGCCTTTCTCGCACGGATGCTCGCGCGCCGCCCCGCCGGCTGGAACGCGGATTGAGTTTTGCGGTCGTCTGTGACAAGCCCGGCAGCGATGTTGCACAGATGGTTGCTGTCCGCACTCCTTCTCGCCAGCGGTTGTTCGAGCGGCGGCGGAGGTGGTGGAGAACTGATTCCGCTTACGCCGTGGAGTTCCCTGCGCCACGACAACTCCAACTCCGGTCTCGGCATCGGGACGATTGAGGACAACAAGGCGCAGGTGCGCTTTTCCGTCGCGTTGGGCAGCGTCACCGCTCATCCGCTTTCTCCGGCACTCGGCGACGGCGGACTCGTCTACGTGGGAACGAGTGACGGACTGTTGTCGCTGACCGATACCGGCAGCGAGCGCTGGCGGTTCCGTTACTGCAACATTGCAGACGGCGCCATCCCGTGCACCACAGCGTCCGACACCTGTATCCCGGTTGGCGCGATCGTCACGAGCCCGGTCGTAACCGCAAACGATGACCTCGTGATCGCCGCGGCAAGCGGATTCGTTTTCGCCATTCACGACGACAACAACTCGGCCTTCACTTGTCTCTGGGCCTCGCATCCGAGCAAAGTGCCCTCAGCCCCGGTACGTTCCTCACCCCAAGTGCTGATCGACCCTTCCGACCTGAACCTCTTATCGGTCTTCGTCGGCACCGATGATGGTCAACTCGTGGCCCTCAATGGCGACGGCAGCACGAAATGGCGCTTCCCGAACAGCCCCGGGTTGATGGATGCACTCACGAGCACTGTGGCCATAAGCACTGGGGCAATGGTGCTGCTCACCGCCCCGGACAGCTTTCTCTACGCACTCGACCTGACCGGGCGACAACTGTGGCGCAGCGCGGTTGGCGTGGCAACGGGTGGAGACGATCTGCTCACGTCCCCTGCGGTAGCCCTCACGAATTATACGGTTGGCGCCGGAGGCATGGTCTTGGCCAACAACCCCGATGGTTCTGTCAAGTGGCGCTTTCAGGCGCAGAATCCCATTCTCGGATCTCCCGCCTTCGTATCGCAATCCATCGACGAGTTAGACGGCGACCGAACGATTGAACCGGTCGTGTACGTGGTGGATCAGACGGGCCTGCTGTATGGGCTGCGCGATTCCAGTGGCCTGGAGTTGGTGGAGAAGCTGTGCTCCGGGACCGACTCCGATAAGAGCTGCACCTTCCCCGAGGATTGCCCGTCGGGCCAGACATGCGATGCGCCACCCGTGCCATTGCCGCTGACGACCGGCACGGTTCCAGTCGAATCGTCGCCAGCCATCGCTGGGGATCTCTTCGCCGTCGTCGGCAGCGCAGATGGGCGGCTCTGCGCACGCGCCCTCGATGGGACGGTTCCTGATGATCCCGCGTGGCAGAGCGGCTGCATCAACGTTGGCAACGGCAACCCGCTCTCCTCGCCGGTGATCGACCGCGACGGAAACATCTATGTCACTTCGAACGGCGTACTGTACGCGATTGGCTCATAGATCTCATGACCCGGAAAGCACTTCTTCTCGTTTCAGCATTTGGCCTCGCGGCGACTCTCAGCAGTTGTAGCTCAGGGGGCGGGGGAAAGAGCTGCAAGCTGACGGGCGAGTTCTTGCTCGCCGATTCAGATTGGCCGAAGTTCCACCGCGATGCGGCAAACACGGGGCGAGCGGCCGTCGATCTTAGTGTCAACTCTGGTGAGCCACTGCGCCTCTTCCCCGGTTCCGGGATCACGATCGGCGCCATCGCGAATACTCCCATCCTCGCCTCGGACCGCATCCTGCTCGGATCGACGGACGGGACCGTATACGTTCTGGACTACGCAGGTACGCCACTCCTGCTGGACGAGGATGACTTGCGACCGATGACTGGCGCGATCACCGCCAGTCCGGTGATGGGCAAGGACTCAACTGGTCAGGAGGGACCTTTCGCAGTCGCCCTGGGCGAGGGGACTCTGGTGCAATTTCGCAGCGACGGCTCGGCTCGGTACGCGACAACGCTGGGAGCTTTCGTGTCTGGATCACCGGGAATTGGGAGCGATGGGACCATATACGTCGGCAACCTCGGCGGAACGTTCTCGGCAGTCTGTCCGAACGGAGGAGTGAAGTTCGTCCTGAGCGCGACAGCAACAGAGTCGTCGGCAGCCGTTGTCAATGACCCGGAGGACGACAAGGACCGAATCATCGTGTTCGGCGCCAACAATGGGCAGGTTCGCGCTCTCGATCAGCGCGGGCGCCAGCGTTGGAGCTTCTTTGCATCGGCGGCTGTTCAGGCCGCCATCGTCATGGATGTGCCATCGGATCGATTGTTCGTCGCTGACCAGGCGGGACGGGTTTTTTCCGTGGACATCGGTCACGGCGAAAGACGCGAGGATTTTTCGTTCCAGGCGGGCGCGCCGATTTTCGCTTCCCCGGCGCTCGGCGGCGACACTCGCGCCACACCGAGCCTCTACGTTGCCGATCAAGCCGGAACTTTGTACGCGGTTGACCGCGCAAGCGGAGCCGTTCGCTGGACGTTCGACGCAGGCGCGCAGATCTTTTCGTCCCCCGCGGTTGCGACGGGCGGGGCGAGCGACGTCGTCGTCTTCGGTGCCGACGTACGCCCAGACACCACGGCTGCCGGCGGAATCGCATGCCAGACTCCGGGGGTGACGTCCTGTGGGATCGTATACGCCGTCGCCGATTCCGGTACGGGGCCTTCGCTGCTTTGGGCGACCGAGCTCGAGCATCCCGTCGGTCATTCCTCGCCATCGCTGCGCAGCGATGGGACGGTATACATCGGGACGGAAGGTGGGATCTTGTATTCCCTCGGGCAGTAGGAGGCGACCGTGAACCGTCGAGATCAGATCGCCCTGACTTCACAGGAGCGCCAGCAGTACATCGCGACCGCCCCTACGCTGACGCTCTGTACGCACGGACCGCACGGATATCCACACGCCGTGGCGATGTGGTTCATCGTCGACGAGGACGGAACCCTCTGGATGACGACGTATCGAAAGTCACAGAAGGTGCTGAACGTGCGGCGCCAGCCGAAGGTCGCGCTGCACGTCGAATCCGGTGTCACGTACGACACCCTCAAGGGTGTCTTGATCCGCGGCGACGCGGAGCTGGTCGACGACGAGAACACCTGCTTGAGTCTGCTCCGGCGCATTCACGAGAAGATGTCCGGTGCCGCGCTGCCCGATGGCGTCGAAGACGCGATGCGTAGTCAAGCCCGCAAACGCATCGCGATCAAAGTCGTCCCGCGCCGGGTCTCGAGCTGGGATCACTCCAAGCTCGCTGGTGGCTACTGATCGTCCGGCTCAGTCATCGGCTACGACGCTCACCGTCACCTCGGCGACCACGCCAACGCCCAGCTGGACCCCGACGCGGTAGTCGCCGAGCGTCTTGATCGGATCATCGAGTCGGATGCGGCGCCGCTCGATCGCCACGCCTTGGTCGGCCAGCGCCTTCTCGACGTCCAAGTTCGTCACCGAACCGAACAGCTTCCCCTCTTCTCCCGCGCGTGCGCGCACCGTCACTCGGAGGGACGCCAGCTTCTGCGCCAGGGTCTGGGCTGCGCGCAGCACTCGCTCGCGTTTGTCCGCCACGATGCGGCGCTGATGCTCGAGCTCGCCGGTATTCCGCTTGTCGGCGATGACGGCCAAGCCACGCGGCAGGAGAAAGTTCCGCGCGTAGCCCGGCTTCACCTTGACCAGGTCCCCGATACTTCCCAGATGCTGCACGTCTTCACGTAGAATGACTTCCATGGTTTCCCTCTTCTAATCCGAATCCGAGCCGGCTGATGCGTCCACTGGATGGACGCTGAGTCGGCGAAAATCTCCCCAGAGATCAAAGACTCCGAGTACGAGCACTATCCCCGCGACAATCTGTTGCAAGGCGATCACCGCATAGCTGGCCACCCGCAGTCCGCGCGGGAGGCCGAGACGCTGGAGGTAATAGCTGACGATGGCGAGCCCCTGGAAGAAGTAGAATGCCATCATCACACCGAACACGTTGCGCGCCACGAACGCCACCGGCGGAAGGGGCGCCAGCATGAGAAACCCGGCGACGATGAACAGCCAAATAAACCATGGTGGCGTTTGCCAACGCTTCAAGTCTTGCACCTGGGGCCACGCAGTCCACCGCGTGGACACCAAGATGTTGAGGAACCACACGACCCCGCTCGCAATCACCATTGCGGCCGGAAGAGTCTCGAAAAGCGACGAAGTCACCTCTTCGCGGCGCAGCTCGAGTTCGGCCAGTCGATCGGCTGACATGCCCAGGTCCCTATACAAGGCCAGGGACAGATCGAAACTTTCTCGGACACCTGCCGCCATTCCAGACAACATGGCCGCGCTGTCGCCGTAGCTCACCCAGAGCAATGCACCGCCGCAGGCGATCACACTGGCCACGGCGACACCCGCTGTAGTCTCTATCCGGCATCCCGCCCGCAAGGCCCACACCGTCGCGACAGCTGGCACACCGACAAGGGCCAGGTAGTAGGCACCGGCCGGAACGCTCAGGCCGGCACCAATCAACATTCCTGACACGATGCAGCACGCAGCGGTAAGCCCCCCCCCGAACCAGCCGCCGAGGACGAGGGCAGGCAGAGGCAGGCCGACCAGGGCAACCGCGCATCCCTGTGGCCCGAGCACGCCGACCGCACACGAAACAATCGTGCAAACGACCGCGCGAAACAGTGCGCGTGCGGTGGCCATTCCTCAGACTGTCGTGACCGTATACGGCAGGAGCGCCACGGCGCGTGCGCGCTTGATCGCGGTCGTCAGCAGTCGCTGGTGGCGAGCACAGGTTCCGGTAATGCGGCTCGGGATCACCTTGCCGCGCTCGCTCAAAAAGTTACCAAGCCCGCGCGCGTCCTTGTAATCAATCCGAGCATCGCGATCGGCGCAAAAGCGGCAAACCTTTCGCCGCCCCGGACGGCGCCGGAATCCACCCCGATCGTCTCGTGTCGCTGTCGTCTTCGTCGTTCGTCTTCCACGCATGACCCTCTCCTACTCGAGCACGGCGTCCAGATCGACGTCGGTATCGTCTGGCTGCGGCTCTTTCGAACGTTTGGCCTTTGCCAAGCGATCCTTCTTACTCATCGTCGCGGCCGCCACCGAGATGAACCGCAGGATTTCGTCGGCGATCTTCAGCGTACGCTCGAGCTCTTTCACCACATCGGCGCTCGCGGTGTACTCCGCAAGCACATAGTACCCGCGCGATAGCTTGCGAATCGGATAAGCGAGCTCGCGCATGCCCCACTCCTGCATTTGCTGAACTTGTCCGCCCATCTCTTCGATGAGGCGCTTGGCGCGGTCTATCGTTTCCCGCGTCTGCGCTTCCGGCAATTCCGGGTGCAGGACCATTAGTGTTTCGTAGCGTCTCATAATCATAGGTGCTCTCCTGACGTCGCAACTTACGTGAGCGGCATGGGCGCCGCGCGGTTGAACCGGTCCATTGCTCGTTCGATCCCTTCGCTCAAAATCGACTCCACCGCATCGCTGGCGAGCGCGATCCCGTCTTGAAGGGACTCGCGTTCGGCCTCTGACATTTCCGCCAGTACGAACTCGGCCGGGTCCATACCCGAGAGAGGGCGGCCGACACCGATGCGAACGCGATCGAATTCAGCCCCAAAATGCGCGATGAGCGACGCCGCGCCGCGGTGGCCCCCGGCGCCGCCACTGCGCCGCAGACGCAGCCGGCCGGCGGGGAGGTCCATGTCATCGTAGATGACAATCAGATCCGCGCCCCGCCACCCCGCATCGAGGCTTCCAAGGGATTCTCCGCTTCGGTTCATGTACTCCTGAGGTTCAACGAGGACAGCCGGCGCTCCGGCCACACGGCCGGTGCCGGTTCGCAATCTCCCTGATGGCGCCCCCAGATCGATGTTCCACCGCGCGGCCAGATGTTCGACAACCATGAAGCCGACATTATGCCGCGTCGATGCATATGGCCGCCCCGGATTGCCCAATCCGACCACGACGCGGATTCCCACTGGTTCAGGAGGCCCCCTTGGGAGTTTCGGCCTTCTGCGCTTCGGCCCCGGCGGCGCTCTCGGCCGGAGCTCCCGCTGCAGCCTCGGCACCCGCGACTTTCACTTCCTCGACCACCGGCGGCAGGACCGAGACCACCGCCTCGTCCGAATCGTACGGGATCTCGACACCCTGCGGTGGGGCCAGTTGGCTCATATGAATCGCGTCGTGAAGGCCGAGCGGACTGACGTCAACCTCGAGAAACTCCGGAATGTCATTGGGCAGGCACAGGACTTCCACCTCGCGTCGAATTGGTTGGAGAACCCCACCAAACTCCACGCCCTGAGCGCGACCGACGAAGTGAAGCGGAACTCGGATGCGGAGTTTTGTCGCCATGTCGACTTCGTAGAAATCCGCGTGCACCAGGGAGCGCGACACTGGATGGCGCTGGAGGTCCTTGACCAAGGCCAGGCGTCCGTTGATGTCTTCCTGTTGAGAACGGAGGGACAACAGATGAGACGACCCTTCGAGGGCGCCAACTCGGGTTTCGAACTCCTTGGCATTGATGACAACGGCAACGGCGGCACGTTTGCGGCCGTACAGGGTCGCCGGCACCCCGCCGTCGCGGCGAAGCTTTCGCGCCGCCCCCTTTCCCGTCTGCTGCCGGGGCTCAACGTTGAGTTCGATAGTTTCCATCTTGAATCCACTCCTCTTCACTAGGTGCTACGACGTCGACTCTGCGAATCGCTAAGAATCGAGGTGTGCCGCGATCGCCGTCCTTAGCGTCGGTCGGCGATGCCCCTCAACACTCACTAGAAGAACAACGAGCTTATCGATTCCTCGCGATGCGTGCGACGGATCGCTTCGGCAAGGAGCCGTGCCACGGACAGGACCTTGATCTTGCTACACGCGAGAGCCGCAGGCCGTAACGGGATTGTGTCGGTGACTACAAGACTACTCAAGGCCGAGTCTTGTATCCGCTCGATGGCCGGCCCGGAGAGCACGGCATGGGTGCAGCAGGCAATGACCTCTGTCGCTCCGGAGGCCTTCAGTGCCCCCGCGGCAGTGGCAAGCGTGCCGGCAGTGTCCACGATATCATCAACGATGATGGCGGTCTGTCCTTCGACATCACCCACCACACGCATCTCGGCGACCTCGTTGGCGCGTGCCCGCCTCTTGTCGATAATGGCCAAGGTTGCATCAAGGCGTTTCGCGAATGCCCTGGCGCGCTCGACGCCTCCCGGATCCGGCGATACCACGGCGATCGGCCGACTGCCGACTTGCTCCTGCATGTCTTTCAGCAAGACCGGGGTAGCGAATAGATTGTCGACCGGTATGTCAAAAAAACCCTGAATCTGGCCGGCATGCAGATCAACCGTGAGCACGCGAGAGGCACCGGAAGCTGTGATCAGATCGGCAACGAGTTTTGCGCTAATTGGCACGCGCGGCGAAACCTTCCGATCCTGCCGTGAGTATCCGTAGTACGGAATCACCGCTGTGATGCGTTGCGCCGATGCGCGGCGAAAAGCGTCGAGCATCAGGAGCAACTCCATTAAATGGTCATTGACGGGGGTGCAGGTGGACTGCAGGACGAAAACGTCGCCGCCGCGAACGTTCTCGCCGATCTCAACCATGACCTCTCCGTCGCTGAAGCGCCGCACCTGCGCTTGGCCCAGCCGCACACCGAGGCAAGCACAAACTTCTTCGGCAAGCGCGCGATTGGAGTTGCCTGAGAAAACCTGGATCTCGTCCCTCACTGAGGTGTCCCCGCGTCGTCGGTCACTGGGCGGGAAGGACTCGAACCTTCGATGCCGGATCCAAAGTCCGGTGCCTTACCAACTTGGCGACCGCCCATTACCCCGCCCATGACAATTCCGGCGCGCAGGTCAGAACCTCCGCCGCACGCGCCCAGATACCCGCTTGATTCATCAGCTGTGCGGCAGTTGCCGCCTCGCCTTGGTTGTCCCACACACCAAACACCGCCGAACCGCTTCCGGTCATCAAGGCGCCGACGGCTCCCAGATCGCGGAGGCGCTGCTTGAGTGAAGCTATCTCTGGAATGATACGCACCGCCACGGCTTCAAGGTCATTAATGAGAAAATGGGACAGTGGGGTGCGATCGAGATTTAAAGGGTGGATACTACGTTCGACCTCCCGGTTTGTCAACGAACCGTCGTATTTCATGTAGACCTCAGCGGTCGAAAGGCAGATACCCGGAAAGGCGACGACGAAATGCCCTCTGGGAAAGGACGACAAGGGCTCGATGATCTCTCCAACACCACGCAGTCGCGCCGGCCGGCGATAAACGAAGAACGGAACATCGGCTCCTAGATGAGCAGCCCACCGCGCAAGCTCAAGGTCACTGACAGCACTTCCGGTCAAGCGATTCAGTGCGAGGAGGACCGCGGCCGCGTCGCTGCTTCCTCCGCCCAAGCCCGATCCGATTGGGATTCGCTTGTCGAGCTGAATGGAGACCTCCATAGAGGTTCCAGTTCGGTCCATAAAGAGCCTGGCGGCGCGCACTGCCAGGTTTGCTTCCGGGTCGGCAGGGAGTGCCCGTTCAGAGCTGCTGAGCGCAACCGCTGGGCAGGGGCTCCGCGCACCACGGATCACCAGTTCGTCGAACAAACTGATCGGAACCACGGCCGAGTCCAAAAGGTGGTATCCGTCCGATCGCCTACCCACGATGCATAAGCGCAGGTTGATTTTAGCCGGCGCCTGCACGCGAAGCTCCCTCGTCGAGTCGTCCGCAGACAAGACACGCGGCGCTCTGAGTTTACTCTGCATAGAGTATTCGCTTACTCAACCGCTCGAGGCACGCAAAACATTCCGCGGCGGAGGATCGGATCCGACCCCGCCGGTTGCAACAATTGACCGCCTAAATCACTCGTGATAGGGCTGGTGGGCTGCCTGCCGAACAAGCCCCCGTAGTGAAAAGGATATCACGCAGGTCTCCGGAACCTGAAGTCCAGGTTCGACTCCTGGCGGGGGCGTTTTGCACATCCAATCGATGTGTCCAAAATCCGGCTTGATTTCACGCGGTCGTTCCGATACACACTGCTCCGCTTGCATTGGTGAGCCGTCGCGTTTTGGCCACGAGGGGATTCTCAAGGAGGTGGCGATGGATTGGCCGAAGTGCCAGAAGTGCACCAAGGGAACGTTGATTCCCCTTTCGGACTACGGCCAAGAAGGCGCTTCGGTTCTCTTCAAAGCGTGGGTATGTACCAGTCCGGAATGCGGGTTCTCGTTGCGTATCGACAAGGGCGAGGTTACATTCGGCAAGAAGATAGATTTTAAGCACTGAATGAAATCGTGGGTCTCTCGCAGACCAAGCACCAATCCGAATTGTTGTGGTTCGGCTGAACTGATAGGCACATCGCTGATCAGAGAAAGCAAAGGGGAGTTCGGTAAACCGAACTCCCCTTTTTATTGAATAGATCCGGCGGCGTCCTACTCTCCCACTGAGCGACCCAGCAGTACCATCGGCGCTGGAGGACTTAACTTCCGTGTTCGGGATGGGAACGGGTGTGACCCCTCCGCTATAGCCACCGAAAAACCCAACTATTGTTTCGACAATTACACACGGGAAGGATCGAAAAAGCGCGGTGGATCGGAGAAAAAATAGTGGTCAAGCCGCACGGCCAATTAGTACCGGTTAGCTTCACGTATTACTACGCTTCCACACCCGGCCTATCAACCTCGTCGTCTTCGAGGGGCCTTTAGGGACCTTGCGGTCCAGGGATACCTTATCTTGGGGTGGGCTTCCCGCTTATATGCTTTCAGCGGTTATCCCTTCCGCACATAGCTACCCGGCGATGCGGCTGGCGCCACAACCGGAACACTAGCGGTGCGTTCCTCCCGGTCCTCTCGTACTAAGGAGAACTCCCCTCAAGTATCCTTCGCCCACGGCGGATAGGGACCAAACTGTCTCACGACGTTCTGAACCCAGCTCGCGTGCCACTTTAATCGGCGAACAGCCGAACCCTTGGGACCTGCTCCAGCCCCAGGATGTGACGAGCCGACATCGAGGTGCCAAACCTCCCCGTCGATGTGAACTCTTGGGGGAGATAAGCCTGTTATCCCCGGCGTACCTTTTATCCGTTGAGTGATGGCCCTTCCATACGGAACCACCAGATCACTAAGACCTGCTTTCGCACCTGCTCGAGAT